>NHEZ01000001.1 GCA_002172585.1 Cellulomonadaceae bacterium TMED98 | reverse complement strand
TACGCATTTGGTTGGCTTCCGCCCACTCCCAGAATACCCTATAAGTTCTCTTGTGACTGTGTCTTAGCCCCCTAGAACTATGCCATGATTTTATGGTCACAGGAGGTTTAAGGATGGCAGGAAAACGTTATTCGGACGAAGATGCGCTGAAGATTTTGCGTGAGATTGACGTACATTTACATGATGGTCTGGATGTCGTGAGTTCATGCCGTAAGGCTGGGATTTCAGATAAGACCTATTACCATTGGCGCAAGAAGTTTGGCGGTATGGGACGCTCCCAGCTTTCCGAGATGCGTGCTCTTCGTAAAGAGAACGAGCGTTTAAAGAAGATCCTCACAGAGCTGCAGCTTGACAAGTTGATCCTGAAGGAAAGCCTGGATTACTTAAAGCCGAAGGCCTGACGGTTGATGGGTTGCGTCAGGCCGTGATCCATACCCGTCAAAAGCTGAACACATCAGAACGCCGTACATGTTTCGTTTTGGGGCTATCACGTTCCAGCCTTCGATACCAAGCGAAGCCAACAAGTGATGATGAATTGCGTTTGGCAATGATCCGATTGGCTAAACAGTATGGGCGATATGGCTATCGTAAGGTCACCGCGCTTTTACGTATGGAAGGTTGGCAGGTTAACCATAAGAAGATAGAGCGCTTATGGGGCCAAGAAGGCCTGCAACTGCCCCACCGGCATAAGAAGCGACGGCGGCTTTATCATCAGAACAGTTCTGTCATAAGGCTACGGCCTACACACTCTAACCACATCTGGGCCATCGACTTCGTTCACGAAAAGCTTAGTAATGGGCGCAGCTATAAAATGCTGACGGTTCTAGATGAATATACCCGTGAGGCACTGTGCGTAGCGGTACGGCCCAAGATGAATGCGCACGATGTTCTCGACGCACTGCACCCGCTGCTGATTAAACACGGCAAGCCAGAGTTTATCCGTTCTGACAACGGCCCCGAGTTCATTTCTATGCACCTACAAGACTGGCTGAAAAGGATTGGCATCCAACCGCTGCTAATCTATCCGGGTTCGCCATGGGAGAACGGATACAACGAACGCTTTAACGGGACCTTGCGAAAAGAAGTGTTCAACGCAGAATGGTTCCACACCACCAAACAAGCTCAGGTCGCAATCAATGCCTGGCTCAGGCAATACAACCAGATCAGACCTCATCATGCATTGGGCATGAGACCACCCGTCCCTGAAACCTTATTAGAGAAAACAAAAATTAGTGGTACTGAGAAATGGGCCTAGACATGCTCGAACTATCCCAATTGCGAGGGTGTACTTCCTGCTGATGAACCTGGGCACCCATCCGCTTCGGCTGGTCAGCCAGGTCACCCCACTGCTCGACCAGGCGCGGCACAACGGCGGAAATCGCCTCCCTTGAGAGAAAAAGCCGCCCTACATCTCGCGTTTTAGACACCTACGCCGGTCGGAGGGAGCCAACCAGAACGCTAACTCTCCCCGTGTCAGAGTCTGTTACTGTGGGCTCGAGCGAAACACTGCTGACTTGATCGAACCTTCATTGGCGAAATGCTTCGGCAAGTGCTGTAAGGCTAGCGCGAATGCACGGACTAGCTGGGGTTAGAATAGATGCGCTTTTGTCTGATCGAATGAGAATGCAACCTCTTGCTCGACACTAAGCGACAAAGCATCGGGCGAGGCAAAGCGGAACATCTTGCCTTCAGAATCAAACAATTCGACAACAGTTTCGGTTCCCAAGCGCTCGACAAGCGTAATTTTACCTTTCAACTGGCCATTATCATCCAAGCGCAAGTGCTGTGGTCGAATGCCTAGGCGTGCTTCATCCCCTGCCTTTTTATTGCTTGAAACAAGGCGGACGGCGTCAACGGAAATACCGACGCCTTCAAAGCCAGCCGTCTCGCCGCTTTCAGATAGGCCTGTTAATTTACCGCCAAAAAAGTTCATTTTCGGCGATCCTAGAAAGCTCGCGACGAACTCATTTCCCGGATCGTTAAAGAGATCCATCGGTGCCCCGACCTGCATCACGACACCATCTTTTAGGACAACAATCTTGTCGGCAAGCGTCATCGCTTCGACCTGATCGTGGGTTACGTAGATGGTCGTAGCGCCAAGTTGATTATGCAGTTTCGCGATCTCAACTCGCGTGTCATGGCGCAAGGCTGCGTCCAGATTCGAAAGTGGCTCATCGAACAAGAACACCTCTGGGTTACGCACGATTGCACGTCCAATGGCGACGCGCTGCCGTTGTCCCCCCGAAAGCGCCGCGGGGCGTCTTTCAAGCAAATGTTCCATCTGTAGGATTTTTGCAGCTACTTCGACGCGCTCTTGTATCTGTGACTTGGGCAACCCCTGCAAAGACAAAGAAAACGCCATATTATGGAACACGGTCATATGTGGGTAGAGCGCGTAGGATTGGAACACCATCGCGATCCCGCGCTCGGACGGGGGCAGGTCCATAACAGGTCGATCAGCGATGACGATCTCGCCCGAAGTCAATGTTTCAAGCCCCGCAATCAAGCGCAACAAGGTAGATTTTCCACAGCCGGAAGGGCCGACGAAAACGACAAATTCGCCCTTATTGATTTCCAGATCGACGTCCTTGATGACGTGAACCGGCCCGAAGGACTTATTTACATTTTTGAGTTCAACTTGAGCCATCTAAACCTCCTCAAAGGTTGCGGTAAGCGTATCGAAATCAAATGTGCAGCGCAGTGTCTGTTGATCACTTATTCGATCGAATTGAATCGAGCGTTCGCCGCCCGTGATTTCGGAAACTTTATTTGCATGCATCATCGCAGGTTGCGACTTTCGCCATTTCAGAAACTTTGCAAATTGATTGTAGACCGACACAGGACGTTCAGCTTCGTCCAGCCCAGCATGCGACAGATGTTGCGCTGAAATCGGAAGCCAGGTCCGATTGGCGGAAGAGAACCCACCATTGGGCTGACTGGCGCGCCAGACCATGGGTGTGCGACAAGTGTCGCGCCCTAGAAAGACCGGTGCGAATTCAATGCCCCAAGGGTCTTGTATTTGGTCTACCGGTATGTCGCGCACGTCTTCGAGACCAAGTTCTTCGCCTTGATACACACAGGTGGAACCGATCATGCTGGTTTCCAACTTCAAAAGTAGAAGTTGCATCGCCTGACATTGTGAGGCGTCCAAGCCCAGCGCCCCCAATTGGCGCGTAGCCGAGCGTGGCACGTCATGATTTGAAAAAGAAAAGGATTGGCGGCCACTTTCGTTGAAGGCCGCGACGGCTTTGTTGAGCGTGTAGCGCAATCCCTCTACGTCCAGGCCATCCCAGGCTAAGAGATCGAAATTATATGTCGCATGAAGCCTGCCCTCGGCGGTAAACGTCTGACAAACTTGGACAACATTCGCATCATCACCATGAACCTCGCCCATTAGAAAGCGATCCCCTTGATATGAGTCGGCACACGCGCGGAATGCTTCGCTGAAGCCCTGAATGGACGGCTGGTTCAACTGCGCAGTGTCTTTCAGTTGGCGAAAAAATGGTTGCTGCTGTTGGGGCAACTCTCCCAGAACGAAGTCAAGATTTGGTTTATTGTTCTTAAAGGGTGGCGCATCCGCGTTGATTGTGTGAACCGCGTCCAGTCGGAAGCCGTCGACACCACGGTCAAACCAGAACTTGGCGATGTCGACAAACGCATTCTGCACTTCTGGATTGGCGTGGTTCAGGTTCGGTTGTTCGGGCAGAAAGTTGTGCAAATAGTATTGTTGGCGACGCGGCTCGAAAGACCATGCGCGGCCACCAAAGAAAGAAAGCCAATTGGTCGGCGCGGACCCGTCTGGAAGCGGATCGACCCAGTGGAACCAATCCGCTTTGGGATTGTCGCGCGACTGGCGGCTTTCCTGAAACCACGCATGTTGATCCGAGCAATGCGCCGGCACAATGTCGATCATCAGCTTCAGGCCAAGGCCATGAGCTTTGTCAATCAGCGCATCAAAATCCGCGAGCGTTCCATATTCTGGATTGATGTCACGATAGTCCGAAACATCGTAACCAAAATCTTTTTGTGGAGACTTGAAGAAAGGGCTGATCCAAATCGCATCCACACCCAGACCGGCGACATAGTCTAAGCGCGACATGATTCCCCTTAAATCGCCTATCCCATCCCCGTCAGAATCTTGAAAAGAACGCGGGTAAATTTGATAGATGACGGCGGTTTCCCACCATTTTAGATCTGGCATCCGTCAGCCCCCTTTGACAGAACCCGCCAACAGGCCGCGGATAAAGTAACGCTGCATGGACAGAAAAATGATCACGGGCACCACCATGGAAATCACCGCTGACGCATTCAGCAAGTGAAGCTGGTCTTTGAACGTGCCCAGTTGCTTTTGCAGACGGATCGGGAACACCAGATCATTAGAGTTGTTGGGACCGATATAGAGCGCCACAATCAAATCGTTCCAAACCCAAAGGAACTGAAAAATACTAAATGACGCCAACGCAGGAACTGAAAGTGGAACGATCATCTTGGTGAATATTTGTAGATGATTTGCCCCGTCAATACGGGCACTTTCCAAAAGCTCTTTTGGAAGGCCAACAATGTAGTTTCGCAGCAAATAGATGGCCAGCGGCAAACCAAAAGCCGTATGCGTAATCCAGAGACTTGCAAATGTCTTTGATGCAACCTGGCACGAGTTTGTCGCTTCGCAATCTGTTAGCCAGGCGTTCAATTGTGTTGCCCACGACGCGATTCCGCTAAAGCCAGTAAGAATGGGCAAAAACGCCAACTGAGTTGGAACCACCATCAAAGACACAACAATTACGAATAACCAGTCCCGGCCAGGAAAGCTCATCCAAGCAAAGGCATAGGCTGCAAAAGCTGCGATTGTGATGGGAATGATCGTTGCGGGAATAGTTACGATAAACGATGAAATCAGCGCGTTCGGAACATTTTCGTCTTCAAATAGAACCTCGACAAAGGCGTCGGTGCCAAATACGGGATCCTGGTTTATAAAGACGTCCAGATTTTTCGGGCGCGGTGCAGTTGCCTCGGGGAAAGTCCAGGTAAAATCGCCATTGGCCTGGAATACAAATTCGCCACCTCGGACATCCATCACCTCGCCCATCGGAACAAGTCGGCGTTTTAGAATGGTTTCACCTTCATTATTCGGGTCCGGTACGCGGCCCTTAAAGAAGACCGAAATCACATCCCCTGATACTTCGAAGCTGTCTTTATCCATGTTCAAGCGGTCAAAAATATTGCCGGTCAAAACGACAAACTCTTCCCCACCATCATGGGTGCCAAAACGGTGCCCCAGCTCGGTTGGAGTAAAGGCCGTCCAAAAGCCCGAGGTTTTCGACGCAGTCTCGGAGCGCAAGGAAGTGGTGACCAAAGCGACAAAGGGAACGACCCAGATGAAAACGATCAGGGCCAGGACGATATGCTTTAAGCCGCGGCTGATCATCGTTAGTGCCCCATCTCTTTTTGCTCGCGCCGAAGTCGGCGTGCGTTGAAAATCATATTCGGAACCACCGTTGCCATCAGCAGAACCGCGATCGAGGCAAAAAGGTTCTCTACGTTGTCATTGCCCACGGACCAGTTGTTTCGCGCGTTCTCCATCATTGTTGCCAACAACAGCTTATCATCGTCGTTGGCAGACAGCGCATAAGGTATATCGAACATTTTCAGCACAAGGATCACAAGCGTTGTCCAGACCACAACGACCGTCGAGTATATCTGCGGCAACTTGATGCGAAAGAACATCTGAAACGGGTTAGCGCCGTCTATTTTCGCTGCTTCAATAGTATCTTCTGGCACTCCACGCAGAGCAGCCGAGAAAATCACCATTGCGAACCCTGTCTGGACCCAAATTAGAATCCACATCAGAAAGAAATTACCCCAAAATTCTAGACTATAGAGTGGCTCATTGTACTCGGGTGTATGTCCAAGCAACGATTTTAGAAGACCAATCTGATACGACGGAGTAACGCCGTTTTCCACCAGCTGCGGCTCGATCCCACCGCCAGCAAAGATGTTGCGCCAAATAACTGCTGCGCCAACGAAAGAAATCGCCATCGGTACGAAAATCAGGGTCTTGGCAACGATGCCCCACTTGGTCGAATCCGCCAGAACCGCGATCAACAAACCCAGCGAAATACACACGGTAGGGACAAGAATTAACCACATGACCGAGTTGCGAAGGGCGTAACGAATTTGGACATAGCCCAACGAGTCTGGGTTCCAGAGAAATGAGTAATTATCTAAGGTGCGGGTGCCGTCTGCCTCTTGAAAAGACAAACTTAGAGTCGAAAAAGCCGGCACCAACAAGAACAGCGTCAGCAGAACCAATGCTGGGCCAACAAATATCCACGGTTGGATAGCCTCGACGATGGCGGTTTGTTTTCCCAGGTCTTTGCCAACCCGAACGCGGGACAAACCGGCGTTCAGCCAATTCGTAATCCAGAAATATAGGAATGAAATACCCACAGCGATCACGATGGATCTAATGGCAAAGCCGATTTTGGTAAAGCGCTCTTCGGTGTCGAACAAATCAACACGCCAGCCGCGCGCTTCGTGCAACCACACCCCTAGGCCGGCCATCCAGTCGTCCAAAGGAGCGGTAATTGAATAGGCCAGAACACCTGTAATCGGCAGAACGAAGATGACAGTCAAAGCAATGGCCAGGCCATTGCTTGCTATAATTGGACGTAGAGAACGCATGGTTTTTCCAAACTCAAAAACTGTTTGGCAGGTCAGGCCGCCCGATCTATCCCGCGCGGCCCATTTCTTAAAGGCAATCGCCTTGTTTACTTGATGGCATCCCAAGCTGCCTGGATATTATCCGCAGTAGTCTGCGCATCCTGGCCGTTTGCGAATGCAGTCATTTCCGACCAGAACGCCCCAGCACCAATTGCACCTGGCATCAGGTCCGATGCGTCGAAGCGGAACGTGGTTGCATTGGTCAGGATCTCGCCCTGTTTACGCTGCGCATCCGTTTCATACGCTGCTGGATTTGCACCTTTGTGCGCAGTCAGGAAACCACCCTTGTTCATCCAAACTTCGTGGGCCTGAGGCTCTTGTAGGTACTTGAAGAACGCTCGTGTTGCTTCGCTGTCCTTGGTCATAGTGTAGAGCGTACCAGCACCTAGCACTGGGTTGCCCAGGTCTTCAGACGCGAAGGGTGGGAAGTAGAAGAAGTCTACTTCACCCGCTGCAATTTCGGCACCTTTTTCTGGGAAGAACGCTGGGATAAACGACGCCTGACGATGCATCAAGCACGATGCAGGTGTCGAGAACAGACCTTTTGGCGCATCACCAAAGAAGGTCGTTGCGACCGAAGAAGCGCCACCCGCAACATAGTCGTCATTGCGCGAGAACTGGCCATAGATTTCCATAGCGCGCAGAACTTCGGGGCTATTAAACGCAAGGTCATTCGACACCCAACGGTCGTAGTTTTCAGGAGTCGTGGTGCGCAGCATCAGGTCTTCCATCCAGTCGGTCGCGGTCCAACCGGTGGCATTGCCTGATTCAACGCCGATACACCAAGGGGTGTTGCCGTCTGCTACCATCTGATCAGACAGGGCAATCAGCTCTTCCATCGTTGTTGGAATTTCGTAGCCGTTATCTTCGAACTGCTCTGGCGAATACCAAACCAGCGACTTAAGGTCTTGCTTGTATGCGAAGCCGTAGAAATCTTCGCTGCCATCAGGGCCGGCATAAGTACCCAGCGCGACCCACGACGAACCAGCACCATAGTTATCAGTCATCCATGCTGCGGCGTCATCACCCAATGGTGTTAGGAAGCCATCGGCCGCCATGTCTCCCGCAAGCCCTGGCTGAGGAAAGATCGAGATGTTCGGAGCGTTGCCAGAACGAAGATCAGCAACAATCAACGCCGCGAAATCGCGCGAACCCGAGTACTGAACCACGGCGCCAGTTGCCTCTTCGAAGCAGCTTGCCATTGCAAGCAGGCGCGCTTCATCCTCGCCTTCCATCGAACCCATGATAGTGACAACGTCACCTTCAAAGCTGCCAAGATCACCCATATCCGACGGCGTATCGCAAACACCGCCATGCGCGCCCGCAAAAGCGGACGATGCCGATGCCATCGCAGCAAAGGCCACTCCACCGAGTAGTTTGGTTGTGAATTTCATTTCATTCTCCCTGAGTTTCAAAGCGCCACTACGGCCCCAAGCTAATTTGCCCGCCTAGCGCAAACTAAGGCGCTAGTGTGCTTCATACAAAGCTCGAGCGCAAGTTCTAAAGTAAGATTTAAAGCGCTTTGGGCATCATTGTTAAGAACTGTATCGCGGCAATCTGTCAATACATTTTTTGTATAAAGTGGCAATTTTTTGCTCTAAATTTGGCTTTTTGGAGAAAACGTCGGAAAAGAACTATCGCCTTTTAAGCATTCGCGATGCTATCCTATGTTAAAAGCGCTTTGGACGAATCGATGAATCTGAAAGAACTGTCTGAAAAACTAGGAATTTCGCAAACGACTGTTAGTCGCGCTCTTGGCGGCTACCCAGAAGTCAGCGAGACCACACGTCAGAGCATCGAGGCGGCAGCGCAACGGTATGGATATTTTCCGAACAGACGCGCGGCTGGGCTTGCAACTGGGCGATCAAACATGATCGGACACATTTTACCCAAGTCTACCCAGCACGAAATGGTGAACCCGATCTTCGGAGATTTTGTTGCAGGCGCCGTCGAGACTTATTCGTCTCGGGGGTTTGAAATGTTTCTCTCTCAAGTGTCGGATCAAGACGAAGGCGCAACCTATCGCAGGCTCTTGCAGACAGCCGTGGTTGACGGCGTCATCGTTCAGGGCCCAAGGGCAAACGACCCGCGCATCCAGACACTTACCGAAATGGGCCTTCCCTTCGCCGTGCACGGTAGATCGTCGGGTGTAAACGTTCCCTACAATTGGGTTGATGTGAACAACAAAAGCTCATTTCTGCGGGCGACCGAGTTCTTGTTGGATCTGGGACACCGACGAATTGCCCTGATCAATGGCTTTGAGGACATGGATTTTGCGATGCGGCGCCGAAACGGCTACATCGCCGGTTTGCAAAATCGTGGCATTGAGATCGACCCGTCGATTATGAAAAGCCAAGAAATGACCGAGATATATGGCTACCATCAAACTCGAGATATGCTTACATCAGACAATCCACCTACGGCAATCTTAGTCTCGTCGCTCATTTCGGCCATAGGCGTTCGCAGAGCCATCGAAGAGGCTGGGCTGACGATGGGTAAAGACGTCTCGGTTATTACGCATGATGACGAACTTTCTTATCTACGAAACGGTGAAACCGTTCCGATTTTTACGGCAACAAGATCTTCGGTCAGAGATGCGGGGAAACACGTTGCAAATATTCTTATTGATCAAATTGAAAACCCCAATTCCCTCCCACAGACCCAACTACTTGAGGCACAGCTGGTGGTTGGGCGTTCAACCGGGCCAGCCCCTGGCAGCAAATGACACCCTAAGTTCGGTCACTCGCGATGAATTTGCCGATTTTCCCGCCAAAAAAACCCAGCTTGACTTGCCTAATCGTAAGAAGCGATTAATGGGTAACTATGTTTTATTTGTTTGTTTCGTGCCAGCTAAAGGATCTGTCAACTAGTTTTGAAACAGCTTCATTAAAGATGCCCGTCCAGATCTGATGGATAGTTTCCAGACATCGCATAAGCAAGAAAATTTATTCTGAAAGTATCTAAGCTAGTCATGAACGCATTAGTTCTGGCATACTTATAAATTTACGAGACGCACTGATAAACCTTGCAGCATCAGCCCAATTTATGATGCGATGATCATCGCTTAAATCAAATGGAATTGTCGGAATAGCCTACCAAGTAGAACCGTCCCAATTCGATCTAAATTCGCTACGCGATAACCCAAGAATGCCACTTGAGGCGGATTTACAACATATGTGAAACCGTTTCGCCTAACCGTTCAAGATTAGAGATTGTGATAGAGCCGCATGGCAAGTGAACCAAGATGTAAAACGATTAGGCAAAATCATATAATTGCTACGAAGCTAATAGTCAGTAAAGACAGCAAAGATGAGATTAAAATCACTCGAGCAATATTGGCCACTTTTACGCCATAGTTCATCGCCAACATGAATGACATTACACCACAAGGCGTTGCCGCTACCATTACCGCTGGTTTAGCTAATTCCACTGG
>NHEZ01000045.1 GCA_002172585.1 Cellulomonadaceae bacterium TMED98 | reverse complement strand
AGGCAGGGGGTAGAACTGCTCGAGCCGGACCAGCACCACGTGCGTGGCTCCGCGGGTCTCGCGCTCCGACTTCAAGTCGTAGTGAATTTTTCCAGCGTGCAGAAGAATCCGCGTCACGGCCGCGGGATCACTTACGCCGCTGTCTCCAAGAACCGGTTCAAAACGACCACTGGCGAAGTCCGTTACATCACTACTGGCGCCTTTCAGGCGGAGCATGGCTTTCGGACTAAACACCACGAGTGGGCGGCGAGGACGTTGGTAGGCCTGGCGCCGTAACAGGTGGAAATAGGACGCGGGTGTGGACGGGCGGGCAATGGTCATGTTGTTTTCGGCCGCGAGCTGGAGGAATCGCTCAATCCGTGCGGAGGAGTGATCGGGTCCCTGTCCCTCGTAGCCGTGGGGCAACAGCATGACAAGGCCAGAGCGCTGATTCCACTTTTGTTCGGCAGAGGAGATGAACTCGTCGATGACCGTCTGCGCGCCGTTCACAAAATCGCCAAACTGTGCTTCCCACAGCACAAGCGCATCGGGCCTCTCGACGGAGAAGCCGTATTCGAAGGCGAGAGCGGCGTATTCACTGAGGAGCGAGTCGTAAATCCACAGTCGTGCTTGGTTGTCTGACAGGTTCATCAGCGGCAGCCACTCTTGACCGTTCGAGCGGTCGTGCATGACGGCGTGGCGCTGGACGAAAGTTCCGCGTCTGGAGTCTTGACCGACCAGTCGAACCGGTGTTCCCTCCAGGAGCAACGATCCCAGAGCAAGGAGCTCACCAAAGCCCCAGTCGATATCCCCAGTGCGGCTCATTTCGTGGCGTTTGGCAAGCAGTGACGTGAGCTTTGGGTGCACGGTGAACCCGGCGGGGACGTTTTGGTGGGCATCGCCGATTGCGTGCATGACCTCGAGGGCGACCCCAGTGTTGTCGGGGGCCATGGCGACCTCGTCGCGCTGAGCACGAGGGCGTTCCATATCGGCCACTGACCCACGATCGTCGGTGACGACCGGGATGGCACCTGTTTGCACCGCGTGGGTTTCGGCAAAAGCCTCTTCGAGACGGTCTTGGAAGTCTTTCTGGGCGTTTTCAAACTCTTCCGGAGTGATGTCGCCACGACCAACCAGCGATTCGGTGTAGAGGGTGCGGACACTGCGCTTGGCTTCAATNAGGTTGTACATCAGCGGCTGGGTCATCGACGGGTCGTCGCCCTCGTTGTGGCCGCGTCGGCGGTAGCAGACGAGGTCGATGACGATGTCGGCCTGGAATTCCTGTCGATAGAGGAAGGCCAATTCGGCCACCCGCATCACTGCTTCCGGGTCATCGCCGTTGACGTGGAAAATCGGTGCCTGAATGGTCTTCGCGACATCGGTGGCGTAGACCGTGGAGCGGGAGTCACGGGGAAGAGTTGTGAAGCCGACTTGGTTGTTCACCACGACGTGCACGGTGCCACCCGTGCGGTAGGCCCGAAGCTTGGACATCTGCAGGGTCTCAAACACCACACCCTGTCCCGCCATCGCCGCATCACCGTGAATCAATACCGGCAGAACCCCGAAGTGGCCAGGCGGGAAGCGATCCTGTTTTGCCCGGACAATACCCTCGAGCACGCCGTTCACGGNTTCCAAGTGGGATGGGTTTGCCGCCAGATAGACCGGGATTTGCTCTCCGCTGGGGCTGGTGTAGGTGCCTTCCGTCCCCAGGTGGTACTTCACATCACCCGAGCCTTGAACACTGCTGGTGTCGCTTGTGCCCTCAAACTCACGGAAGATCTGCCCGTAGGTCTTTCCAGCGATATTGGCTAANACGTTCAGCCGGCCACGGTGAGCCATTCCGATCGCCACTTCATCGAGACCTGCTTCNGCNGCTTNTTGCAGGATNTCNTCGACCAGNGTGATGGTGGATTCNGCGCCTTCAAGACTGAAGCGCTTTTGGCCCACGTATTTTGTCTGCAGGAACGTTTCGAACGCTTCGGCCTGGTTCAACTTCGAGAGCACTCGGAGTTGGTCGTCGTGGGAGGGNTTTTCGTAGGGGCGCTCGAGGTGGCTTTGGAACCAGCGACGCTGTTCGGGGTCTTGGATGTGCATGTATTCGATGCCGACTGTCCGGCAGTAGGTATCGCGCAACACNCCGAGAATTTCCCGCAGAAGCATCGAACGACGGCCGCCAAANCCACCGGTGACGAANTCNCGGTCNAGATCCCAGAAGGTCAGTCCNTGGGTTTCNATNTCNAAGTCGGGGTGTGAGCGCTGGCGGTATTCCAGCGGATCAATATCGGCCATGAGGTGGCCGCGNACCCGGAAGGAGTTAATGAGCTCGTGGACGCGNGCGGTTTTGTTCACCGCATCGGCNGGGTCNACNGNAATGTCTTCNGCCCANTGAATGGGCATATACGGGATGCGCANTGCGGCGAAAATTTCTTCGTAGAACCCGCCGCCACCAATGAGCAGCTCGTGGATCTTCTTCAGAAACTCTCCAGAGCCTGCNCCCTGAATNACCCGGTGGTCGTAGGTGGAGGTGAGTGTGATCGTCTTTCCGATACCGAGTTCGGCAAGGGATGACTTTGACGAGCCTTGGAATTCTGCCGGGTATTCCAGTGCACCGGCGCCAATGATGCAGGCCTGGCCCTTCATCAGACGCGGTACTGAATGCTCGGTCCCGATACCACCGGGATTGGTGAGCGAAATCGTGTTTCCGTGGAAGTCTCCCGCCTCCAATTGCCCATCTCGCGCCCGCCGAACAACGTCTTCATACGCCACGAGAAACTCGGCAAATCCCATGTGTTGGCACCGCTTAATCCCCGGCACGACAAGGGAACGCGACCCATCTGGTTTCGGCAGATCAATGGCGATTCCCAGATTGATATTGCCTGGCACCACCATGACCGGCTTGTCGTCGATGACGTCGTAGTAGACGTTTTGACTGGGCAGTTCTTTCACTGCGCGGACCATGGCCCAGGCAATGAGGTGGGTGAAGGAGACTTTGCCTCCTCGCGTCCGCCGCAAGTGGTTGTTGATCACGATGCGGTTGTCGATNATCAGCTTTGCGGGAACGGTCCGCACGCTCGTCGCCGTCGGGACCTCGATGCTTTGGTCCATATTGGCGGCGATGGTTTTTGCCACNCCCCGAAGAGCTTTGACGTCATCGTCGACAGGAGTGTCTGGGTCGACCGGCGCATCCTGGGCTTTTGCTTGTTTCGCTGGCGCTTCCGCGGGGATGGGTTGCGGCCTGGGCTGGACNGAGGTCGTTTTGGCCTGGGGAGTATTTATGGGNCCCGTACTNGGCTGGCTGGACGTCGTCGGTTCNGCCGNAGCGGGTGGCGGCGTCGCGGGTTCGGCTGGAGCCGCCGGTGGCGCTGCGGNGGCCGCGGGAGGCGGTGACGTCGGGGCGCCGTGCCCAGAGTGTCCCTCAAAGTATGGATGCCACGCAGGGTCCACAGAACTGGGGTCTTTTTGGTACGCCTGCCACATTTCGTCGACTAACCACTGGTTAGCACCAAAGCTGTTGTCGTCGGTGGATACCGGGGAATGTGAGGTGTCAGGCTCCGACACGTCCTGATGCCTTCTCTCAGCTGTGGTGTACGCGGCGAACGCTCTTAGTCTACTGACACTGACTGGTGCCTGTGACATCTGAAACGGGCCTGTCGGTGCTGATACCCTGACCACAACATGGACGAGCCTCCGTCTACCAGCCCGCGATCGTTTAAGCGGCCGACACTCTCACCACAGGGTGTCCAGTGAGCACTGAACTCATCCTCCTGATCACAGGAGTTTTGCTGGCGTTTGGTACCGGCGTCTTCGTGGGCAGTGAGTTCGCCCTGCTGAACTTGGACCGCTCAGAGCTTGAGGCCAGACGGAGCCGTGGCCAGCGCGGGTATGGGCTNACNATTACGGCGCTGAAGCGCACGTCCACCCATCTCTCCAGCGCCCAGTTNGGAATTACCCTCACCACNNTGCTCACCGGATACACCCTCGAGCCCGCGATTAGTTATTTCCTNGCAGGCCCCCTCGGAGCAGTGGGCATCAGTGACGACTTTGTCCGTCCCGTGGGAGCNGTGCTGGCGATTGTGTTGGCCACTTTCCTGTCGATGATTGTCGGCGAATTGGTGCCGAAAAACTACGCCTTAGCGGTGCCCGAACAAACCGCCAAGGTCCTNATTCCNCTGCANTTGGCTTTCACNTGGACTTTCCGGCCCTTCATCGTTGTGTTAAATGGCACCGCCAACCGCATCCTTCGGGCCATGGGAATCGAGCCNAAAGAGGAATTGACCTCGGCCAGAACAGCCGATGAGCTCTCGTCGTTGGTTCAGCGCTCGGCCCTGCAAGGCCTCTTGGAGCACGACACGGCGACACTGTTGTCACGAACGCTGGCGTTTTCCGAGCTGAACGCCCAAGACGTCATGACGCCGCGCACCACCGTGGAGGCCGTGCATCGCAGTGACACGGCCACCCGGATTATTGAACTCGCTGCCAGTACCGGTTTCTCGCGGTTTCCCGTCATTGACGAGTCCATTGACGATGTCCGCGGTGTGGTCCACGTCAAACAGGCCGTGGCGGTCCCGCCAGACAAGCGCGACGACGTCCCCGCCTCCGCCCTGCAATCGGATGTGGTGCGGGTGCCAGAGACGATGTCTCTCGATGACCTACTGACCGAGCTGCGCGGCCGGGGATATCAATTGGCCATCGTGGTCGATGAATACGGTGGCACGGCCGGTGTTGCCACCCTGGAAGACCTCGTCGAGGAACTGATTGGGGAGGTCTCTGACGAACACGACCGGCGCCCTCTCGAAGTGGTGCGAGCGAGAGACTGGTTCACGTTCCCGGGCAGATGGCGTCCAGATGAGCTCGAAGATCAGACCGGTGTGAAACTGCCTGAGGAGGGCCATTTCGACACCGTCGCGGGATACGTCATTGAACAACTGGGCCGTCTGGCCGAAGTGGGTGACACCGTCGCGATTGACACCGGAGAAATNCGNGTNGANCGACTCGACGGTCGTCGCGTNGAGAGGCTTCGGTTTACNCCGAGCATTCGTGCCGAGGAGGTGGAGCTGCTGTGAGCGAGTACTGGTGGGGCTTGTTCTGGCTGGTCATCCTTCTNGCCGGAAACGNGTTNTTNGTGGCCGCAGAATTTGCGGTGATTTCTGCCAAGCGCAGTCAAATCGAACCGCGTGCGGAAGATGGCTCGAAACGGGCGAAGACGGCGCTGTGGGCGATGGAGCACGCGACACTGATGNTGGCCACGTCCCAGTTCGGTATTACCGTCTGTTCGCTGTTGATTTTGTTGGTCAGTGAACCAGCCCTGCACCATCTGCTGGAAATACCCCTGGGGTCTGTCGGACTTGACCCGGCGTGGGTGTCGCCGATCTCGTTCGCCATCGCGCTGATTGTGGTCAGCTACCTGCACGTCGTGCTCGGCGAAATGGTGCCAAAAAACATTTCCTTCTCTCTTCCCGACCAGGCGGTATTGATTCTGGCTCCGCCTTTGGTGCTGGTCTCGCGAATTCTCTCGCCCGTGATTTATGGACTCAACGCCGTCGCCAACGGCATCCTCCGCGTGACGGGTGTCGAGCCCAAACAAGAAGCCACCAGTGCCTACACCCTGGATGAGGTGGCGACGATTGTGGCGGAGTCGCAGCGCGAGGGCATTCTCCACGACCAGACCGGTGCNCTGACGGCCGCGTTTGAGTTCACCGAGAAAACAGCGGCCGATGTCACCATTCCCGTGGCCACCCTGGTGACCCTGCCGGAAGAGGCCACCGCGGCCGATCTGCAGCAGGCAGTGGCACAACACGGCTTTTCGCGCTACGTGCTGATCGACGACCAGTCGCGTCCCACCGGCTACTTACACATCAAAGATGTCCTGGATATCGANGACGAACAAAGCGACTATCCGGTCCCACCGGGTCGGATCCGCCCGTTGGTGTCTCTNACCGACGACACCGAACTAGAAGATGCGCTTGCGATGCTCCGGCGCACGCGCTCGCATGTAGCGCGGGTGGTGGCCTCAGACGGGTCCCTTCGCGGAGTGCTGTTTCTCGAAGACATCATCGAAGAGCTGGTCGGTGAGGTCCGGGACGCCACCAGAAAACGCGTCGAAACCCCCGGTCGCTAATGCGCCCCGACCTGACCCTCGATGACCTCGCGGGTTTTCTCCCCGCCCCAGGCGCAGACGACGACAAATACTCGCGTGGAGTGGTGGGCCTTGCCGTGGGATCCGAGGAGTATCCGGGTGCCGCGGTGTTGGCTGCAGAGGCCGCGCTTCGCACAGGCTGCGGCATGGCCAGACTGATCGCACCCGCCCAGGTGGCCTCCCTGGTCTTGCACCGCAGACCTGAAGTGGTGACGATGCCTGGTCGAATGGATGCGCTGGTCATAGGTTCGGGACTCCCGGATGGTTCGTCGGCCGATGTGACCGCGCGCCTCGCGCTGTGCGAGCTGTCTGAGACATCACCTCGGATTATTGACGCGGGCGCTCTCGCGGACACTCCCCATATCGGCGGTCCNCGCATNCTCACCCCTCACGCCGGTGAGGTGACCCGGTTAGCCGAATCTCTGCAGTTGCCAGGCGACACCCCCCGCGCCTGGGCAGAAGCACTGGCGGCTCACTGGTCGGTGGTGGTGTTGNTAAAAGGCCACCGCCCCGANGTCTTCACCCCGTCCGGTGTGGCCTATTNGCTTCCTGCCGGGACCGCGTGGCTGGCCAGTGCGGGAACGGGAGACGTCCTGGCAGGCGCGATGGGCTCACTCGCTGNCCTCCAGCGGCGAGAGGCGTGGTCGTTCGAGGACCTCGCTCTGACAGCNGCCGCCGCGGTGCTTGTTCATCACGAAGCAGCCCACCGGGTGAGTCGCGCGGCCGGTGCGGGACTNCCGGGGCCTCTTCTCGCCGCAGAGCTTGCGAAAGAACTCTCGCCCGTCGTGGCGACTATTGTCGCGCGGGACGGGTCTTAGNCAGNTTGTGCCAGAAGGCGNCTGATTTCCTCNCCGACCGCTTCTGCCTCNATCAGGAAGCCATCGTGGCCAAACGGCGAGGAGANCACGGTGGCGTGATTCGCGCCGTCTAACACGGTCGGGATGTGCTGGGCCAGTTCGTGTTGTTGCTCCAGGGGGAACAAGCGATCTGAGTCGATTCCTAAGACCAGGGTGGGGGCGGAAATTGCTCCCAGGACATCTGAGAGACCCCCGCGACCTCGGGTGACATCGTGGCTGTTCATCGCCCCCACCAGCACGAGGTAGCTGTTGGCGTCGAAACGTCGGGTGAATTTATTGCCGTGGAAGTCGAGGTAGCTCTCCACCGCGAACCGTCCGGCATCTCCCAGAGGAGAGCGCTGCCCCTGCCAGCTCCGGTTGAATCGTTCGTTGAGTTCGGTGGGGGAGCGGTAGTTCAGTAGCGCCATCCGCCTCGCCAGTGCCAGACCGCGGTAGGGGCCTTCGTCCTCGTCGTAGTAATCGCCGTCAGAGAACGCCGGGTCGGAGGTAATCGCTTCGATTTGGACCGAGTTCACTCCGAGCTGGTCGGCACTGGTTGTCGCGGTGGTGGCAATCAGACCCAGGCGTGCTGTGTGCTCTGGGTATTCCAATGCCCATTCGAGGGCGTGCATGCCCCCCATCGACCCGCCAATGACTGCGGCAAATCGGGAGATTCCCAGTTCTTCCCGGACGACCTGCAGCGGCCGAATTTGGTCCCGAATAGTGAGATAGGGGAAACGAGATCCCCATTCTCTTCCGGTGGGCGACACACTGGCCGGTCCGGTCGATCCTTGGCAGCCACCGGGGATGTTAGGCACAATCACGGCGTACTGGTTGGTGTCAATCGCGAGACCGGGGCCCACAATTCCTGACCACCAGCCACCCGCGGCGTGTCCGGGGCCTGCCGACCCGGTGACGTGCGAGTCACCGGTAAGAGCGTGGAACACCAGGATGGCGTTGGATTTGTCAGCGTTGAGTTCGCCGAAGATTTCGTAGGCCACCCGGACATGGGGCAGGTGGCCGCCGGTTTCGGTGTCGAGAGGGCCGGTCTGAGAAAACACCCGGTTGCCGAGGTGATCGCCGTCTCGCCACGCACCGGAGACCGGTGGTGTTCCGCGCAGGGAGGCCTGCACGGCCTCTGGCACAAAAGCCGTCGGAACCGAATCGGAGGGAAGCTGCCAGTCCATGGTCTNGATATTCTCGCAGGCTTCCCTCCGACCGAGGGAGCTTAGGCCNNGGCGNCNGCNAATCCNTGGTCGAGATCGGCCAGGATGTCGTCGATGTGNTCGAGGCCCACCGACAGCCGCACCAGTCCCGGNGTGACGCCGGCGGTGAGCTGCTGCTCGGGCGTCAACTGCGAGTGGGTGGTGGATGCCGGGTGAATAATCAGGCTTCGCACGTCACCAATGTTGGCGACGTGGCTGTNGAGCTGGACAGCGTCGACAAGCTTCCGACCGGCTTCCACACCNCCCTTGATTTCAAACGACAACACCGCTCCGGCGCCCCGCGGGGTGTATTTCTCGGCGNGGGNGTGNGANGGNNTCGANGCNAGNCCGGCNTAGTTGACACTCNCGACCTGGGGGTGTGCTTCCANCCACTCGGCNACTTTCTGNGCGTTGTCGCAGTGGCGCTCCATCCGAAGNGANAGGGTTTCGATTCCCTGNAGCAANGCAAANGCGTTATCGGGAGAGACCGCAGCTCCCATATCGCGCAACNNTTGCACNCGGGCTTTNACGATGTAGGCGATTCCGTCGCCCAGAACACCGGTGNAGCTCGCNCCGTTNTAGCTCGGGTCTGGTTCGGTGAGNCCGGGGAACTTGTCCACGTGCTTCGACCAGGGGAATGTGCCGCCATCGACGATGGCTCCGACGACGACCGTGCCGTGTCCNCCGAGNAANTTGGTCGCCGAGTGAATCACGATGTCGGCACCGTGTTCGAACGGGCGGAGCAGGTAGGGCGTGGGAATCGTGTTGTCGACCATCAGGGGCAGGTCGTGGTCGTGCGCGACCTTCGCCACTTTTTCGATGTCGAGAATATTGATCCGCGGGTTGGGAATTGCCTCTCCAAAAAGCGCTTTGGTGTTGGGCTTAATGGCCCTGGCCCACTCCTCCGCGTCGTCCTGGTCTTCGACAAACGTCACATCGATGCCGAGTTTGGGCATCGTGTATTTGAAGAGGTTGTAGGTCCCGCCATAGACCGACGACGAGCTCACGATGTGGTCGCCTGCCTGGGCGATGTTCAACACCGCCGTCGTCGCTGCGGCCTGGCCGGAGGCCAGCAGCAGGGCAGCGGTACCACCTTCTAGCGCGGCGATGCGCTGTTCGGCCACGTCCTGCGTGGGGTTCATGATGCGGGTGTAGATATTTCCAAACTCCGCCAAGGCGAACAGGTTTTGGGCGCGCTCGGCGCTGTCAAACACGTACGCAGTCGTGCGGTAGATGGGAGTAGCCCGTGCCGTGGTGGTGTGGTCGGGGCTGGCACCCGCATGGATCTGCTGGGTTTCAAATTTCCAATCGGACATGGTGACCTTCCGCTATCTAGTGGATGGTCATGACAGTAGACACAGTTGTGAGGTCTGTCACCTTCGCCGTGTCACAGGGCGTAATAGTTGTCTAGCGAAGCGTCTTTTGCATCATCACGATGCCAATCCATCGCCCGAATTTAAAGCCCACTTTGCCCATCCGGCCAGATTCGGTGAACCCGAGACTTTTGTGCAGCCTGAGCGAGGCCTCGGCGCCAGAATCAGCGATGACGGCAATCATTTCTTTCATGCCCGCCTCCCGGCAGGCGTCAATGAGGGCGCCGAGCAGAGCCCGTCCTAGCCCCCGACCCGTGGAGGCGGGACCGAGATAAATCGTGGACTCGGCGGTGTGTCGAAAAGCCGACTTATCGCGAAACAGTTGGGTCCTCGCGTAGCCCAGGAGATCGCCACTGGGAGATTCCGCCACCAGGAAGGGAAATCCGAGCTTGCTGTTGTGGGTGAACTGGGAGCGGAACTTCCGCAGGGTGGGTGGTTTTTCGTCGAATGTCACCGCGGAGTTTCGCACATAGTGGCGGTAGAGCTGAAGGATTGCCGGCAGGTCTTCTTCCACTGCTGGGCGAATGGCGTATTGGAACGTATCGGGTTCGCTCGGTGCGGGGCGGGCCTCACGGGGTGGTCGGCGGCGCTTCTGGTATTCGGATTCCAGCATTCTGTCTCTGTCTATGAGGCTACCGGCTCCGGCCGGAGGCTCCAGTCGACGGGGTCCAGGCCCCGTCTGGCGAGAAGCTCATTGGTGCGGCTAAACGGCTTCGATCCAAAGAAGCCAAGGTGTGCCGACAGCGGGCTTGGATGAGGCGACTCGATGGATGGTGCCTCACCAAAGAACGGAATCAGCTGGGCAGCCTGTCTGCCCCAGACAATTCCCACCCAGTCAGAGTGAACCGACGCGAGCGCGTCAATAATCCGGGTCGTGACCTGGTCCCAGCCCAATGATTTGTGCGCTCCAGGAGCACCAACAGCCGAGGTGAGGTGACGGTTGAGCAAGAGCACTCCCCGGTCCACCCACTCCGAGAGGTCGAAATGTGTGGGGAGCTCGANGCCNAGGTCGTCNGCCAGTTCCCGTCGGATGTTTGTGGCGCTCGCCGGAAGNGGGGNGNTGCCTCGNGGAACCGAAAACGACAGTCCCATGGCGTGTGNGGCATTCGGGTANGGGTCTTGTCCAATAATGACCGCGCGNACCCGTTCTGGTGCAATCNGTAGCGCCCGGAACACGTGGGCGGGCTCTGGAACGATCTGCTCGGACGCGCTGCGTGTGCTTAGTGCGCGACCAATGGCGGCTATTTCGTCTGTCGTGTCGTCGCCCACCAGGGATGNCCAGGAGGTGGGAAGGGTGTNCGNGAGCCCCGCTCCCCAGTCGGGATNAGCCGGCAACGACAGTGGTGTGATCGCGCATNTGAGANACGAGAGTTTCGCTTTGTTCNTAGGCGATTCGTCCNCCGGGGAAAATCAAGACTTCGTACCAGGCGTCGTCGTAGAGGGCGTTGTAGATCGCCGGCACCGTGGCCTGGTCACCCTGNATCCAGTAGGTCAACACACCGTCTGNTGTTTGTCCCGGGTTTAGCTGCTGATCAAGCAGGCCGTCAATCACTTCCGCCCGCGACGCCTGGGTCATCGGCGCAATGCTGATGGTGTACGACTCGGTTTCGTCGGCGTTGGCGAACAGGCAGCTAATTCCGCCCCGTTCTTCCTGGGGGGACGGCCCTTCGGGATAGACCGTCTCGGTTGATCCGCTTCCTGGCCCCCGCAACAAATCCAGGTCACCGGCGATGAGTTGTTCGAAACGCTCCAGCGGGAGAATGTCGCGGCAGGTGTCGGGAAGTGCGAAGACCTCCGGCAGGACCTCTTCTGGTTCGTCCTCGAGCACTTCTTCTTCGAGGACTTCTTCCGGNTCTTGTTCGGCTGCCGATTGGCACGCGGCCAGCAGACTGAGCAGAGCCACACTCGCCACCAGAGTCGTGATGGGGCGACTGCGTTCGCGCATGGCGGGGAATCCTCTCCTGGCCTGAAAGTATAGGGACAGTTCAGGCTCGAATACTGTCTTCTCGGTACTCTCCAAGGGTGTCGGATTCNGATCTCTCNGCCCTCCACGCCGACCTGGTCCGCGGCGACCGTCTGCCNAGCGAGGTTCTTGAGCACTTTCTCCAAGTNATCGAGGAGAAAAACCCNTCNNTNAACGCGCTGGTGTATGNCGATGCCGACCATGCGCGGGAGCAGGCGGCGACTCTGGATGCGTCCACGGACTTACCAACGATTCTGTCTGGTCTTCCGACAGCCGATAAAGATCTCGTCCAACGTCGGGGTATGCCGACGGGATACGGAACGACGGTCACCTCACCGGACCCGTCCGACTCGTCCGATCCGATGGCCGACTGGGTCGATGGGGTGGGTGCNCTNAGTGTCGGGAAAACCTCGACCTCCGAATTTGGCCTCTCGGCCGCNACAGAAGCCCACGCCACGGGCCCGACACGAAACCCTCACGACAGCTCCCGGACCGCCGGAGGATCCAGCGGTGGTGCGGCGGCCGCGGTGGCCGCAGGGATGCTGCCCTTTGCTCCGGGTTCTGATGGCGGTGGGTCGGTGCGGATTCCCGCCTGGGCGTGTGGCGTGACGGGGTGGAAACCCTCGCGTGGATTGATTCCCGCAGGAAGTGGTTTTGAGTATTTGGCAGGACTCGTCGTTCCCGGCCTTCTCACCCGAACGGCACGAGACCTCCAGGCCATTGCGGCGCTTCTGGCCCACGGCCCCTGGCACTGGTCCACCACAGCACATGCCGAGTGGCCCCTTCTGGAGGCCTCGGCCACGAGACCGCTTCGTATTGGGGTCACCACCGAGACGCCGTGGCCCAAGGAGTGGGGTGTGGAGGCCTCTGCCGAGGCGATGGCTGCACTGAACCGCGGAACCGATGCGCTGGTAGCCGCTGGCCACGAGGTGGTCGAGTTGGACTGGTCACCGTCCGTGTCCTATGCCGAGCACTTCTTCACGGTGTGGATTGCCAACGCCGCGCAGATTCCCGTGCCAGACTACAAAGTCGCGCTGCTCGAGCCACTCACGCAGTTTTTGATTGAACGCGGACGCGCACTGCCGGCGGCAGACCTGGCGCGGGCACTACGGGAGCTCAGCGGCTTCGAACGAGACACTATTCGGACTTTTTCCGATGTGGATCTCGTGGCGACGCCGGGACTGGCGATAGAGCCCCCGCCGCTTGGCTGGTTCCATGCCACCGATCCGGAGGAAAACTTCCGACAGCAGGTGCAGTTCACGCCCTGGTCGAGTTTTGTGAACGTCGCAGGACTGCCGGGGCTGGCCCTGACAACACATCAGAGCCCAGCGGGGCTCCCGATGGGCATGCAACTGATTGGTCGTCCAGGCGGTGACCCCGAGATGATTCGGGTGGGAGCAGAGCTCGAAAAGGCGCTTGGTTAGTTCAAAATGCCGTAGGTCTCAGCCGCGTCCCGCGTGAGCTCTTCGGAGCTTCCCGCCGAGTTGGTGGAGGTAATCCAGACGGAACAGTCGGTCTCGGCCAAGGATTGCGGGCAGTCGATTGGCGCAATGAAGTGTGATTCATTGGCAATGTACTCACCGGAAATATTCGAGCTACTGCTATCGAGTTTCCATAGTGTGCCGGTGCCAAGTGCGGTACTGGAATCCGCGACGTCCGTCAGCACAGTCTCGACTTCCCCTGCTCGCTCGCTCGCCATCACGGCGATTGATGTGGTGGAGCCAAACTCTGGGGGGAGGTACCAGGTGCAGGACACGCTGAGGTCGTCGCGAACTGCGGCGAGAAGAGTGATGAGGTCTTGGTTGGTGGTGCCGTAGTTATAGCCATCACCACTGCGGTCACCTTCTGGTTGGCGACCTTCGGATTCGAAGGCCACGCGCTGGGCGTCGCTATACATATCGGCACAGGCGGGAACGGCTGCCTCCACGCTCGGCGCATCGGTTTCTGCCTGTTCCTGCTCCTCCACCTCGGTGCTCTCGGTCGAGGCGGTGTCGTCAGGAGTGTTCTCCTCCATCGACGCCTCAGACGAGGTTTCGTCCTGACTAAACAGTGCTGTGACGTCCCCCACGACACCATCTACCGCGGCACAACCCGACAGAGTGAGACCCGTCGCGAGGAGGGCGGCGAGACTGGTCAGACGCACCCGGCGCATCAACATCCTCCTTGGTCGTATCTGGCCTTAGCCTACGCGAGAGCGAAGCTCCTCCCAGTAGCGCTCGATGGTGCCGGGGTGTCGCGCGAGTCGGTGGGTTGGCCCTTGCGGCAGCAGCCCATCGAAGTAGGTCCCGTTCTCCACGCCCAACTCTGGAGTGTCCGCCAAATGNACGATGGGNGCNGCTCCGGCNNGCGCACTGATTTGAAGTTTTCTNGTCAGCCGCAGGACCGCNTGAGAGAGCCGGGTTCCAGGGCCCCATCCGGTGGCNACNTACCCCGGGTGGACGGGGAAGTTTTCCAGGCCAGAGCGCTCCGCCAGGGAGCGCGCATACAAAATCACGCCGAGTTTGGCGTCCGCGTAGGGCTGCCAGCCGCCTTGGAACCTGCGTCNCCGNTNGTCCANATCGTCGAGGCGCAGTGACGCAATNCGGTTCATCACGGAGGAGACGTGAACGATACGCGCCGTGGTCTCCACCAATGTCGGAAGCAGCGCTTCGGTCAACACCACGGAGCCCAACACGTTTCGCTGCAGGGTGAGCTCAAAACCGTCAACCGACTCTTCACGCGCGCCCAGAATCCCGCCGGCGTTATTAATCAACACATCAATCCGCGGCAGTTTCTGCTGCAGCTGTGATGCGAGCGACCTGACCTCGTCCAATCGGTCAAAATCGGCCACAAACGCCTCGCCACCGGTCTGGGCGGCAACTTCATGGGTGCGCTCGGGGTGGCGTCCGGCGATGGCCAGGCGCCAGCCGCGACGCGCCAGTTCTTTGGCCACTTCGCGGCCAATTCCTGCGCTCGCACCGGTAATCACGGCAACGCGCTNCATAGTGNCAGTCTGTCGTATCGGGCCCGAGTCGGGCAGCGGAAAATTACGCCTGAAGCTTGGCGCGGGCGTGCTCGAGCTGGCGGGTAATGCCCTCGGGAAGCTTGGCGCCGAAAGTGCCCAGGAACTCCTCGGAGGCGTCAAGGTCAGCAGCGGCCAGGGCGGGGTCGACCTGCAACAGCCCCTCGAGAGTGTGCAAGTCGATTTCGGCACCATCGATGTCGAGGTCGTCTGCGTGGGGAGTGAGTCCCAGGGCGGTGTCCCTGGCGCCCACCACACCTTCGAGGCGTTTGACCATCCAGTCAACGACGCGAATATTCTCGCCAAAGCCCGGCCAAATGAACCGACCGTGGTCGTCTTTTTGGAACCAGTTGACCTGGAAAATCCGAGGCATCGTGCCGTGGGTACGGAGCTTTTCTCCGATCTGGAGCCAGTGCGACATGTAGTCACCCATGTGGTACCCGGCAAACGGGAGCATCGCGAAGGGGTCTCGTCGGAGTTCTCCGACTGTGCCCTCGGCGGCCGCCGTCTTCTCACTTGCCACTGTGGCGCCAAGGTAGACACCATGGTCCCAGTCCCGTGCCTCCATGACCAGTGGCACTGTGTCCGAGCGGCGGCCGCCGAAGATTATTGCGTCAATCACCACGCCGTCCGGGCTATCCCAGTCTTCGGCCAGGCTCGGGCACTGCTCAATTCCCACGGTGAAGCGGGCATTGGGGTGCGCNGCCGGGTTGCCGGATTCGGGATTGTGGCGCTCGCCGCGCCAGTTGGTGAGACCGGTGGGGGCGGGCTTACTCATTCCCTCCCACCAGACGTCCCCGTCTTCAGTGACGGCGACGTTCGTAAAAATCGTGTGTCCCCACAGCGTGTCCATCGCCACGGGGTTCGTGGCCTGTGAGGTGCCGGGGGCGACGCCGAAGAAACCCGCTTCGGGGTTGATCGCTCGGAGGCGACCGTTCGAATCGATGGCGAGCCAGGAGATGTCGTCACCGAGGGTTTCCACGCTCCAGCCCGGAAGCGTTGGTTGCATCATGGCGAAGTTGGTCTTGCCGCAGGCGCTCGGGAAGGCAGCCACCATGTGGAACTGCTTGCCCTCCGGACTGGTGATGCGAACGAGCAACATATGTTCAGCCAGCCATCCCTCATCCCGGGCCATGACCGAGGCAATCCGCAGGGCAAAGGCTTTCTTGGGCAGCAGGGCGTTGCCGCCGTAGGCGGAGCCAAACGACCAAATTTCTCTGGATTCGGGGAAGTGGGAAATGTATTTGGTGTCGTTGCACGGCCATGCCACGTCGGCCTCGCCCTCCGCCAGTGGGGCACCCACGGTGTGTACACATTTGACCCAGTTCACGCCNGAGCTGATTGCCTGCAGGATGCGATTGGACACGCGGACCATCAGGTGCAGGCTGACCACNACATAGGGGGAGTCGGTGATTTGGACGCCGTAGCGGGCCATGGGGGAGTCGATTGGCCCCATCGAAAACGGCACCACATACATCGTCCGCCCTGCCATGGCTCCTGCCTTGAGTGCGAGGAGCTCCTGGCGCATGTCCTCGGGGGCCATCCAGTTATTGGTCGGTCCGGCATCGTCTTCGGACTCTGAGCAGACAAAGGTGCGGGATTCGACCCGGGCGACGTCGGTGGGCTCGCTGCGGGCCACAAAGCTGTAGGGGCGGATGTCGGGGTTTAGCGGCTCGATAGTCCCGGTCTGTTGCATCAGTTCGATCAGCTCGTGACGCTCTCTGGCTGATCCGTCGCACCACACCACCTCGCTCGGGGTGAAGATTTCAGCCCAGGATTCCACCCACTGCGCCACATCGGCGGGGGGAGTGGTGAGGGCGGTGGTGGGAGTGTCCATCAAGAGCGTCATTGCCGTCGCTTTCTGGTCGGGAGTGGGAGTAGTCACCAGTTTTGTCAATCAGAAGGGGTCTTTTTGACCGTTTTAAGTGTCAAAAAATGCGTTTTTTGCGTTATTGTGAGGAAATGGCCTCTCTCGACGTCCTCGGACAACGCATCAGACACTTTCGAACCGCCCGCGGTTACACACTCGACGAGTTAGGAGAGCGGGTAGGCGTGACCGCCAGCCAGCTGTCACTGGTCGAAAACGGAAAACGNGAGGCGANNGTGTCNNTGCTCAATTCCCTGGCAGAACACCTGGACGTGGAGCTCACCGAGTTACTGGAGTCCACCCCACCCAGTAANCGCGCTGCNCTCGAACACCAGTGGCGGCAGGCCACGAATCAGCCGCTCTACCAGTCGCTGGGACTGNCANCGGCNAAGATCACCCGCTCCACCCCAGACGACATGCTGGAGACGCTGACCGGCCTCTACGACGAAATTCATCGCCGCGAAGAACAGGCCCTCGCCACTCCCGAGGAAGCCAGGCGTGCCAACACCGAGCTTCGGGTGCAGATGCGGGAGAAAAACAATTATCTGCCGGAGCTCGAAGACATTGCCGAGAAACTGGTCGCCGATAGTGGACACGTCGCAGGCGCCATTACTCACCGCGAAGTGGCCTTAATGGCGGAGTCGCTGGGGTTCCATATTGTCCACGTCAACGATTTACCCCGAACCGCCCGGTCGGTGACCGACATGGAAAACGGCCGACTGTATTTGCCGCCGGCGTCGATTCCGGGCGGTCACGGCCTGCGATCGATGGCACTGCAGGCGATGGCACACCTTCTGCTGAAACACCCCGTGCCACAGACCTATGAGCAGTTCTTGCAGCAGCGCCTCGAGATCAACTACTTCGCTGCGGCGTGCTTGATGCCACGGCCCCAGGCGGTGGCGTTTCTGCAGGAGGCCAAGAAAGACCGGAATATTGCGGTGGAAGATTTCCGTGACGCGTTTGGGGTCACGCACGAAGCGGCGTCGCTGCGATTTACGAACCTGGCGACCGCGTTTCTGGATATTCGACTGCACTTTCTGCGAGTGGGTGACGACGGCGCGGTCTATAAGGCCTACGAAAACGACGGACTCCGCCTGCCCACCGATGTCACGGGAGCGACCGAGGGGCAGATTGTGTGTCGACACTGGTCAGCCCGGCAAGCCTTTACTCGGACGAACCGGACGACCGAGTACTACCAATACACCGACACACCCGAGGGTACGTTCTGGGAGTCCACCCAAATCGGCACCGCCTCGGGAGACGAATTTTCCATCACCGTGGGCGTTGCCTTTGACGACGCCAAATGGTTCCGCGGTCGGGAAACGACCGAGCGGACCCACTCCAGCTGCCCCGATAT
>NHEZ01000044.1 GCA_002172585.1 Cellulomonadaceae bacterium TMED98 | reverse complement strand
GATCCATGCTCTCGATTGGAGTCGCGAGCTCGTTGGAGAGCACCGCCTCGACAGGAGCAGGACCAATCTCAATTCCTTCTGCCTCTTCATTCAGATCGCGGGCCAAACCAAACAGTTCAACCAGTGTGCGACCAGCGGACGCCACGGCATCGCGCGGGGCCATCGACGGCTTGGTCTCCACATCGACGACCAGGCGGTCAAAGTCCGTGCGCTCTCCGGCACGAGTTGCTTCCACGCGGTAGGTGACCTTCATCACCGGCGAGTAGATCGAGTCGACGGGGATGTGACCCGCCTCGGCATACTCGTCGCGGTTCTGAGTTGCCGAGACATATCCACGGCCACGCTCGATGGTGAGCTCCAACTCGAAGCTCGCCTTGTCGTTGAGGGTGGCGATGTGCAGCTCGGGGTTGTGGATTTCCACACCCGCCGGAGCCGAAATATCGGCTGCGGTGACCTGGCCCGCACCCTGCTTCCGCAGGTAGGCAGTAATTGGCTCGTCGTGCTCGCTGGAGACGACGAGGTTTTTGATGTTCAGGATGATTTCGGTGACGTCTTCTTTCACACCCGCGACGGTGGAGAACTCGTGGAGCACTCCGTCGATGCGGGTTCCCGTCACGGCAGCGCCGGGAATAGACGACAGCAGGGTCCGACGAAGCGAGTTACCCAGCGTGTAGCCAAAACCTGGCTCCAGGGGCTCGAGAACGAACGTGGACCGAACGTTGGTGACGGTTTCTTCAGTGAGGGTGGGGCGCTGTGCAATGAGCACTATGTAGATCCTTTCGCAAAGTGTCCGCTATATGACACCTGTTACACGAGGCGGTTTTCACCGCGGAACATATTGAGTTGTGGTGGTGGCACGGCACAATCCGCCTCACGGGCGGATGGCCGAGCCGTTAGACGCGACGACGCTTGGGCGGACGAACACCGTTGTGCGCCTGCGGCGTCACATCGGTAATCGATCCCACCTCAAGACCAGCAGCCTGGAGAGAGCGAATTGCTGTCTCCCGACCAGATCCCGGTCCCTTGACGAAGACATCTACTTTCTTCATTCCGTGTTCCTGCGCCTGCTTGGCAGCTGACTCAGCCGCAAGTTGGGCAGCAAACGGGGTGGACTTCCTCGACCCCTTGAAGCCGACAGCTCCAGATGAGGCCCAGCTCACCACCGCTCCGTCTGGATCGGTGATGGAGATGATGGTGTTGTTAAACGTCGACTTAATGTGAGCTTGGCCCACGGCGATGCTCTTCTTACCCTTACGACGCGGCTTACGCGTGGTGGATGTTTTAGTCGTTGCCATTGAAACTCCGAGACTCGATTCTTACCCGTTAGACCTTTTTCTTTCCTGCGACGGTGCGCTTGGGTCCCTTACGGGTCCTCGCGTTCGTCTTCGTCCGCTGTCCACGGACGGGCAGGCCGCGACGGTGTCGCACGCCTTCGTAGCTTCCGATTTCCACCTTGCGTCGAATATCGGCGGCAACTTCACGGCGAAGGTCACCCTCCACCTTGAACGTTCCCTCGATGTGGTTACGCAATTCGAGCAACTGGTCGTCGCTCAGGTCTTTCACGCGGGTGTTGGGGTCAATGCCCGTGGCGGCCAGCGTCTGCTGCGCCCGAGTACGACCGACACCAAAAACGTAGGTGAGAGCGACTTCCACGCGCTTTTCGCGGGGAATATCAACTCCGGCAATACGTGCCATGGTTTCTCCTGCAGAGTGTGAGAGGTCTTCGTCAGATTCGGTGCCCGGGCCTCTCTCCCGAGGTGTCC
Source organism: Cellulomonadaceae bacterium TMED98 (assembly GCA_002172585.1). Classification (GTDB taxonomy): domain Bacteria; phylum Actinomycetota; class Actinomycetes; order Actinomycetales; family Microbacteriaceae; genus Pontimonas. The sequence goes on along the minus strand of NHEZ01000044.1, from coordinate 19,365 downwards.
TCCCCGAAGGGATTCGTGAATCTGCCTGGTCTATTTAGTTGTGTTGAGCTCTAACCCTGGCGCTGTTTATGGCGGGGGTTTGAGCAGATCACCATGACGTTGCCGTGGCGCCTAATGACGCGACAACGATCACAAATTTTCTTGACGCTCGAACTGACCTTCATTTTTTCTCTCCTGCTGGCCTCGTACCCGGTCTCCCGGGCCGTTCCTTCTCAGTACCGACCTACTTGTAGCGATAAACGATGCGGCCACGGGTCAGGTCATAGGGGCTCAGTTCCACAATCACGCGGTCCTCGGGGAGGATTCGGATGTAGTGCTGACGCATCTTGCCCGAAATGTGGGCAAGAACCTTGTGACCATTGGTCAACTCCACACGGAACATTGCATTGGGCAAGGACTCGACAACCGAGCCCTCGATTTCAATGACACCGTCTTTGTTGCCCATAGCCCCATTCGTCTATCTGATACTGGTCATGCTGGAGTGAACAACCCGAAGGCCAGAACACACCAAAGAATCAGTCTATGCGTTCTTTGCCAGCGGCACAAATCTAGGAAACAGCGACCCCCGCCGCCTGGAGTCGGTCCAGGATGCGTCCGGTGATTTCTTCGATGGGCCCCAGGCCGTCGACCGTGACCAACAGACCCCGATCGCGAAAGACGTTCACCAGCGGCGCGGTTTGTTCCGCGTACACACCGAGGCGGTGGCGCACGACGTCTTCACTGTCGTCGGAGCGACCCTGGTCAATAGCGCGCTGTCGCAGACGATTCACCACCACCTCGACATCGGCGACCAGTTCNACCGCGGCATCGAGGGAGGCAGATTGTTCCGCAAGCATGCCTTCNAGAGCATCGACCTGGGANGCCGTGCGCGGNTAGCCATCTAACAAAAAACCATNNGCGCAGTCTGGCTGGGCAATCCGGTCGTGAATGAGGTCGTTGGTGAGNGAGTCGGGNACATTCTCGCCCGCGTCCATATAGGACTGGNCTTTTGTGCCAAGCTCCGTTTGGTTTTTNACGTTCTCGCGGAAAATATCGCCGGTGGAAATGGCGGGGATTCCAAAATGCTCCGCCAGTCGTGCTGCTTGCGTCCCTTTCCCAGCACCGGGGGGACCGATGAGCAAAAGCCTCACGCCGCTCACTTGAGCAGTCCCTCGTAGTGGCGCTGCTGCAGCTGAGAGTCGATCTCCTTCACGGTGTTCAGACCGACACCCACAATGATCAAGATGCTCGCACCACCGAAGGGGAAGTTCTGGTTGGCGTTGACGGTGGCCAGCGCAATCAGCGGAATCAGCGCGACCAAACCGAGATACAGCGACCCCGGAAGGGTGATGCGGGTGAGGACGTAATCGAGGTATTCCGCGGTGGGGCGTCCAGCACGGATTCCTGGAATGAACCCGCCGTATTTCTTCATATTGTCGGCGACTTCCTCCGGGTTGAAGATAATCGCCACATAGAAGTAGGTGAATCCGACAATCAACAAGAAATACACCAGCATGTAGAGCGGGTTGTCGCCCGAAGTGAAGTTGTTTTGAATCCAGATAACCCACTCCGGCACATCATCTCCGGCAACACCCGGCTGGTTGAACTGGGCCAGAAGTGCTGGCAAATACAACAGCGATGACGCGAAAATCACCGGCACCACACCGGCCATGTTGACCTTAATCGGGATGTANGTGTTTGACCCGCCATAGGTCCTGCTCCCGACCATCCGTTTCGCGTACTGCACGGGGACCCGACGTTGGGACTGTTCGACGAAGACCACAAGCCCCATGATGATCAGGCCAATCGCGAGGACAACGAAGAAGATTTCGATGCCTTCGCTCTGCCCAATGGCCCACAGGGACCCGGGGAAGGTTGCGGCAATCGAGACAAAAATCAGCAGCGACATTCCGTTGCCCACACCGCGCTCGGTAATGAGCTCTCCGAGCCACATGATCAGCCCAGTCCCGGCGGTCATCGTAATAACCATCAGCATGATGGCGTACCACGAGTCATTGGCGAGCAGCTGGTTACAGGCGGGCACGCCCGAGTTCGCACCAAAGAGCGCCCCGGAGCGGGCAACAGTGATGAGCGTCGTCGACTGCAGCAGCGCCAGCCCAATGGTCATGTACCGGGTGTACTGCGTGAGCTTGGCCTGCCCCTGCTGTCCTTCTTTGTGCAGAGTCTCGAAGTGCGGAATCACCACCCGCAACAGCTGCGTAATGATGGACGCGGTGATGTAGGGCATGATTCCCAGCGCGAAAATCGAGAGCTGAAGAAGTGCCCCACCGCTGAAGAGGTTGACCAACTCATAGAGCCCGCCCGCACCGCTGGATCCCGCAAGACACTGCTGGACGTTTCGATAGTCCACAAACGGAGCCGGAATAAACGATCCCAACCGGAAGATGGCAACGATAGCGATCGTGAACCCAATTTTGCGTCGCAAATCAGGGGTTCGGAAGATCCGCCCTATCGCCTGAAACACTGTGCCCTCCTGCGGTGGATCGGCTCTGGAAATCCTGAGCCTATCGGTTTTCCCCTGACCCCTTCGGGTCAGGGGTGCCGGCTAACTAGCGGACTTCGCCACCAGCTTTTTCAATTTTTTCCTTCGCCTGAGCCGAGACCTTGTCGACGGTCACTGTGAGCTTCACCGACAGGTCACCATCGGCAAGAACCTTGACTTTCTCGTTCTTCCGCACAGCACCTTTGGCCACCAAATCAGCCACGGTCACATCGCCACCCTTGGGGTAGAGCTCACTGAGGCGCCCGACGTTGACTACTTGGTACTCAACGCGGAACGGGTTGGTGAAACCGCGCAACTTCGGCGCGCGCATCACCGAGGTGAGCTGACCACCTTCGAAGCCAGGGCGCACCTGGTAGCGGGCCTTCGTTCCCTTGGTTCCACGGCCTGCCGTCTTACCCTTCGACCCTTCACCACGACCCACGCGGGTGCGGGCTTTCTTGGCTCCTGGAGCAGGACGGAGGTGGTGCAGCTTCAGGACACCGGGACGGGCCACATCGGTCGACTTCTTGGCAGGAGCCTTCTTCGCAGCGGGCTTTGCCGGAGTCGACGCAGAAGACGTTTTCTCCGGAGACGTCTTGGACGCGGCCGACTTCGCCGGCGCTTTCTTGGCGGCCGGTTTCGCGGCACCGGTCGACTTCGCCGCTGGCTTGGCTGCCGTGGACTTTGCCGCGGGCTTCGCTGCGGTGGTTGTCTTCTTCGCCGCCGGCTTTGCCGTCTTCGCAGCAGCCGGCTTGGCTGCTGCAGACGTGGTCTTCTTGGCTGCCGGCTTAGCAGCAGGCTTCTTGGCTGCGGGCTTCGCGGCGGCAGTCGTTTTCTTCGCCGCCGGCTTCGCAGCCGCAGACTTCGCGGGAGCCGCTTTCTTCGCCGCAGGCTTCGCGGCCGGCTTCTTGGCTGCGGGTTTCTTCGCAGCCGGCTTCTTCTCTTCAGCCATTAGTCAATCTCCTCGACCGTCACTAGGTGACGAACAATCTGGACGTATCCACGGTTTTGGGGGGTGTCCGGGCGGACCACTGAATCACCAATCTTCTTGAGACCCAAACTGCGCAGAGTCTCGCGCATGTTCGGACGCTCACTGATCTGTGACTTCATTTGCGTCACTTTGAGATTCTTTGCCATTACTCGCCGCCCTTCTTCGCCGCTGCGGCCTCAGCCTCAGCTCGGACCAGACGGGTAGGAGCGATGTCTTCGAACTCGAGACCGCGACGGGCCGCCACAGCACGGGGCTCCTCGAGGTTCTTCAGCGCCTCGATCGTGGCGTGGACGATGTTGAGAGTGTTGGACGAACCAAGCGATTTACTCAACACGTCGTGAATTCCCGCACACTCCAGGACGGCACGAACCGGACCACCGGCGATAACACCGGTACCCGCNGCGGCGGGGCGCAACAGCACAACCCCTGCTGCGGCTTCACCCTGCACCGGGTGCGGAATGGTCTGGGCGACGCGNGGCACGCGGAAGAAGTTCTTTTTTGCTTCCTCCACACCCTTCGAAATCGCCAAGGGCACCTCGCGGGCCTTGCCGTATCCAACGCCGACCANTCCCTGACCGTCTCCCACCACGACCAGAGCAGTAAACGCGAAGCGTCGACCACCCTTGACCACCTTGGAGACACGGTTGATNGTGACAACACGCTCNAGGAACTGGCTCTTGTCACCGGTGTCACGAGATCCGCGCTGCACCTCGGGACGACGCTCGCGGCTGCCGCGACGCTGCTCGCGAGGCTCCTCGCTAATCGGAGTCTCCTCGGCGGCAGGTGCTGCTTCCGTCGCGTCCGTACCAGTCGCCTCGACGGTGGTCGCCTCTGCGGTTTCGGTCACCGTTTCGTCCTTTGTCTCGTCGCTCACAGTTCCAATCCACTCTCTCGGGCACCATCGGCAATTGCTGCCACCCGTCCGGCGTAACGATTTCCCCCGCGGTCGAACACCACGGTGGTGACGCCAGCTTTCTTGGCGCGCTCGCCGACTAGTTCGCCGACGCGCTTGGCTTTGGCGGTTTTATCACCGTCGAAGCTGCGCAGGTCANNCTCCATCGTCGAGGCGGAGGCCACGGTGTGGCCGTTCTCGTCGTTGACAACCTGCACAAAGACGTGACGGGCAGAACGAGTCACCACCATGCGGGGGCGCTGCTCAGTTCCGACAATTTTCTTACGCAGGCGGTTGTGACGGCGGGTCGTTTGAGCCTGCTTACTGGAGCCGCGTGTTCCGACAGCCATGATTACTTACCAGCCTTTCCAGCCTTGCGGCGGACNTATTCGCCCTCGTAGCGCACACCCTTGCCCTTATACGGCTCTGGTTTGCGCAGTTTGCGGATATTGGCAGCGGCCTCACCGACAGCCTGCTTATCGATACCGCTGACGGTCACCTTGTCGTTTCCCTCCACCGAGAAGGTCACGCCCGCTGGCGGCTCCACCGTGATCGAGTGAGAGTAGCCGAGGGCAAATTCCAAGGATTGTCCTTTGGACGCTACGCGGTATCCCGTGCCGACGACTTCGAGGGTTTTTTGGAATCCTTCNGTGACACCAATGATGTTGTTGTTGATCAGCGTCCGGACGAGGCCGTGCAGGGCACGCGATTCACGCTCGTCATCGGGACGAGTCACCGTGACGGTGTTGTCCTCGATGGCGACCTCAATGGGGTCGGGAATGGTGAGCTGAAGCTCGCCTTTCGGTCCNTTCACGGTGACCNNACGATCCTCTTGGGACACAGTNACNCCGCCGGGGACNGTNATGGGAAGTCTGCCGATACGTGACATGTCAGATCACCACACATAGGCGAGGACTTCCCCGCCTACGCCCTTCTCATTCGCCTCACGGTTGGTCAACAGACCGGAGGAGGTGGACAGGATGGCAATACCGAGACCACCGTGCACCTCGGGCAGCTCTGTGGACTTGGCGTAGACACGAAGACCAGGCTTCGAGACACGCTTCAAGCCGACAATGGTCCGCTCGCGGTTGGGTCCGTATTTCAGCGACAGGGTGANTTTCTGTCCGACCTTCTGGTCGTCCATCTCAAATCCTGCGATGTATCCCTCGCGNTCGAGGATTTCGGCGATGTGGGCTTTGAGCTTGCTGCCCGGCATCTGTACCGTCTCGTGCTGGGCCTGGTTGGCATTGCGCAACCTCGTCAGCATGTCGGCNACGGGGTCTGTCATCGTCATGGTGTTTTTTATCTTTCTTCGAGCGGTTTCGACTCCCGGTCCACCGGGGCCGACCTGTTCGAGTTGTGGCCGTTAGGCCTCTTGGTTTGCGGTTACGAAGGGGAAGCCCAGCTGCTTAAGCAGTGCGCGCCCTTCGTCATCGGTTTTGGCCGTGGTNACGACAGTGATGTCGAAACCACGCACCCGGTCAATGTTGTCCGGGTTGATTTCGTGAAACACCGTCTGCTCGGTCAACCCGAAGGTGTAGTTGCCGTTGCCGTCGAACTGCTTGTCACTCAGGCCACGGAANTCGCGAATACGGGGAAGAGCCAGGTTGACCAGGCGGTCAATAAACTCCCACGCCCGATTNCCCCGGAGCGTGACGTGGGCGCCAATGGGCATTCCCTCGCGCAGTTTGAACTGGGCGATGGACTTCTTGGCGCGGGTCACGATGGGCTTCTGCCCNGTGATAGCGGTCAGGTCGGCAATAGCGCCGTCAATGACTTTGCTGTCTTTGGCGGCTTCTCCCACACCGGTNTTGACCACCACTTTGACGATGCCGGGCACCTGGTGGGGGTTGGTGTANGAAAACTGTTCGGTCAGCGCCGGAATGATTTNCTCGCGGTAGCGCGCCTTCANACGCGGCAGTGCGGGGGCTGTAGCAGTCGACATTAGAGCTTCTCACCTGACTTCTTGGCGTAGCGGACACGGACGGTCTTCTTCACGCCGCCCTTTTCGCCGACCNCNTCACGGAATCCCACNCGGGTGGGTTTCTTCGACTTGGGGTCGACCAATTGCACATTGGAAATGTGAATGGGTGCTTCGTGGGTTTCGATGCCACCGGTTTTCGATCCACGGTTGCTCTGGCCCACTTTGATGTGCTTGGAGACAAAATTGATGCCCTCGACCAGGATTCGATCCTGTTCAGACAGAACCTCGAGGACCTTGCCCTGCTTACCGCGGTCACCACCGCGGGCCTGGCTCTTGCCACTGATGACCTGAACGAGGTCACCTTTTTTGATTTTTGCCATGGACTAGATCACCTCCGGTGCGAGCGAAATGATTTTCATAAACCGCTTGTCGCGAAGCTCCCGGCCGACCGGTCCGAAAATACGGGTGCCGCGGGGTTCACCCTCCGTGTTCTTGATCAACACGGCGGCGTTTTCATCGAACTTGATGTAGGAGCCGTCCTGGCGGCGGGTGTTTTTCACCGTGCGAACGATGACGGCTTTNACAACCTCACCCTTCTTCACGTTGCCACCAGGAATCGCGTCTTTCACCGTGGCGACGATGACGTCGCCCAGACCGGCATAGCGCCGGCCGGAGCCTCCCACGACGCGAATCGTGAGCAGCTCTTTTGCGCCGGTGTTATCGGCGACTTTGACTCGGGATTCTTGCTGCAACATGAGTGTGGGGATCCTTTAGTTCTCGGGGCCTACTTGGCCTTCTCAGCGATGTTCACCAAACGCCAGCGCTTGGTGGCGGACAGGGGNCGGGTCTCTGCNATGACCACGAGGTCACCGATTCCCGCCTCGTTGGACTCGTCGTGCGCCTTGACCTTGGAGGACTGGCGGACCACCTTGCCGTAGAGGGGGTGCTTTACGCGTTCTTCCACCTCAACCGTGATGGTCTTGTCCATCTTGTCGCTCACGACATAGCCGCGACGGGTCTTGCGGTATCCGCGGACGACAGGCTCGTTGGCCTCAGTCTTCTTTTTCGCTTCGGTCGCCATTAGGCGCTCTCCTCGCTCGCAGCCGCCTCAGCGGTCTCCTTGGTTTTCTTGGTGGCCTTCTTCTTCGCCGGAGCCTCCATAGGAGCGGGGGTGGCACGAATGCCAAGCTCACGCTCACGAATCACGGTGTAGATCCGGGCAATATCCCGACGGACCGCACGCAGGCGACCGTGGTTGTCGAGCTGACCGGTGGCGTCCTGGAATCGCAGGTTAAACAGCTCTTCCTTTTGACGCTTCAGCTCTTCGAGAAGACGCTGGTCTTCAAACGTGTCGAGTTCTTCTGGGCGAAGCTCTTTTGATCCAACAGCCATTAGGCGCCCTCCTCCCGGGAAACAATCCGTGCTTTCAGCGGCAGTTTGTGAATGGCGCGGGTCAGCGCCTCGCGGGCGAGTTCTTCACTCACACCAGAGACCTCAAACAACACGCGTCCGGGCTTCACGTTGGCAACCCACCACTCCGGGGAGCCTTTACCGCTTCCCATTCGGGTTTCCGCAGGTTTCTTCGTCAGCGGACGGTCCGGGAAGACGTTAATCCAGACTTTTCCACCGCGCTTGATGTGACGAGTCATCGCAATACGCGCGGCCTCAATCTGGCGGTTGGTGACATAGGCAGAGGTCGTCGCCTGGATGCCGTACTCACCGAAGGCCACGGTGGTGCCACCGGTGGCGTGACCGCCCCGCTTGGGGTGGTGCTGCTTACGGTGCTTAATTTTGCGTGGGATCAGCATTAGCTCTCGCTCCCGGTGGTCGCGGCAACTGGCTCAGCCTGACGGGCAGGTCCACGGCGGGCGCCATCACGACGCTCCGGACGCTGCGAGCGCTGCTGCGCCTGCTCACGGGCCAGTTCCTTATTGGTCAAATCACCTTTATAAATCCAGACCTTCACACCGATCCGGCCAAACGTGGTCTTTGCCTCGTAAAAGCCGTAGTCAATGTTGGCCCGCAGGGTGTGCAGAGGCACCCGGCCCTCACGGTAGAACTCGGAGCGGGACATTTCCGCCCCACCGAGTCGACCAGAGACCTGGATACGAACACCTTTGGCTCCAGCGCGCTGGGCTCCCTGGAGACCTTTACGCATGGCGCGACGGAAGGCCACACGAGCAGCCAACTGCTCGGCAATTCCCTGCGCCACCAGCTGCGCTTCTGCCTCGGGGTTTTTCACCTCGAGGATGTTCAGCTGGATCTGCTTACCGGTGAGCTTTTCCAGGTCGGCACGAATCCGCTCGGCTTCGGCACCGCGGCGGCCAATCACAATGCCGGGGCGGGCCGAGTGGATGTCCACGCGAACGCGGTCGCGGGTGCGCTCGATTTCGATCCGGGCAATACCGGCGCGGTCGAGCTGCTCCTGGAGAAACTCGCGAATCTTGATGTCTTCGGCGACGAAGTCGCGGTAGCGCTGCCCCTTGGCGGTGCTGTCGGAGAACCAGCGCGACGTGTGGTCGGTGGTAATTCCGAGTCGGAAACCGTAGGGGTTAACCTTCTGACCCATTACTTGCTCACCTTCTGTGATCCGGCCTGACCTGCCAGCGAGGGCTCGTCCGGCGTGGCGAGCACCACAGTGATGTGGCTGGTGCGCTTCTTGATCCGGAACGCTCGACCCTGAGCACGCGGACGGAACCGCTTGAGGGTGAGGCCTTCGTCAACAAACGCTTTGGCGATGTACAAATCAGACTCGTCCAGGAAGGTCCCGTCGCGGTCAGCGATGACCTGAGCGTTGGCCATTCCCGAGGCAATGATCTTGCCCAAGGGCTCACTCACTGCTTGGGGCTGGTGCTTCAGGATGGCGACAGCTTCCTGCGCCTGCATGCCGCGAATGAGGTCCACGACACGGCGAGCCTTCTGCGGGGTGACGCGGATGTTACGGATCCGAGCCATTGATTCCACCATGATTACTCCTCTAGTCCGCCGGGCGCTTAGCCGCGGCGACCTTTCCGGTCGTCTTTTTCGTGCCCGCGGAAGGTGCGGGTGGGGGCAAACTCACCGAGTTTGTGACCGACCATCGTCTCGGTGATAAACACCGGGATGTGCTTACGGCCGTCGTGCACCGCGATCGTGTGGCCGAGCATCGCCGGAACAATCATCGAGCGGCGCGACCAGGTCTTGATCACGTTTTTCTGGTTCGCTTCGTTTTGGGTGGACACCTTTTTCATCAGGTGCTCATCCACAAAGGGTCCCTTTTTCAGGCTGCGTGGCATCCGTTTCTCCTAGCGCTTCTTGCCGGTGGGACGGCGACGGACGATCATCTTGTCGGAGGGGCGGTGGGGCTTGCGGGTACGACCCTCAGGCTGACCCCAGGGGCTCACCGGGTGACGGCCACCAGAGGTTTTACCTTCTCCACCACCGTGTGGGTGGTCGACCGGGTTCATCACGACACCGCGAACGGTCGGGCGCACGCCCTTCCAGCGTTTGCGGCCGGCCTTCCCCCAGTTGATGTTGGACTGTTCGGCGTTGCCGACTTCTCCCACGGACGCCCGGCACCGCGCGTCGACATTCCGGATTTCTCCAGACGGCAACCGCAGTTGGGCGTAGGGGCCGTCTTTGGCGACCAGACGCACCGAGGCACCAGCGGAGCGGGCCAACTTGGCACCGCCACCGGGGCGCAGTTCAATGGCGTGGACCACCGTTCCCACCGGGATATTGCGAAGCGGCAGGTTGTTGCCGGGCTTGATATCCGCCGAGGGGCCCGATTCCACGATGTCGCCCTGCTTCAGTTTGTCCGGGGCGATGATGTAGCGCTTGGTGCCGTCGACAAAGTGCAACAGAGCAATACGCGCAGTGCGGTTCGGGTCGTATTCGATGTGCGCGACCGTGGCGTTCACACCGTCTTTGTCGTGGCGACGGAAATCGATCACGCGGTACTGACGCTTGTGTCCACCACCGATGTGGCGGGTGGTAATGCGACCCTCGTTGTTGCGGCCACCAGTTTTCGGCAGTGGGCGCAGCAGGGACTTCTCGGGGGTGTTCCGGGTGACTTCTTGGAAGTCGGACACGGATGACCCGCGACGACCGGGGGTCGTCGGGCGGTGTTTACGAATAGCCATTGTCAGGTGTCTCCTTAACCGACTGCCGTGAAGATGTCGATGGTGCCGCTTGCGAGGGTGACGATGGCGCGCTTGGTGTCTTTGCGCTTGCCGCGTCCAAAGCGCGTCCGGCGCGCCTTGCCCTGACGGTTGAGAGTGTTCACGCTAGAGACGGACACATCAAAGATGTTCTCCACCGCGTTTTTAATCTCGGTCTTATTCGCATCCGGGTGCACCTCGAAGGTGTACTTCCCCTGGTCAATGAGGGTGTAGCTCTTCTCACTGACAATCGGGCGGATGATGATGTCCCGAGGGTCCTTATTACGGGCCAGTTCGTCGATACTCACTTGGCAACCTCCTCAGCCGGCACCGGGCCGCTCACAAACTGCTCGAGAGCGTCCTTGGTGAAGACAATGTCGTCGGATTCGAGAACGTCGTAGGTGTTCAACTGGTCGGGGTGCAGGGCGTGAATACCGGGAATGTTCCGCACGCTCTTCTGACCGACCTCGTCATCGCGGCCGATGACCACGAGCACGTTGCGACCGGGAGCGGTGGCCTGGAGAAGCGCCGCCGCGGTCTTGGTCGAGGGAGTGTCTCCCAGACCGAAGTCCTTGACCACGTGAAGCCGCTCGGCGCGAGCCCGATCGGACAGGGCGCCAAGGAGGGCCTGACGAATCATTTTCTTTGGCGTGCGCTGGGCGTAGCTGCGGGGAGTCGGGCCGTGCACGACACCACCACCGCGGTGTTCGGGGGCGCGAATCGACCCCTGACGGGAGCGACCCGTTCCTTTTTGCTTAAACGGCTTGGCACCCGAACCGGCCACCTCACCGCGGTGCTTGACCTTGTGAGTTCCCTGGCGGGCAGCGGCGCGCTGGGCGACTACCACCTGGTGAATCAGGGGGACATTGGTCTGCACGTCAAACAGCTCGGCGGGCAGCTCAACAGAACCAGCCTTCTTGCCCGAGGCGTCGAGAACGTCAATAGCGCTCATCCCTAGGCTCCCTTCCGGGCGGTGCGAACAAAGACGAGACGACCTTTGGGGCCGGGAACGGCGCCCTTGATCATCAACAGGTTGCGCTCGGTATCCACCTTGACCACCGTGAGGTTCATCATGGTGACTCGTTCGTTGCCCATCCGACCCGCCATCCGCATGCCCTTGAACACGCGGGAGGGAGTCGCCGAGGCGCCGATGGAGCCGGGCTTGCGGTGGTTGCGGTGAGCACCGTGGGAGGCGGAGACACCGGCAAAGTTGTGACGCTTCATCACACCCGCCGTGCCTTTTCCTTTGCTCGTTCCCACCACGTCCACAACGGCACCGGTGTCAAAGGTCTCGACGGTGAGCTCCTGGCCGACGGTGTAGTCCGACGCGTCAGGAGTGCGGATTTCGGTGAGGTGACGACGGGGGGTGACACCGGCTTTGTCAAAGTGGCCTTTGAGGGGCTTGGTGACTTTGCGGGGGTCAATCGCACCGGCTGCGATCTGGACGGCGTCGTAGCCATCGGTGTCGGCGGTGCGGATCTGGGTCACGACGTTTGGTGACACCTCAATAACGGTGACGGGTACGACACGGTTCTTGTCGTCCCACACCTGAGTCATACCGAGCTTGGTGCCCAATACGCCCTTTGTGGCAGTCAAAGTTGACATGGTCGTTTTCCCTACAGCTTGATTTCAATGTTGACGTCGGCAGGCAAGTCAAGACGCATCAGCGAATCAACGGCCTTCGGAGTGGGGTCAATGATGTCGATGAGACGTTTGTGGGTGCGCTTTTCAAAGTGCTCTCTCGAGTCTTTGTACTTATGCGGCGAGCGAATCACCGTGACGATGTTCTTTTCCGTCGGCAGGGGCACAGGGCCCACAACGGTGGCACCGGCACGAGTCACGGTGTCAACGATTTTGCGCGCCGACACGTCGAGACCTGCGTGGTCATACGACTTCAGTCGAATGCGGATTTTCTGTCCCGCCATGGTGTTCTTCTTTCTTTTCGCCACGCCAGAAGCCAACGCCCCTAACGTCTCCACCGAATCGCTTTCACGACCCGGTTGACATCACTGTTTTCCTGTCAACGGATCCGGACACAGGGTCCGAACCACCACTCAGCCACCCGCTCACGAGCGGGAGCTCGAGGGAGATGAGAGTTCTGCTACCCGCGGCCTAGGTCTTTGACCTATGCACTACCTGGCAGTGAGCACCACGAATGGCGCGTATTGAACCTTAGAAAGTGTGCCACACCCTGGTATTTGCCGCAACCCGGGCGTGTCGTCCGTTCACAGTCTGACATGAACACGAAGAACACCGGTGTCGTCGTACAAATACACACCCAGATGTCGTCGTACGGCGACACTGCGCCGCGGGCCGGCCTGNAGGCCTAACGCCCTGTCGGACCACCGAGACGTGACCACGCCGTGAGGAGCCACTCCATCGGGCCCTGGCGGAACCTGCGTAGCCACAGGGTGGCTACCGCAGCCAACACAAGCGTCACAGCGATGCTGACCAGAACTGCCAGCCAGTAGGGCAGCTGTTGGTAGAGCCCGAGGCCCCAGCCACCAAAGATCACGTTTAGCAGCAGTGACTGTCCGAGATACACCGTGAGAGACATCCGACCCATCGCCCCCAACCACGCCAGTGCGGCCGGTCGAGCGCGGACAACGGTCAGGACAAGCCCGACATAGCCAACGCTGAGAAGAGGCGCCGTCACNNAACTGCCAAAAAATGCCCCCAGTTCAAGAGCAACTGAGGGTGTGGCGGAGGTCATCGTGACCACCCACACACCAGCGAANAACANCTGNAGGCCNAGACCAAGCCCCAGACCNCACCCCATCATCTTCTGCAGCTGATTGCGGGACAGACCGGAGCTGGTGAGAGCTCCCCACCGAGAGGCAAGGACGCCCNNCAGAAACGCCACAAAAGTCAGTGCCCCTTGGAAGAGAACCACGAAGATCGCCTCTGAGACCCAGAAATCAACGCGGGCNGGNATCGCAGNCAGATAGTTGTCCGAAACCACCGCGGCCTCATACGCCCGAGCGGCCGACGAGTCCACGGCAGCGCTGAGCCCCTGCGCCTCGGCGAGAGCAGTGAGCGCGACCACCGCTAGGGCGAGCGCGGTGAAGACCCCGTAAATCCAGGCTCCCCAACGGATCAGAACACGCCGGGGTTGGGCATAGAGGCCCAGAAGAAGAAGCCCTAATAGTCCATAGAGGAACAAGATGTCGCCAATAAACAACAGACTCGCGTGAGCAAGTCCGAGAACCATCAGGCCCACTCCCCGCAGCCACCAGCGCCGGCGACCGCCCGAGGCGCTTCCCAACACATAGTGGGAGCTGTAGCCAAAGAGGAAGGAGAAGATTAAGTAGAACTTGCCCTGAGCGAGGGCGAAGACCAGAAACGCGGCCANTGAGTCACCCGCATTCGCCAGCGCATCGGCGGTCACTCCCGAATCGACTGAGCTCGAGAAGTAGGCGACGTTGACCAGAACGATTCCCCACAGGGCAAACCCTCGGAGGACATCCGGTGCTGGGTCTCGAGTGATCACCANCACAGCTAAACACACCTGGACACACAAAAAGGCCCCGGGATTAACCGGGGCCTTTGTGCAGTAGCAGGAACTACTTGATGATCTTGGTCACCGTTCCGGCGCCGACGGTGCGGCCACCCTCNCGGATCGCGAAGCTCAGTCCTTCTTCCATGGCGATGGGCTGAATCAGCTCCACCTTCATGTCGGTGGTGTCACCGGGCATCACCATTTCGGTGCCGTCAGGCAGCGAGATAACGCCGGTCACGTCCGTCGTGCGGAAGTAGAACTGGGGACGGTAGTTCGTGTAGAAGGGGTTGTGGCGTCCACCCTCGTCCTTGGCGAGAATGTAGGCCGTTCCTTCGAACTCGGTGTGCGGGGTGACGGATCCGGGGATCACGACAACCTGTCCGCGCTCCACGTCCTCACGCTTGGTGCCGCGAAGCAGCAGACCACAGTTCTCACCGGCCCACGCTTCGTCGAGCTGCTTGTGGAACATCTCGATACCGGTCACCGTGGTCTTCTGCGTGTCACGCAGACCCACGATTTCGACATCGGCGTTAATGTTCAGCGTTCCACGCTCGGCACGGCCAGTCACCACGGTTCCACGACCGGTAATGGTGAACACGTCCTCAATCGGCATGAGGAACGGCTTGTCCTTGTCGCGCACGGGGTCGGGGACATTGTCATCCACGGCCTGCATGAGCTCCATGATCTTGTCGCCCCACTCGGAGTCACCCTCGAGAGCCTTGAGGCCCGAGACGCGAATCACCGGAGCGTTCTCGCCGTCGAAGCCCTGGCTGGAGAGCAGCTCACGCACCTCGACCTCGACGAGTTCGAGGATTTCCTCGTCGTCGACCATGTCGGACTTGTTGAGTGCAACCAGAAGGTAGGGAACGCCCACCTGCTTGGCCAGCAGAACGTGCTCGCGGGTCTGAGCCATCGGACCGTCGGTGGCGGCAACCACGAGGATTGCGCCATCCATCTGAGCCGCGCCAGTAATCATGTTCTTGATGTAGTCGGCGTGGCCCGGAGCGTCGACGTGTGCATAGTGACGCTTCTCGGTCTCGTACTCAACGTGCGAGATGTTGATGGTGATACCACGCTGCTTCTCTTCCGGAGCCGAGTCAATGGACGCGAAATCGCGCGGGACATTGACATCAGACGGAAGGCGATCAGCGAGCACCTTGGAAATTGCAGCGGTCAGAGTGGTCTTGCCGTGGTCGACGTGACCAATCGTTCCGATGTTGACGTGCGGCTTGGTCCGCTCGAACTTGGCCTTAGCCACTTGGTCCTCCTCAGGACATCGGTGTTTGAGTCAGCTGTTCCGACTCAAACGGGGTCGGTTACTTGTTTGGTACAAGGCTCGGCGAGCCTATTCGCAGGGGCTTAGTCTCCCTTGCCCTTCTGAATAATCTCGTCGGCCACAGCCTTCGGGACTTCAGCATACGAGTCGAAAACCATCGAGTACACCGCGCGACCGGAGGTCTTTGACCGCAGATCACCGACATACCCGAACATTTCCGACAGTGGCACGAGGGCGCGGACAACTTTGATGCCCGTTGCGTCCTCCATGCTCTGAACCTGCCCGCGCCTCGAGTTCAGGTCGCCGATGACATCGCCCATGTATTCCTCTGGGGTCCGAACCTCGACAGCCATCACCGGCTCGAGCAGTGCAGGGTTCGCTTTCCTGGCGGCCTCTTTAAAGACCATCGATCCAGCGATTTTGAACGCCATCTCCGAAGAGTCGACGTCGTGGAACTGCCCATCGAGGAGGATTGCTTTAACCCCCACCGTTGGGTATCCCGCCAAGACGCCCACCTGCATGGCGTCTTGAATTCCAGCATCCACCGAGGGGATGTATTCACGAGGAATACGTCCACCGGTGACTTTGTTCTCAAACTCGTACGTGGCCTCCGCGGTGACCTCGAAGGGCTCCAGTGTGACCTGCACTTTGGCGAACTGACCCGACCCACCGGTTTGCTTCTTGTGGGTGTAGTCCTGCTTCTCCACGGCACGGCGAATGGTCTCGCGGTAGGCCACCTGGGGCTTACCCACATTCGCTTCGACGTTAAATTCACGCTTCATCCGGTCCACCAGGATGTCCAGGTGGAGCTCGCCCATTCCCTTAATCACGGTCTGACCGGTCTCGGGGTTTTGCTCCGTACGGAACGTCGGGTCTTCTTCCGCCAATTTCTGGATAGCGGTGGAGAGCTTTTCCTGGTCGGCCTTGGTTTTTGGCTCAATGGCGACCTCGATCACCGGCTCCGGGAACGTCATCGACTCGAGGACCACCTGGTTGCCCGGGTCACACAGCGTGTCACCGGTGGTGGTGTCTTTCAGACCAATCACCGCATAGATGTGGCCTGCTTGGACGTTGTCGACAGGGTTTTCCTTATTCGAGTGCATCTGGAAAATCTTTCCAATGCGCTCTTTCTTGCCCTTGGTGGAGTTAATGACCTGAGCACCCGACTCAATGGAGCCCGAGTAGACCCGGACGTAGGTCAGACGACCAAAGAACGGGTGGACGGCGACCTTGAACGCCAGCGCAGCAAACGGCTCAGATGAGTCGGCCTTACGCGTAATCAGCTCCTCAGAATCCCCCGCGACGTGACCTTCCACAGACGGAACGTCAAGTGGGGAGGGGAGGTAGTCGACGACGGCGTCCAGCATGGGCTGCACACCGCGGTTTTTAAACGCCGAGCCACACAGCACCGGGTAGGCCTCACCGGCAATGGTCAACTGACGGATACCCGCCTTGATTTCGTCTTTGCTGAGCTCTTCTCCCCCGAGGTACTTCTCCAGAAGTTCCTCGTTGGCTTCGGCCACACCTTCCAACAACATCGCGCGGTATTCCTCGGCTTTCGCCTGGAGCTCCGCGGGGATCTCTTGGGTCTCATACTGAGCACCGAGCGACACATCACCCTTCGAGTCACCTTCCCAGACCTTGGCGTTCATCTCGACCAAGTCGACAATGCCGACAAAGTCAGACTCCGCACCAATCGGCAGCTGGATGACAAGAGGCTTGGCGCCAAGACGCTTGATGATGGTGTCGACCGTGAAATAGAAGTCAGCGCCCAACTTGTCCATTTTGTTGACAAAGCAGATACGCGGGACGTTGTACTTATCGGCCTGGCGCCACACGGTCTCGGACTGGGGCTCCACACCCTCTTTTCCGTCGAACACCGCGACAGCACCGTCGAGAACCCGGAGNCTCCGCTCCACCTCAACGGTGAAGTCGACGTGGCCGGGAGTGTCGATGATGTTGATCTGNGTGCCATCCCAGAAGCANGTGGTCGCCGCAGAGGTGATGGTGATGCCACGCTCTTGCTCTTGGGCCATCCAGTCCATGGTGGCCGCACCGTCGTGAACTTCACCGATCTTGTGCGAAATACCTGTGTAGAACAGGATCCGCTCAGTGGTCGTCGTCTTACCGGCGTCAATATGCGCCATGATGCCAATGTTGCGGACCTTGTTCAGGTCAGTCAGCACGTCCTGTGCCACAGTTCTCCTCCGGGAGGTTCAGTCGGGTGGGGTGGTTACCAGCGGTAGTGGGCGAAAGCCTTGTTGGCCTCAGCCATCTTGTGGGTGTCTTCGCGACGCTTCACAGCGGCGCCNAGGCCGTTTGAGGCGTCCAAGATTTCGTTGGTGAGCCGGTCCGTCATCGTCTTTTCCCGACGAGACCGGGCGTAGCTCACGAGCCAGCGAAGAGCCAGAGTGTTGGCGCGGTGGGGTTTGACCTCCACCGGAACCTGGTAGGTCGACCCACCCACACGGCGGGAGCGAACCTCAAGAGTCGGGCGCACATTGTCNAGGGCTTTGCGCAGCACCTCGACAGGCTCTTGACCGGTCTTCGTCGACACACCAGCGAGCGCGCCGTAGACGATTTTCTCGGCCAGGCCTTTTTTACCTTTGACCAGAATNTTGTTCACCAGCTGCGTNACAACGGGGGCTTCGTGGACCGGATCGGCCACGACGGGACGCTTGGGAGCGGGACCTTTACGTGGCATTACTTCTTCTTCTCCANCTTGGCGCCGTATCGGCTNCGGCTTTGTTTACGGTCTTTCACGGCCTGGGTGTCCAGGGAGCCGCGAACAATTTTGTAGCGCACACCCGGAAGGTCNTTCACNCGTCCTCCACGCACGAGCACCATCGAGTGCTCCTGGAGGTTGTGGCCTTCACCGGGGATATAAGCGGTGACTTCNGTNCCGTTGGAGAGCTTCACNCGNGCGACNTTNCGCAGCGCCGAGTTCGGCTTCTTCGGGGTCGTGGTGTAGACGCGGGTGCAGACACCTCGCTGCTGGGGGTTTCCGCGCAGAGCAGGGGCCTTGGTCTTTGAGACCTTCGGCGAGCGCCCTTTGCGCACCAGCTGTTGAATCGTTGGCACTAATGAACTCCTTGGTTTTTTCTCTGCACGGTGACAGGGGTGATGGTGGACTCCGGGGGTAACGGGTGTGTTGCTCCCGGGCGACATCGAACCGACTCCGATCGGGTGATGGGGCCGGTATGCCGTGGGGGCCTGACTGCTCACCGGGGTGAACGGGAAGACCCAACTGTGATGTTCGTGACCCGTGACCTAGGTGACCCGGAAATCCGGGCACACACTACGGGCGTGCCAACAAACACACAGTCCACCAGACTAACGCCCGAATACCTGGGGGTCAAGTAGTACCGCTCACCGGCCCGCTGCACCAAGAAGCGTGAGACTCCAGCCAATAACGAGAAAGGGACCAAAGGCCACTGGCTGATGCCGTGACAGTCGACCAGTAACCAGTTCGTAGAGGGCAACAACACCCCCTGCCACAAACGCACTGGCGAGGAAAACCGGCACGCAGTCAATCCCCCACCAGCCACACTGCAGACCAAGAGACGCCCCCAATTTCACATCCCCAAAGCCCAATGGATGCCCGGGAAGCTCATGCAAGAGCCACAGCACCAACACGCTCAGTGCTGCGGCGGCGACGGCGCGCGAATGGCTGTCCGACGACACACCATGGACCACAGCCGAGACGACGAAAGATCCCCCAAGAAGGGGCAGGGTCCCGATATCGGGCAGGCGGTGGGTCCTCAGGTCGACAACAACGAGCCAGATCAGGACAGGCAGCGACGCAAGATGCGTCATATACAGCAACCCCACCCTGGCACCGTAAGCACATGCTCGGTGCCGGGTGGGGTGTTATCCCCAGAAGGGATTAGCTGTATTTCTCTCCGGAAGTGTCTTCGGAGCTGAACGCTTCAAAGTCCACGAACGAGAGGTCGTCCACTGAACCGAACGCATCGTCTTCGCTGAACAGGCGGGCCGGGTAGTGCTCGGCGCGCGCTTCCTCGGTGGGCTCCACCTGGATGTTGCGGTATCGAGCAAGGCCTGTTCCTGCCGGAATGAGCTTTCCGATAATGACGTTTTCTTTCAACCCCACCAACGGATCGCGCTTTCCTTGCATGGCCGCCTCCGTCAACACGCGAGTGGT
>NHEZ01000043.1 GCA_002172585.1 Cellulomonadaceae bacterium TMED98 | reverse complement strand
TGGTGCCACTGGCCAGGTGAGCTCCCAGTCGGACTCTGCTGGCATCGGCGATCCGCACACCAGAAGGTGTGACGTAGTTCAGCATTGGTGGAAACTTATCGATACCGCTCACCTGAACGCCGTGGGCTTGCAGTTCTGGCCTTTTGGTCTCCAGCACTTCGGGGTGGATCGGTCCGTGGGTGCTCCACGCCACAATGTGGAGGACGCCAAAGAGTCCCTCCAGGTTGATCGAATTCGGAGCGACCAGGGTGTGGCTCAGTAGGTGCAGGCGTAAAAACGCGTCCGGCACACTCGCCGGAGCCTGATCGAGGTCACTCACGACGCCCACACCGACTTTTTTGACTTCGAGCAGAGCGTCGTCTCGCTCCTGGTGCTCAATGTCCTGGGGAAGGATGAAGGGGTCGAATTTTGGCCCCGGTTCACCGAGGGCAGGGGCGGGAAACCAGGTGTCGAGAATCGTGCCATCCCTCGCCACAGACTGCAGTCCATAGCCGTAGGTGGTGCGGGTCGAACCAGACATGCCCTCCAGGGTAGTCGCAGCCCGCACTACACTCGGGCTGGTGAGCCAGACACCGTGGGACCTGTCGGTCGGTCCCGTCGCGCTCGCAGCCGAGCTGATCGCCATCCCCTCCGTCTCCGGCGACGAAGGACTCATCGCCGACCGGGTCGAAGCGACTCTGCATGAGGCCAGCCATCTGGAGGTCATTCGACACGGCAACACCGTGGCGGCGAGAACAACTCAGGGTCTGGATACCCGGGTGATTATTGCCGGCCACCTCGACACCGTGCCGGTGGGTGGTGCGGGTGGCGCCCGGATCGATAACGGAATCTTGTATGGCCGGGGCAGTGTGGATATGAAATCAGCGCTTGCCTCGCAGCTGATTCTCGCCGGGACTCTTCAGGCCCCCTCAGTCGATGTCACTTGGGTGTTTTATGACCAAGAAGAAGTCTCTGCCGATCGAAACGGCCTCGGACATTTTGCGACGGCTCATCCCGACTGGCTGGCAGCTGACGCGGCCGTACTCGGGGAGCCCTCGCAGGGGGGAGTGGAAGGCGGGTGTAATGGCACGCTCAGACTCGAGCTTCGCACGAGGGGTGTCGCGGCCCATTCCGCGAGGCCCTGGCGGGGAGAAAACGCCGTTCACGCCCTGGCTGAGCCACTGGCTATCCTCGCCGGTTTCGACCCCGAAACCCACACGGTTGACGGCTTGGACTACCGCGAAAGCCTGCAGGCGGTGGGAGTGCAGGGGGGAATCGCGGGCAATGTGGTGCCCGATGAAGCCGTGCTGACCATTAATTTCCGGTTCGCCCCAGACCGCAGTGTGGACGACGCTGTGGCGTATGTGACTGAAGTGTTTCCAGGATCTGACCTGACTGTCGTCGATGCGGCACCAGGAGCGAGGCCGGGGCTCGACCAGCCGATCGTGCAGCGGTTGGTGGCGCTTAGCGGGCGAGACGTCGGGCCGAAATACGGCTGGACGGATGTCGCGAGGTTTTCAGAATGGGGGATTCCTGCGGTGAACTTTGGTCCCGGAGATGGTGGTCTCGCCCACGCCGATGACGAACAGGTGGCCGTGTCAGACATTGAGCACTGCCACCGAGTGCTGCAGGAGTGGTTGTCCTAACCGCCTCAGTTGTCGCTTCGTCCCATTTCCAGGGATAATAGGGGTCTGGAGTTGTAAAAGGAGACGGTGACATGGCTGCGATGAAGCCCCGCACGGGGGATGGACCCATGGAGGCTGTTCGCGAGGGCAGGCTCATTATCGTGAAGGTGCCCCTGGAGGGTGGAGGTCGCCTCGTGGTCTCCGTCAACGACGATGAAGCGACAGCTCTGCGCGACGCGCTAAACGGCGCGATTAAGTAAGCACGATCCCGGCCGGGGGGCTTAGTCCCGGTGAACCTGGGCCCAGATCAGCCCCTCTGCCATGGGCAGCAGTGTGTGGGATACCCGGTCGTCCTCTGCCACCATCCGCAGGATATGGCGCATCTCCTGCACGGCTTCTTTTCGATTTGCCGGGTCCGCGACTGCTCCGCGCACAAGCGCTCCAGAAATCAGGACGGAGCCGCCTGGGCGACACAGCGTGACGGCGTCGTCGTAGCATTCGTCGATCGAGGTGGCGGGCAGGTCGATGACGACCAGGTCGTAGGAGTTTTCGTTCATTTTCGGCAGCACGTCACTGGCTCGCTCGGTAATCAGACGAACCCGTGCNGCATCGAGCCCCACCTGACCCATNAGNTCTTTAAACGTCACGTGGTGGTCGGGTTCACTATCNATNGTGGTGATGTGGGCGTCGGGACACGCTTCGGCAAGCCGCATTGTTTGGACGCCGATCCCGGTGCCAATTTCAATAATCGTCTTCGCGTCCATCGAGCGAGCAATTGAGGCGATGGCTTGACCGGTGACCGTCGTCATGGCCTGCACACCCTGCTCGAGGGAGGCGTCAATCAAGTAGCCGACATCGTCTGAGTCAGTGAGGTAGTCGGCGCTAAAGCGGTGAATCAGATCCCAGTCCGCCATGTCACCACCCCCTGAATGTTGAGGCTCTTCGTCCCGGAGCCCTGTGCTCTCGAGCCTAGGACACCGCCCAGTCGTGCTGACTATTCTTAACCCGTGTCGTTCGGACTGACTTTTGACAAGCTGCTGCTAATTGGCCTGCTCGCCGTATTTCTCCTCGGCCCCGACCGACTTCCCCTCTATTCCAAGAAACTTGCCCGATTTATTCGCAATGTCCGGCAGATGGCCCGCGGCGCCGAGGGTCGATTAAAAGACGAGTTGGGAGACGATTTCGACCCCGAGGCGTGGAAAAAACTCGACCCCCGGCAGTATGACCCCAGGCGTATTCTGCGAGACGCTCTTGCCGACTCCGAGACCGATGACACCNCTCCGGCCCGACCGGTTCAGACCACACGACCTCGGTTGGACCGGGACCAGACCTAAACGGGGCTGACGGGCAGAGACGTGCCCACGCGTGACGNCCGCGTGCGCTCCAGCTGGTCGAGAACCGCGGCACACGCCACACTCGCCGGGTCATCCGGATGGGAGAGCACTACCGGTGTTCCCTGGTCTCCCGCCTCACGAAGCGGCACTGAGAGCGGAATTGTCCCGAGCAGCGGCACCTCGAGCTTGCCCGCTACCTCGGCACCACCACCCGAGCCAAAGAGGTCCACGGTCTCGCCGCCTGGCAGTGTGCCAGCCGACATGGTCTCCACGACCCCGACGACTCGCTGCCCGGTCTGTCTGGCNACCAGAGCGCTCCGGATGGCCACATCGGAAGCACTCGGCTGGGGCGTGGTCACGACCACCACATCAGAGTGGGGGAGTAGTTGACCCAGAGAAATTGCCACATCACCGGTTCCCGGCGGAAGATCGACAAACAACAGGTCAAGGTCGCCATAAAACACGTCGGTNAGGAACTGGTTCACCGTTCGGTGGAGCATGGGCCCGCGCCAGGAGACCGGGGTGTCTTTCTCGACAAACATCCCAATCGACATCAACTTCACCTCGTGGGCAATCGGGGGCAAAATCATGTCGTCGATTCGTGTGGGTTTTTCCTCTCCGGCTCCAAATAGTTGCGGAATGGAAAACCCGAAGACGTCCGCGTCGATAATTCCCACACGGCGGCCTCTGTTGGCGGCAAGAGCGGCCAAATTGGCCGTCACCGTGGATTTCCCGACACCGCCTTTTCCACTCGTGATCGCCACAATCCGGGTGAGGGACTCGGGCCCAAAGACCATCTGCGGGGTTTTTGAGCCGCGAAGCCTCTCAATGAGCCTGCTTCGCCTCGCCGCATCCATCACCGTGAGCTCGACCTCGACGNCNCGGCCATCAGCAATGCTCTCCAGTGCCGCCCGGGTCTCTCGTTCAATCCGGTCTGAGGCNGGACAGCCGACAATGGTCAGCGCAATCACGGCCCGCACGAGCGAATCGGTCGCTTCCACCGAATCGACCATGTCCAAGTCGGTGAGAGGCTGGCGCAGTTCCGGGTCGATCACGGTGGCCAGGGCCTGGTGCACCTGGGTCTCGGACAGCTCGCTCCCGGTCACCACGCCTCTTTCTTCCGATTCGGCCCGAGCCTAACCAATCGAGTGGGACAATAGCCGGGTGGCCCAATCCGGTGGTTCGAGACGTGCGCAGGCGGCGCAGTGGCAGAGCCTGCCCTCCGGCGACGATATTGCCTCGTTCCCGTCCTACCAAGAAGCCAAAGATGCCGTCGGACGGCTCTTAGAGGGTGGTGTTCCGCCGAAGGCACTCGCCATTGTCGGCGATGATCTCGCCTCGGTCGAGCGCATTACCGCCCGCTACGGCTATGGCCGAGCCGCCCTGTCATCGGCTCTCACTGGTTCCTGGTTGGGGTTGTTTGTCGGCCTGATTGTCGTCACCCTCGGAATTGACGCGACGCTGGCGCCGCTGGCTGCCGGAATCGTGATCGGCGCCGGTGGCGGAATGATCGTCGGCATGCTGTTGTTCACCGCGCAGCGTCAGAACAGACCGACGTTCCGTTCGATGCAACAAGTCATCGCGAAGACCTACCGGGTGGTGGTCGACTACGAACACCACGGCAAAGCCCGCCGGCTATTAGACCAGGCGGANAGCTCGTGAGCGAGAANCAAGAATCTCCTGAGCTGAGCCTCACCGGAGCGCTCAATCTGGGTGGCCTGGGACCTGTTGCCGAATGGTTAGACACCAAAGCAGCCCACGAGATCGCCGAAGAGCTCACCCGGCTGAACCCGGTCCAATCCGCCCTGGTCTGGCGCATGCTCGCCAGAGACGAAGCCCTCGAAGTCTTCGAAGAGCTCGATAGTTACCAGCAACAACAGTTGCTGAGCGGCATGCGCGATTCCGCCTTCCGCGACGTGGTGGAAGAAATGGATCCAGACGACCGCGCCCGGCTTTTGGGCGAAGCCCCCGCCGGGTTTGTCCGGCGCGTCCTCGCGGGCCTGAGCCATAAAGAACGCTCCATGACCGCCTCGCTGCTGGGATTCCCCGACGGCTCCGTCGGACGTGTGATGAGCCCNGAGGTGGTGACGGTCCCCGAATCCACGAGTGTGGCCGACGTGTTGGATGTGGTGCGGCGCAAAGGCTCCGACGCCGAAACAATCGACCTACTGGCNGTNGTCGATAAATCCCGAAAACTGGTCGGTGTCATTGGCCTCAGCCACGTCGTCCTGGCCGATCAAGGCCTGACTCTGGGAGAAATNGCCGACCGGAGTGCCCCGACTCTGAGTGTGACCGAAGACGCGGAAAAAGCGGCCCGTTTGGTCCAGGAGACTAACCGCCTGGGTCTGATGGTGGTCGATAGTCAATTCCGGGTGCTGGGGGTGCTGACNGTCGATGACGCGCTGGAGGTCATCGAAGCAGCCGACACCGAAGATATTGCCCGTCAGGCAGGCGCACTGCCCTCGGCCGGCCACTACCTCTCNGACAGTGTGATTCAGCTGGCGAGACTGCGGGTGTTCTGGCTGGTGATCTTGATGTCGGCAGCGACGATCACCGTGTGGGTGATGGGGCTTTTTGAAACAGCGCTCGCCACCGTGACCGCACTGGCGTTGTTTATTCCGTTGATTGTNGGAACCGGAGGAAATATCGGTGCCCAAGCGGCCACCAGTGCCGTGCGGGCGGTCGCCGTCGGCGAGGTCCGACCGACCGACGTGTTGCGGGTGGCCTGGCGTGAATCACGCGTGGGGTTGCTGTTGGGGGCNGTGCTGGGAGTGATTGCCTTTGGNGCAGGTTGGTGGGTCGCGGGGCTCGATGTGGGAATTGCGGTCGGCCTGTCCGTGNTGTTNATTGCGGTGTGGGCCACCACCGTGGGGTCGACGATGCCCCTTGCCGCCCAGGCCCTCAAAATTGACCCGGCCGTCATTTCTGTGCCCTTAGTCACGACTCTGGTCGACACCAGCGGGTTGATTATCTATTTCTTGGTGGCAGGCGCGATTCTGGGCCTCTAGTCCCCTGTGTGATGGGCAGCTGACATCCANGCCTCNACNTCNNNGGCGGTGCGGGGAATNGCGGCGGAGAGTACTTCTGCGCCTGTCTTGGTCACCAGAATGTTGTCTTCGATGCGGATGCCGATGCCGCGAAGGTGGTCGGGCACGCTCAGGTCGTCTGGTTGGAAATACAGTCCCGGTTCAATCGTGAACACCATGCCGGGTTGGAGTTCTTGGTCNTGATAGACCTCGCGTCTGGCCTGTTGGCAGTCGTGGACATCGAGACCCAAGTGGTGTCCGGTGCCGTGGATCATGAACCGCCGGTGCCAGCCNGCCTCGGNTGANAGTGACTCNTCGGCTGTTCCTGGNANNANNCCCCACGAGGCGGTGTGGCGGGCAATCACCCGCATGGCTTCGTCGTGCAGGGTGCGAAAGGANACNCCGGGCTTNACCGCNGCCAGTGCCGCATCGGCGGCTTCTAACACCGCGTCATAGACCTCACGCTGGGTGTCAGAAAACACCCCGGAGACCGGAAAGGTCCGGGTGATATCGGCNGTATAGAGCGACTCGCGCTCCACCCCCGCGTCGACCAACAGAAGCTCNCCGCTGTGAATATNGCCGTGATTACTCACCCAATGCAGGGTGCAGGCGTGGGACCCGGCCGCAGCAATCGTGCCGTAGCCGACGTCGTTGCCTTCCAACCGGGCCCTGGCGGCAAAGACGCCCTCAATGACTCGCTCGCCCCGNGCAACCTCCGTTGCTCCAGGGAGAGCACGAACAATGTCGTCAAAGCCNCGGTGGGTGGAGGCAATCGCTTCTCGGAGCTCGGCAATTTCATACTCGTCTTTGACAAACCGGNCTTCAGACAGCACCCGTGCGAGCTCGCGGTCTGCCTCCTGTAAATCNTCGGCGGTCTCCAGTGCCATCCGGCGGTGTCCTGTGTCCCAGCTNAGNACNTCATCGGCATCCGGCAGGATCACGGTGTGAGNCAGGTCCTGGTCAGAAATTCCTGACCACTGGGAAAGATCCTTCGTCTCCAGTCCCAGTTCCTGACCCACATCGGCCACACTGGCCCGGGGGCCGGTCCAAAATTCACCAATGGCGGGGTTGGCATAAAACTCATCACTATCTCTCGGCGCGGGACCTCTCAGATACACCGTGGTGTCTGTGGTCGTGGTGTCCATCACCAGCAGGCTTCCAGGAGTGGTCTCTGCCCCCCACCCGGTGAGATACACAAACGCCGAGTGCGGGCGGTAGGGGTAGTCGGTGTCGTTTGCTCGTCGCACCGCAGGACCTGCCGGGATGAGCAGAGTTTTTCCCCGCAGTGACTCCGGTAGTCCGTCCAGCAGTCTCGCTCGCCTCGCCGCTGCATACTCTGCCACCGGACGCGTCGTCGGGGCAGCGCCTTCCGGNCGGGCCCAGCCCGTGGTCATGTAGTCCTGGAACGCCTTCGATTGGGGCGTCCGGGAGCGGGGTGGGCGAGTGCTCTCAGACATTGCTCCAGTCTCCCACTGGTCGCCAGTGGGTGGGAGGGGTTTCGCCTCTGGCGTCCTAGCATGGAGTGATGTCGGAGCCCATTGACCTACACACCCATTCCCGGGCGTCAGACGGCTCCGAGTCTCCGGCCGAGGTCATTGCCGCTGCTGCCCGGGCTGGCATTCACACGGTGGCACTGACCGACCACGACACCGTGTCGGGGTGGGCGGAAGCGACCGAGGCTGCCACCGCGCTCGGGGTGGGGTTCATCCCCGGGATCGAGCTCAGTACGCAGGTGTTTGACGAACAGAACGATTTCGAGCCCCACAGCGTGCACCTGCTGGGGTATCTCCTCGACCCGGAACATCCGGTGCTGGTCGAGGAGATGGTGAAGATTCGCTCCCACCGGGATAACCGGTTGCAGCTCATGGTGGACAAGCTCGCGAAGGACTTTCCGATTAGCTGGCTGGAGGTGCGGGCAGGTATTCCAGAGGGTGCCACCCCGGGCAGGCCCCATATCGCTGAAGTGTTGATTGCCAAGGGAATTGTCCGGGATACCACCGAAGCGTTTGAGCACATCTTGGCGGGCGATGGCCCGTATCACGTGCCGCACTACGCACCGACGTTAGAGACCGGCATCCGGATCATTCGAGAAGCCGGGGGAGTGCCGGTGCTCGCTCATCCGCTCAGCCGCGGCGGAACGCCGCTGACGGACGTGCGGGGCCCGATTGACGAGGCCGTGGCGCGCTATCAACGCTGGTGGGAGTTAGGGCTTCTTGGCGTGGAGCTGCATCACCGAGAAAATGTGCCAGAACAGCAACCAGCTCTCGATGACGTGGCGCAGCGTCTGGGGCTGATTGTGACCGGCTCCAGCGACTACCACGGGTCAAAAAAACCAAACCCGCTCGGCGAACACACGACGAGTCCAGAATCTCTTCGTCAGATTCTGGATATCGCCACCGGTGTCCGTCCGGTGGGCCACATGCCTGCTGGGGTGTAGCGGCGGAATCTCAGAGGGGCCCGGTTAGGAGCCCTCGCCGCTTCGGCGACGTCGACGTTGACGGGTGCGGCCGTCACTGCTGCCCCCGGCCTGGGAACTGCTCGCACCAGCGCTTCGCCGATCAGAGNTGCGCCCATCAGAGCTGCGCCCACCAGTGCTGCCCTGATTCGAGCCCGATGGTCTGCTGCCGCGTGAGCGAGGCGGCGTGCCGGCGCGTTTTTCTGGACGGGGAGTGGGGGTTGCTTTTAGTCGGCCTTTGGTGCCGGGGGCGATATTCATGTCGCTAAACAGGTGCTCGGAGGACGAGTAGGTCTCTTGGGGCTCGTCGATTCCCATTTCCAGTGCGCGGTTAATCAGAGCCCACTTGTGCAGGTCGTCCCAGTCCACAAAGGTCACCGCGATGCCTGTTTTATTGGCACGTCCGGTGCGGCCGACGCGGTGGAGGTAGGTTTTTTCGTCCTCGGGGATGGTGTGGTTAATCACGTGGGTGACATCGTCCACGTCGACTCCGCGGGCGGCCACGTCGGTGGCAATCAAGATGTCTTTTTTGCCCTCTTTAAACGCCACCATCGCGCGTTCTCTCGCGTCTTGGCTGAGATCGCCGTGGACGGCTGCGGCCGGGAACCCGCGGTCATTGAGCTCTTCGACCAGCCTCGACGCACCTCGTTTGGTGCGGGTAAAGATGATGGTCTTNCCGCGGCCCTCAGCCTGCAGGATCCGACCAATCACTTCGTCTTTGTCGAGCTGGTGGGCGCGGTAGACAAAGTGTTTGATGTTCGCTTGGGCGAGGGTTTCTTCCGGGTCGTGGGCTCGAATATGCAGGGGTTTGGTCATAAACCGCCTGGCGAGTGTCAACACAGGCCCCGGCATGGTGGCAGAAAACAGCATGGTGTGNCGGGTCTCGGCCGTATGCGAAAACAACCGCTCCACATCGGGTAAGAACCCCAGATCCAACATCTTGTCGGCCTCGTCCAAGACCATCACNTCGACGTGTTTAATCGAGAGCTTGCGCTGTTGGATCAGGTCAAGAAGTCGGCCGGGGGTGCCGACGACCACTTGGGCGCCTTGNTCNATTTGTTCGATTTGGCCCTCATAGGCTTTNCCGCCGTAAATCGCCGCAATCTGGGTGTCGCGGTTTTTCGANGCCACCACTAAGTCTTCTGCGACCTGGATGGCGAGCTCTCTGGTGGGAACCACGATGAGTGCTTTCACACCGGGCTCGGGGGACGTGCCGAGCTTTTGCAGAAGCGGCAGGCCAAAGCCCAGGGTTTTACCGGTTCCGGTGCGGGCCTGGCCAATAATGTCTTGGCCGGATAGTGCCACCGGAATGGTTTGTTCTTGAATGGGAAACGGGGTCTCGATTCCCTCCTCGCGGAGGGCCTCGACCATATCGGGCTCAACGCCGAGGTCGGAAAAACTCACAGGGGATTAGATTCACTTTCGCAGTTTGAGCCTCCAGTCTACCCGGCGGGCACCGCCAGACTCTGCNGTCTGCCCCAGCTAATGTGGTCGCATGCAGTGGCGCTGGTGGANGAGGAAAAACCCACGCCGGACTTTTCGCTTGGGCTCTAGGAAAAAAGGCACCGCGTCGCGTGTTGATCTGAGCGCCCTCACCCCGACCGTGTCAGACCTGGTCGCTCACGCGGGTGCCACCAGTTCGATTGTGGCGGCCCAGTACCAGGAGCTCTCCACCCAGGCCTGGTCGGCCCACGACGCCGATGAGCTTTCTCGCGCCTCTCNCGCCGTGTTGGCNCGCTANGAGGCGCTCCGCGAGATCCTGGACGACTATGTCGATGATCCGGTGGCGGCGATGGCCGAGCCGCNTGCCTACCAAAAGAGCCAATTCGAGCTCATGCGCGCNGACAATTGGTATGAGCGGATTGCGACCTGTGTGATTGCAGGCGGGTTTCTGATGGATTTTTACCGGGTTATGGTCGATGCGCTTCCCGACCGGGCCGCGAAACCCCTTCGTCGGCTGTTGGATGATCGACCCGATGACGTCCTGGCCCATCAGGTACTCACCCGCGTCTTTGAGGCGGATGTGGCNTACCGCGACCGGGTGAGTTTATGGGGCAGGCGGCTGGTGGGCGACACGATGTTGATTGCCCGGCACGCGCTTCGCACCTCGGAGTCTGGCAGGCCCGGACAATCCGAGGTGGAGCCGGTGCTGACTGATGTGGTGACCGAGCACACCCGTCGGATGGACAGCCTCGGTCTTACCGCGTAGTCTCCGCGGGCACCTCGGGCAGGGGCGCATCCGGTGCGGTGAGGGTCTGGAAGAGTTTCTCGTCTTCGCGGTCGCGGTGTCCAGGAAGCCAGATCGCCACGTAGACGTGGGCGGCGGTGGAGAGCACCAGGGCAATCAGCCACGTCCAAATGGATTGNGGGCTAAGCCCTGCCCACATCGCCGCGGTAAACAGCAGGGTGGCAAGGCCCACCTGCAGGGCAGGCAGCGCAATCATGCCGTGGCGGACCCTGCCGGGAACCAGGTAGCGGATCGCCGCGCCAATGATGGCGGCGGCGGTGAAGATCAGGACAATTTCCACGGGNTTAGGGGGCGAAGCCGACTTTGCGCGCGGGCTCTTTCATGATTTCGACGTAGGTGAGGGTGCGCACCGGGACGAGGTAAATATGTCCTTTATCGTCTTCCAGGCGCATCACCGCGTCGTCGCCTTCGGCGACNCTCGATTGGATGTTTTTTTCTACCTCACCGGCGTCTTTGGTNGTCTCAAAGACAATTTCGCGGGAGGAGTTTGCAATGCCGATTCGAATTTCCACGCCTTTCACCCTACGCGAGTCAGAGGTGGGAATTAGCCTCGAAGGGTGAGCACACCATTAGCCACCCCGGACAGCCTGGTCCAGGCCCCCTCCACGCGCCCATTAATTGTCTTNGGCGCNCCAGGTTCGGGAAAAACCACCCTGCTCACCGAGCGGATGCGCTGGCTGGTGAGCGAAGGGATGTCCCCGGATCGGATCCGCCTACTCACTCCCACCAGACGGCAGGCCACGGCGCTGCGCGATGGTCTGGCCCAGTCGTTGGGGGTGGCCACGAGGGGGGCCGTGTCGATGAGTGTGGCGGCGTTCGCGTTTTGGTTGGTCCGCGCGGATGCTGAGGACCAGANACTCGCCCCACCGAGGCTTCGCTCCGGGGCCGATGTCGATAGTGATATTCGAGACCTGCTGGCCGAACAGGGGAGCTCCGGGGCGGGGCCGTCGTGGCCAGAGTTTCTCGGCCCGGCGGTGGTGCAGACCGAAGCGTTTCGTACNGAGCTGCGCGAGNTGATTGCCCGGGTCACCGAGTGGGGCCTGGATTCGTCGTGGCTTCGAGACCACAGCCACCTCCANCCGGCCTGGGCCGCCGTCGCTGATTTCCTGGACGACTACGAACGGGTNATTGCCAGAAGCCGTCCCCAAGAATTTGACTCCCCGGAGCTTCTTCGCGTGGCCACGTCGCTGGTGCAGGGCGGGCTTGCCGACCGGGTCGGGCTAGGCGCGGTGTTATTCGACGACGCCCACGATCTCTCCCCGGCGGCCACAGCACTGATCGAGGCGCTTCACCAGCGAGGCGTCCACGTGTCGGTCACTGCCGAGCCCGATGTGGCCGGTCAGAGCTTCCGCGGCGCTGACCCCGAAGGTCCCTCCTGGGTAGCGGAGGCACTGGGGGTGAGCCCTGTGGTGTTGGATACAGTGTTCCGCCACGGTCCGGCGCTTCGCGAGATGGTGACCAGTATTACCGGGCGGATCGGCACCGCCCGGGCTGGCACCCAGAGGCAGGCAGCGGGAGGTGGCGAGGACGGGGCCGTGCCGGCTCTGTGTCTTCGGGCGAGCTCCCCCGGTGCGGAAGCAGACGATATTGCGAGGCTGCTTCTTGCCCGGCACCTGGAATCGGGGGTGCCGTTTTCCGATATGGCGGTGGCGGTGCGCCGGGCCGCGCAGATTCCCCTGGTCACCCAAAGCTTGGAACAGGCAGGGATTTCTGCGATGACCGACTATCGCTCGGCTCTCGCCGAACACCCCGCCACGAGGGAGCTCATGGGCTGGGTCATCGCGGCCAGAGCCCCAGAGTGGCTCACGGCAGAGCGGGTCCGAGACCTCCTGACCGGTGTCTACGCCCGGATGGATGTGAGACGGGTGCGACGTCTCGGCAGTGTGTTGCGGTTAATCGACCAGCAGCGGGGAATCTCGCGGTCGGGGGTGGACGCCGTGGTGGAGTGTGTGCGCGATGCCGATATTCCTCCGGAGTTGCCGCAGTCTTTCCACGCCCCGCTCGAGCGGGTCCTCGGAGTCGTCGACACACTGCGTGAGCTGCCACCAGAGGCCACCCCGGCGGTGGTGATGTCTGCCGCCTGGAATGCCTGGGGCGTCGAGAAAGAGTGGCTCCGCCTGGCCGGGGGAAGCTCCGAGCAGTCGGGGTTTGCCCGAGAAAGCCTGCAGCAGGTCTCCGCGTTACTGGCAAGCGCCGATCGGTTCAGCGAGACCCACCCGGGAGTCACCGTGGAGGGGATGTGCCAGCAGATTCTGGACAACGAGATTTCTGAAGACGTGGTGTTGCCGGTGTCTAGACGTCACGGCGTCCTTGTCGCCACGCCGTCTCAACTAGCCGGTATCGAAGTAGACACGGTCGTGGTGGCGGGGCTCAATGACCATGTCTGGCCGAACACCCGGATTCGGTGGTCGTTGCTCGGCTCACCGCTGGTCGCGAGGAGTGTCCGGGGTGGTGAGCTGGAGGATATTGACGAGTACCGGGCCGTTCTAGACGATGAGCTGCGAATGGCAGCGCTCGCNGTGTCGCGNGCCAGAGCGCAGGTGATTGTCTCCGCCGTCGACTCCGATGACACGCAGCCAAGCCCGCTGTTTACCCTGCTGGCCCAACACGCCACCGAGGCCCCNNCNNAGGGNCGNGTGCACACCTCCAGCCGNGAGCTGGTGGCGGCGCTCAGNCGAGACGCNCAGTCCGGCAGTNCNNGNAGTCCAAGTAGTCGCAGCAGTNCCGNCAGTTCAGACAGTGCTGCGGCCGCANCNGGNCTTCGTTACCTCNCCGAANGCGGTGTCGCTGAGGCGAATCCGTCGTCGTGGTGGGGGCTGCAGGAGGTGTCGTCTGAGGCGCCGCTTTTTGACACNANCGAGCCCTCCGTGTCGCCCTCTCGCATNGACGCGATTGAACAGTCGCCGCTTGATTGGTTTCTCGACACGGTCTCTCCCGATGAGCCAGGGGTGCAGTTGAGCAGGGGATTGCTGGTGCACTGGGCGGCAGAACAACAGCCAGAGGGCACCAGCTCCACGNTNTGGTCTCTNGTGGAGTCGCGCTGGGGGGAGATGGATTTCGAATCCGAGTGGGTGTCCAGGCGGGAGAAGGTCACGGTGCGCGGGTTTGTCGACGCACTNGCTGATTACNTGTCTGACCGCCGGGCCGAGGATGTGTCGCTCGGTGCCGTGGAAGCGTTTGTCGACACCTCGGTCGACGGCGTTCGACTGCGGGGAAAACTCGACCGCATCGAAAAAACCCGGGATGGTCAGCTTGTCGTGATTGATATTAAGACCGGTCAGGCGGTGACCAACCAAAAAGAAATTGACCANAATCCCCAACTCCAGGCCTACCAAGTGGCGCTCGCGGACTCANCAGTCCGAGAACAACTGGGCGTCGATGGTGAGAGCGGTGGGGCGTGGTTGGTGTTTGTGAGCGGCGGAATTGGCGGGAAAAACTACCGGGTCGCGGAACAAAGCCCGCTGGGTGAAGACGGCCTCGAGGTGGCCCGAGAGAGGTTGCGCGCGGTGGCGCAGTCGATGAGCCAGGCGCAGTTCGAGGGCCCGGTGTATCAACCGGTGGGCAATAAGTCCTATTCCCGGCACCGCTGGCAGCGAGTGGGGAGCACGTGTGGCTGAGTATCGGTATTCCGCAGCAGAGCTGTGTGAGGCGCTGGGGATCTATTCCCCGACCGATCAGCAGCGCGCCATCATCGAAGCTCCCCTCGAGGGCGTCTACCGGGTGGTGGCCGGGGCGGGGTCTGGAAAAACAGAGACTATGGCCCTCCGGGTGGTGTGGTTGGTNGCTAATGGTCTTGTCGCCCCCAAAGACGTTCTGGGTCTGACGTTTACGAGAAAAGCAGCCGGTGAGCTCTCGGAGCGTATTCACCGCAGAATTCGAGCGCTATCCGATATCGCCGGTCAGGGCGACGATATTTTCCAGCTGCCCCAGGTGTCGACCTATAACGCGTTTGCCTCCCGGCTTTTCCAGGACTACGCGGTGTTTTTAGGCCTAGACGGTGAAGCCGACGTGGCCGGGTCGGCAGCGTCCTGGGCACTTGCCAGACGAGTCATCGTCTCCTCCACCCATCCTGAACTGGAACAGCTCGATCTCTCCGTCGATCAGTTGACCTCGCTCACCTGGTCGCTTTCCCAAGCCATGTCCGAACACGCCGCGAGTGCCGACGATCTTCAGGCATTTGCCGCCGAGTTTTCCCGGGTTGCCCTGCTCGAGACACCCGATCGCTTTCCCCGAGCCGATGTCGATAAGTGGGCCGAATCCGTGGGCACACTGCGTGTTCTGGCCGAGCTCGTCGAAGAATTCCGGGCAGAAAAGCTCCGTGCGGGACTGGTCGACTACTCGGACCAGATTCGCTTAGGTCTCCAGGTCGTACGCGATGCCCCCGACGTTACCCAGCAGATGCGCGAGCGACACCGCGTCGTGCTCTTGGATGAGTATCAAGACACCAGCGTGCTGCAAACCACCCTGCTGCAGACGCTCTTTTCTGATCACCCGGTGATGAGTGTGGGAGACCCNCTCCAGGCGATCTATGGCTGGCGCGGGGCGAGTGCGTCGAACCTGGCGGATTTCCCCGCAGACTTTGCGAAGACCTGGCCCGTGACGACCTTTGGCCTGCAGACCAGTTGGCGAAATCCCGCAGGTGTCTTGGCGGTGGCCAATCAGCTGTGCGAGCCGCTTCGCACGCCCGAGCTCGAGGTGGGTGTGTTGCAGGAAGCACCCGGTGCCGATCCGGGAACCGTGGACACGGCTTTTCTGGACACCATCGTCGACGAAGCAGACCACGTGGCGCAGTGGTTTTCCGACACACTGGCCGCCCATGCTGGTGATCAGACCCCGCCGGATGCGGCGCTGTTGCTTCGCGAGAGAAAACATCAGGGTCTTTTTGCCGCCGCCTTAGAGGCCAAGGGAATTCCCGTGCATATTTTGGGAATCGGCGGGTTGCTCGCCGATCCACTGGTGGCCGATCTTGTCGCGGGTCTCGCTCTTTCCCATCGCCCCATGCCAAACGGAGAAATGGTGCGGCTGCTCACCTCCGGGCGCTTCCGACTCGGTGTCGCTGATCTCTATGCGCTAAGCGGGGTCGCTCACTGGTTGGGACTGCGCGATGACGATGGGTCAGCAGTCGACGAGGCTCTTGTCGAGGCGATGCGACACCAAGCCACAGGTCGACCGCGCGCCTCGCTGGTCGACGCGGTGTTGTTTCTCGCCACCCGCTCGGACGACCACGGGCAGTGGGCGGACTTTAGTGACGAGAGCAGGAAGCGGGTGCGCGACGCGGCGGCGCTTATTCGCACCCAGCGCATGGTGAGCCATCAGGGCATCGTGGACCAAATCCTGCACTGGGAAAAGCTCACCGGCGTCGATATCGAGTGGATGTCGCACGAGCGACACGAGAGCTACCGCGAGGCCCGCCAGGCATTTCTGGATGCTGCGAGGCAGTATCAGGCGCTCGGTGATGGCTCGGGCGTCGCGGGGTTCTTAGGTTGGTTAGAGGAGGCAGAGACGAGAGATAGCCTCCAACCACAATCGGCCCCACCCGAGCCTGGCTGTGTGCAGATCCTGACCATTCACGGCGCCAAAGGACTCGAATGGGACCTGGTGGCGGTCGCCGGCAACAGCTCTGATTTCTTGCCCTCTCGCTCCAAAGACGGCACCACGGGCTGGTTGCGAAAAGGCACCCTGCCCTATCCCTTTCGCGGCGACAAAAAGTTCTTACCCGAGCTNGAGTGGGAACAGGCGGCTGATCGGAAAGAACTGGCCGATGCGGTCAAACAGTTCAAAACGGATGTGGCGGAGCATCACCTGCGGGAAGAGCGACGAGTGGCCTATGTCGGCTTCACCCGCACCAAAAGAGACCTTCTGCTGACGGGCAGTTTCTGGTCGACCAGAAAAACCGTCCACGAACCCTCGAGGTTTTTGATTGAGCTTGCCGACCACGGGCTTATTCCTTCTCTTCCCGAGGGCCCAGAATCGAACGAGCGGCCAGAATCCCTCGAGGGCGAGACGATGGTCTGGCCTGCCGATCCGCTCGGCGCAAGACGAGCCCGGGTGGAGGCTGCTGCCGCACTGGTCGGCGAGGTGCCCGCACCTCCAGAAAATGCACAGGACAATGCTGACGGCAGCGCCAGCGGTNAGTGAAAACGTGCCTCCCGAGCTGCGGGCGATGATTGATGCAGTCATCGAGCGAGACCTCGCCCGTCAGCAACCCGTGGTGCCCCAGTGGCCGGTGCGTATTCCCGCCTCGCAGTTTGATCGCTGGGTCTATGAACCAGAGGAGATGCTGCAGGGTCAGGTGCAGCCCAGACCTCCCACAACGGGCTTATCTCAGCAGCGGGGCAATCAGTTCCACGCCTGGGTCGAGCAGTATTTTGCCGAGTCCCATGGCGGGGTCTTTGGCGATGTGGATCTAGACGATGACCAGTGGCAGGCTCCTGACCTCGAGGTGGAGAAATGGAAAGAGTCGTTTGAGTTAAGCGAGTTCGCGACGTTGGTGCCGGAGGCTCTGGAGCGGGAGATTCATCTGCCCGTGGGTGAGCACATCGTGATTTGCAAGATAGACGCCGTGTTTATCCGGGAGGGCCGAGTGGTCATCGTGGATTGGAAAACCGGTCGGGCCCCCGACACCCCGGACGAGCTTCAGAGAAAGTCGCTGCAGCTTGCCCTCTACCGCGAAGCCTGGGCCAGTTGGAGTGGCACGTCAGCAGACGATATCGACGCGGTGTTTTGGTTTTCCCAGGAAGCCCGAGTGGTGGCACCACCGTCGTTAGCCTCCGCTGATCAGTTACGAGAGCTTCTCGAGCAGGCCAAGGCGCGCTCAGCCGAGGAACGTGCGGAGGGAGTCGCGTAACCAGTCGGGGTCGAGGTGGTAGTTGCTTTTGAACAATCCCCCCGATTCGTCCGAGCGATAAAACACGTGGTAGTAGTCCGCGTGGTTCAAGGTGGCGAGGTCGGGAAGAATCGTCATCGATCGAATTCGGGTGTCCTGCCAACACAGCGCCTGGGTGCCCGGTTGGACAAAGAGCAGTCCGGCAAACCCCGCTCCCGACGGGCCAATGATGTGGCGCGCTTCACGGAACACCGCGACCTGCTCGGCAAGGCTCAACTTNTCNGGGTAGCACGGTTCAAAACCNAACTCTGCAGCGACCGCCAACACCTCGTCCTGGTTAAACGAGCGCCTGGTGGTGTCCCGGGCGAGGACGATTTTGCGGTGAGGAGTGACGGGTGAGGCAGCGAAGGCGCCGAGAAACACATCCCGGTAGCTCTCCATTCCTTCCCGGTGGAGTTGGTGAATTTTAGGATCCATCGTGGGATGAGATTTTCTCTGCGGAAGGTTGCTCACCTCGAGCGGATCAATCCAGACCAGNCGCTTGGCGCGNACCGCGGACCATTCTGGAACTCGGATGACGTCGCGTCCGTCGAGGAATAACTCCAAGGCCTCGACCATGGTGGGGTATCGATAAATCTGCTCCGGGATCAACACCGGGAGCCCGCGCAGGTGCTCGGGGAGTCGGTTGGCGAGGTGAAGCTGCGGCAGGGCATCGACCAGCCAGTGATACCAGTTGGTGAAATCTCGTCCGCCAAGAAAAATGGCCTGGTCGACCGCCATCTGCTCNCCGCGAGCGGTGTNGATGACGACGTGCTCGCCGTCGGACCAGACAATCCGGTTTCGCCGGTAGCTCAGCCGCCACGGCCCCTCCACCCGCCGCGGAGGAAGCATGATCGTCTGGCCGGTGACGAGGAAGGGAAAGTAGCGGTTATTGGTCACCCAGGCATCGTNAAAGACGCCCCAGGTGACGGCGGGGAAGCGCTCGGGCTCCGGGGTGATNGGAGGCTCGCCAAGAATTTGCGAGCGGGACACGATCGCGTCCGAGGGCTCAAAAAACACTCCCGATTCGACGGCCCCGACACCGGGAGAGATCACGATGTCCGCCCGGCGGAAACGCCGTGGCACCACCCAGCGGGTGGCAGGGTGGTGAAGGGCCCAGTGCACCAGGGCGTAGAACCCGCGGATAAGCNTGCTCACAGCGTCCGAGACTAGTCGTCGGTTGTGGGCGGGGCGAGCGGGTGCGGCGCTCGGGTGATGGGCTCCGTCAGCGTCTGGGACAAATCGCCGCCGACTCGGTCGTGGAGATCGTTGATCGCGGCGGTGGCCTGGTCGGTGATGACCTGGTTGCCGGTATCCAGGCCATGGATCAGCCAGCGGGCAATATCGAGCTCGGCCCAGAATCGGCCGCGCTGGAACAGGCGGGGATCCGCTGTTTGCCGCTCCTGCCGATACGCCGTCTCCACCGGAGCGAGGAGATCTTTCATAGTGGGTGCGGTGACCCAGGCGACATCGCGAGCAGGGTCGCCGACCTGCAGGGACCGCCAGCCGGTGACGGCGGTGACCCGGTCGCCTTCGATGAGGAAAGACTCGAGGCGGAGTCTGCCGTGGATGATGCTCGGCTCGAACTGCCACAACTCACTGTCTTCATACGCGGCTTCCCAGCGTCGAAGCAAAGACTGTGGCAACAGGGTGGTTTGGGCGGCGCGGTCGACGACCCCCACCGCAATGCGCTGGGATTCGTTCGCCGAGTGAATAGGTCGCCCCTGGTCATAGAGGGCGCTTGCCGGGATGCCGTGCAGGGTCGCCATCGCCTGAGCGATGGAGGTGATGGCCTCTGGAGCGAGGGAGTTGGTCTGGGGCCGGAATCCAGGAAGCCATTCCCCCACTGTGAGTGTGCGGCCACGGACGTTGGTCTCGCCGTGAATCCGGGGGACGCCAAAGGGCAGCCTCGAGCGCAGTCCATCACCGATGGCAGACAGCGCGCCAATGCGCTCCCTCGCTCCCAATTCCTCGTCGTCGGTCTTGGGAAGCTCAACAATCCACGCCCTGGAGTCGACATCGGTGGCGAGAGCGGCCTGACGGTGTTCGTCGGAAATATCTGTGGTGCTCACCAGTGTGAGCCCAGGAACCGCCGCGGAGGCCTGCGCCGCTAGCATGAGGGACTGGTGGCTCATGTCCTCCAGGGTAGGCGGGCTCAGAGGGAGCTTTCCGTTGCCACACCGGGTGCCCACAGGCCCCACTGCCGTTGACATCGGGGGTGTTATGTCGCTCACACCGCGTCTCGCCCTGTCTCGTGCAAAGCTCGACCGGGATGCCGAGTCCCGAGCAATCCCGGGCCTTCTCGACACCCTCTGGAATACCCCCGACACCCGCATTGTTCCGACGTGGCGCGGAGAGGTCCTGGTGACCAATTCCGGGACGCTGGAGCTTGCGTATCTCACATCGGCTGACCTCCCCCGCCCAGAGACGCTGATTTATCTCGGGAANAGCATTGACGCCGACCAGGACCTCTCTCTCGGNGCCGCCGTCCTCGCAGCTGTCCTGACTGACGAGGAGGCTGCCGCGCTGGAGCCAGACACCACACGCTGGGTCAGTGGACGAACCAGCGGTCACGCGCTGTCCGACCGNGACGCGGGTGTCTTGGCACAGGCCCTCGCGCTCGCCAACTGGCACACCGCCCACCGCTATTCCCCTCGCTCCGGCGCGGCACTGGTATCCGATCAAGCGGGATGGGTGCTAGTGGATGAATCCTCGGGACAGAGCGTGTTTCCTCGGACCGACGCGGCCATCATTGTGTTGATTACCGATCAGGAGGATCGAATCGTGCTCGGCAGCAATGCTCTGTGGGAGAGCCAACGGTATTCGCTCCTTGCCGGATTTGTGGAACCAGGGGAGTCGCTGGAGGCGGCGGTGTTACGTGAGGTGTGGGAAGAGTCTGGTCTTCGCATCACGAATCCGCGGTATGTGGGATCGCAACCCTGGCCGTTTCCCGCCTCGCTCATGTTGGGCTTCACCGCCGAGCTGGACCACGCACTGTCGGGTCCGCTTCGGCCAGATGGCACCGAAATTGTTGACTTGCGCTGGTTTTCCCGGGACGAGCTTCGTGCGTCACTGGGCGATGTCGTTTTGCCAGGCTCCACCTCGATTGCCCGGGCCATGATCGAAGACTGGTTCGGTGAGCCGTTGCCGGAGATGTCGTGGTGACCACTGCTGTCTTGGAAGGGTTAAACGAGTCCCAGCGGCTCGTGGCCACCACGTTTGACGCCCCTGTCGTGGTGATGGCGGGTGCGGGGACAGGGAAAACCCGTGCGATTACCCACCGCATCGCCTATGGCGTGCAGACCGGGGCCTATCAGCAGTCTTCTGTCCTGGCGCTGACGTTCACCCAAAAAGCTGCCCAGGAAATGGCTGGCCGGGTGCGGGCACTCGGGGTGGAAGGCGTCGCCTGTCGCACCTTTCACTCGGCTGCTTTGCGCCAACTCCAACACTTCTGGCCGCAACTGACCGATGGGTTTCTGCCAGAAATCGTGACCGCAAAAGCCTCCATGGTCGCCCATGTGTTGCAGACTCTCGGGGTCGAGGTGGACCAGGCGGTATTGCGCGATATTGCGGGAGAAATTGAGTGGCGGAAAGTCAAAGCCTTCACCATCGACGACTACCTGCAGCGGGTCGAGGCGGGCACCCGTTCTCTGCCTCCGGAAATGACGCGGGAGTTGATGCGTCAGGTGATGGAGCGGTACGAGACGGTGAAAGACGAGCGGCGCCGCATCGACTTCGAGGACGTGTTGTTGGCGGCAGCAGGAATGCTGGAGAGCGAGCCGGCCATTTTGCAGACAGTGCGCCAGCAATACCAACACTTCGTCGTTGACGAATATCAGGACGTCTCGCCCATCCAACAGCGTCTGCTCGACGTGTGGCTCGGACCAAGCGAGGACCTCTGTGTGGTGGGGGATGCCTCCCAGACGATTTATAGCTTCGCCGGTGCCACCAGCGACTACCTCGTGAATTTTGCCGAGGCCTACCCCAGTGCCCGCGTCATTCGCTTGGAACAGAACTATCGCTCAAGTCCCGACATTATTCGCGCCGCAAACCTGACCATGAAAGGGCAACCGGGAGCCCTGCAGTTGGCCCCGGAGCGTGAGCAAAGCACGCCATTGGTGTATCGGCAACTGGGCTCGGACGAAGACGAGGCGACGTGGATCGCGCAGACCGTGGGTCAGTATTTAGCAGAGGGGTATCAGCCCTCCGATATTGCCGTGTTGCACCGGTTTAGCGCGCAGGCACTGTTAACCGAGGCGGCGCTTCGACACGCGGGNATATCGGTTCGCTCTCAAGGAGGGACCCGGTTTTTCGACCAGCCACACATCAAACGGGCTGTGATGGAGATACGGGGTGCCGCGGTGGCGCACACGCCAGGCCCGGTTCCTCGGGTGGTGGGCGACATNCTCTTCGGNCTCGGTCTGACCGAGGACGCGCCAGACCAGCAGGGCGCAACCCGGTCGACCTGGGAAGACCTGCGGGCGATAGCGGATATGGCCGATCGCTTCGGTGACGCAGGGTCGCTGGCTGATTTCTCCGAAGAACTGGTCCGCCGCGCCCACGCACACGACGAGCCCACCATGCAGTCAGTCACCTTGGCGACTGTCCACTCGGCCAAGGGGCAGGAGTGGAAAGTGGTGGCGTTGGTCGGGCTCTCGGTGGGGCAATTCCCGATTTCTTACGCCCGGTCGGACGAGGAACTCGCCGAAGAGCGTCGGCTGTTTTATGTGGCGGTCACCAGGGCTGAAGAGCGCCTGGTGATGAGTTGGGCTACTCACGGGCAACCAGGCCGCGGCCAGTCTCGACAGATCAGCCCCTTTTTAGAAGAGCTGGGACTAGTCGCCTAAAGCCCCCGACACCGGCACTCCGGGTCAAAGTCCACAACCTCCGTGGTGAGCGTGGCGGTGGCCGGCCGATATCGAAACCTCGTGTGGCCCGGGGTGTAGTCCCATTGCGTGGGGAGGCAGAGCACCTCCGGCAGCAGGGACACCACCAGAGACGCCGCGATATCAGCTGTATGGCCAGCAGCCAGTGGAGAGGCGGTGTGAAAAAGCTGGGATTGGATGCTCAACCATTCAGCATCGTCCTGGTCTCTGCGGCCAGACAGGCAATACAAACAGGGAGTGACACCGGGGGTGATCACCGGGCCAATCGTTACGGTGAGGTCAGAAAACAGCACGGGAACATGGCGAAGAGTGCCGTCGGAGAGCTCTCGAATCCAGTCGGGATGGACNACGTAATCGCTGACTACGAGGACATAGTCTGCGGATTCCCGGGTCTCCACGAGGGTGCTNANNCCTGACAGCCTGGACGCCAGTGTGGTGGTCGACTCTGAATCACCCAGGACACATACTCGCGGTCTCTGAATAACGGGTTCTGCTCGGCACGCAGGAAGCAGCTGGTCGAGCAGCCGNGTGGCGTGGTCTGTGTCGAGGCCTAGTTGCGTGGCCAGGAGAACAAACCCCGATCGACCGATTCCTTCGTGTAAGGCGTGAATCAGAGGAGAGGCGGCATCGGGTATGTCTGTCACGACAACGGCGGGCTGGTCCACGCCNACGCTCAAACTATGGGGAGTCCGCCACACCACGGGACGGTTCCGTGGCAGGCGATAGACGCGCTCTGGCATGCCGGCATCGTGCCCGCACTGATGGGTCTGGGGTGGAAACTATCCCCAACTACCGCGTNTGATCAGGAGAATCTGGGTTTTCGCCGAAGACGTCTTCTAAGAATTTGTCGACATCTGAATCGGATTCCGGGGCTTGTCCAATGCGTCCCACAAACCCAGCAGGGTCGTCAAAGTCGTCCTCGGTNGGCAAGTTATCTGGGTAGCTCCAGAGCCCATCGCGCACCTCTGCGCTGTGTGCGTCGAGTATCTGGGCCCAGATGGCGGAGGATTCCCGCAGNCGTCTCGGGCGTAGCTCGAGTCCCACGAGGGTCTTAAAGGCCTGTTCGGCCGGACCGCCTGTTGCCCGTCGGCGCCGCATNGCTTCGGCAATTTTCTCNGAGTTTGGCAGGCGACTGGTGGCCTGGGCCGTGATGTGGTCGACCCATCCCTCGATCAGAGCCAGCATCGTCTCTAACCGAATAAGCGCGCGTTCTTGNGCTTCTGTCCGTTCCGGAAGNAGNGCGCCACTCGAGAGGATGCGGGAAATTTCTTCCGGGTTACTGGGAGTNATCGACTCCGCGAGATCCATNAGGCGCTCGCCGTCGATATGAATNCCGCGGGCAAANTCACCCACGAGACTCATCACATGGAGCCGAAGCCACCTGGCGTGACGGAAAAGCCGTTGGTGGGCAAGTTCCCGAATCGCGACGTAAAGGTCCACTTCCTCCGGGGCAACACCNAAGCCGTCGGCAAAACTGTCGATATTTTGCGGGACGAGCCCGGCCCGCACNTCGTGTTCGTCACCGCCCTGNATGAGCGGAATNCCAATATCTCCCCCGGAGAGCACCTCTTTCGACAGCGAGCCCACCACTTGGGCCAGTTGCATCCGAAACAAACTGCTCGTCATCTGGGTGAGCACGGGAGAACCGGCGAGAACACCCTTTACTTCCTCCGGCGCTTGTTCTTCAATAACTCCGGTGATCGCCCGGGACAGAGCCTCCGAGACGGGGTCAGACATTTCTTGCCAAATGGGCAAGGTCGCCCGGGCCCAATCTTGCCTGGTCATCAATAGCGGCGTGCCACCGGGCTCGGCGATATCGGTGACGTCGTTGAGCCACATCGCTGCCGTGGAGAGCAGTTGNGCCAGGGNGTTCGCTCGGGCNGGGTCAACAGANTTCGCNCCATCGGAGGCAACTNTCACCGCGTGGTCTCTAGACGCCGTTCCCGAGTTCTGCATTGCACCAGTCAGCCCTGTCGCNAACTGTTCGACCATGCCCTGGAGTTGGCTGGGGTCTCCGGTGAACCCAGCNGCNCGGGCGAGCTCTTCCGGATCGAAACCTTGGTCGCCGTCAAACATGCGACGGACAGCGTCTCGAATCCACTCGTTNGGGTCGGGACGCTCTGAGGCCTCGTCGTCGTTGTCCGCCATGACCCCACGCTACCGGGGGTCTGTGCCATCCAGCCTGCCTGTTCGCCGGTAGCTACACTGACCCGGGTGAGNGCGGAGATGAGTAGGTGACGCTTTTTTCTGACTCGGANCCGGCGACGTCGCTTCGAACCGGGTCGAGGAGAGCTGGTTGGGCGCTTCTGTCAATGACAGTTCTGGGCGCNATCGGGCTCAGTCTGCTGCCCGCCCCCTATGTCATCGACCAGCCCGGTCCCACCTACGACACCTTGGGCGT
Source organism: Cellulomonadaceae bacterium TMED98 (assembly GCA_002172585.1). Lineage (GTDB taxonomy): Bacteria > Actinomycetota > Actinomycetes > Actinomycetales > Microbacteriaceae > Pontimonas. The sequence goes on along the minus strand of NHEZ01000043.1, from coordinate 3,148 downwards.
CATCGAGCTCGATGACGGTGACGTCGCCTTGATATCGGTCCCGGACGAGGCGGAATACCGAGAGGACGCGCACCTATGGGTCACCACGGTGAACCGNNTNGGNAANCCAGANAATNTNCCNTCCTGGGTGGAAGTCCTTGGTGCGTGGGTGTCNACCGAACGGGCGGTCACACCGGTGGATCAGGCTTTCCCGCCGGGGTTGAGCTTTGAACAAAACCAAGAAGCAGCCCGAATCGATATGGAGAACTCGCAACAAGAATCCATTGCCGCGGCGCTNAACTACCTCGACATTGACTACGACAGCTCGCTGGAGATCGTCCAAACCCTCGAGGGAGGGCCCAGCGAAGGCATCCTCGAGCCGGAAGACACCATCGTNTCGGCCGACGGAATCNTCGTGGCGGATGTGACGAGGTTGCGCCAAATCATCGCCGACAACGGGGTGCAAGACCCCATGCCTCTCACCGTGTCCCGTAACGGCCGCGACGAAACAGTGGAAGTGATTCCCCGAATGTCTGAGGGTGAGCCATCGATTCCGGTCATCGGGGTATTGGTCTCTGGGCGCTATGACTTCCCGTTCGACATCGACATTGAGCTTGGCAGTGTGGGCGGCCCCAGTGCCGGGTTGATGTTTGCCCTTGGCATTGTGGAAAAGCTCACCGACGAGCAAATCGCGGGGTCTCTCGCAGTGGCGGGGACNGGAACGATTACGGCCGGCGGTGATGTGGGACCCGTCGGGGGAGTGCGACACAAAATCTTTGGAGCCGCGGACTCTGGCGCGGAGTGGTTTTTTATTCCCCGGGCCAACTGCGCGGATGTCGNGGGGTTGTCACCGGGAGGAATCGAGGTTGTTCCGGTCGACACCTTGAGTGATGCGGTGGAGGCGCTCGCNNCAATTCTTGCCGACCAGGACCCTCCCTCCTGCCAAGNCTGAGGTCTCCGGGACTGTCACAGCAGGCATGATGCTGGTGTTTGTAGACTGNGCCCGCCCGGCATCCCACAAGGAGATCACGCGTGTCACAAACCGCTACAGCTAACCCGAATCGCTCCCGTTTGACATTGGGGGTGACGATCGGTGTTTTGGCGGCGCTGCTGGTGGCATTTTTCATCTTCGCCTCGCTCTACACCGAGGTCTTGTGGTTTGACCACCTGGGCTATTTGGACGTCTTGCTGACCCAGTGGTTCGCCACGGTCGCCATGTTCCTCATCGGCTTCTTGGGCATGTTTATTCCGACGGCCATCGCCATCGACCTCGCGTATCGATTCCGCCCGGTCTATGCCCGNCTNTCNAATGAGTTGGACCGATANCGGCAACTGATTGACCCGCTGCGCCGTCTGGCCATGCTGGGTGTNCCGGCTCTTCTCGGTGTCTTTGCGGGTCTTGCNNCGGCAAGCTCCTGGCCCCAGTTCCTGCTCTGGATGAACCGCACCGGCTTNGGNAGTTCCGATCCCGAATTTGGCCTGGATGTCGGGTTCTATGTCTTCGAGTTACCGGTGTATTTGTCGGTGATTGGTTTTGCCAGTGCCGTGGTGATTGCCTCGGTGATCGCTGCCGCGGCCACCGGNTTCNTGTANGGNTCGATTTCGCTCGATGGCCGGGAGCTTCGCATNTCCCGGGTGATGCGCATTCAGCTCGCCGTCACCGGTGTCATCTACTTCGTGTTGCAGATGCTGGGTCTGTGGTTGCAGCAATACGACGCTCTGGTGTCACCGAGCTCGGGCTTCCTCGCCTTCGGTGCGGGATTCACCGAATCCAATGCGACGATTCCTTCGCGCGCAATCCTCGCCGGAATTGCTGCTCTGGTNGCGATTTTGTTCCTGGTCACCTCGATTATTGGTCGCTGGCGACCGGCGATTGTGGGAACCGCGCTGTTCATCATCTCCAGCTTGGTGATCGGCCAGGCCTACCCCTTCATCATCCAGCGCTTCCAGGTCGACCCCAGCGCGAGGACGCTGGAGGCGCCGTTTATCGAGCGCAATATCGAATCCACGAGGGACGCGTATGGCGTGTCTGATGTGGTGGAGATTCCTTACCAGGCAGAGACCGAGGCCTCCGCGGGAGCACTCCGCGAAGACGCGGTGACAGCGGCCAATATCCGCATCATTGACCCCGCACTGGTCACCGACTCGTTCTCCCAGCTCGAGCAGTTCCGTCAGTACTACCGCTTCCCGCAGTATTTGGACGTCGGTCGNTACACGATTGATGGAGAGCGGACCGACACCGTGCTGGCTGCCCGCGAACTCAACCTNGATGGGTTAAACACCCAGTCGTGGTACAACAACACGATNGTCTACACCCACGGATACGGGCTCGTCGCGGCGTATGGAAACCAGCGGACCNCTGATGGGCAGCCGAAGTTCATCGAAGCCGGTATTCCCGTCTCCGAAACGCTCGGCGAATACGAGCCGCGGATTTACTTTGGTGAGAACTCTCCGGAGTATTCGATTGTGGGTGCACCGGAAGGCGGCGACCAGCTCGAGTTGGACTTCCCCTCCGGAGGCGAAGGANNGGANCAGAACCAGACCTACACCTACACCGGTGACGGCGGCCCCGCCGTGGGCACCCTGTTCCACCAACTGCTCTACGCACTGAAGTTCCAGTCGGAGCAGATCTTGCTCTCCGATGCCATCAACAGCGAGTCGCAGGTGCTCTACGACCGCTCGCCGATGGACCGTGTGCAGAAAGTCGCACCGTATTTGACTCTCGACAACGACCCCTACCCGGCAGTGGTTGACGGTCGCATCGTCTGGATTGTGGATGGCTTCACGACCACCGCCGACTACCCGTATTCGACGCCGTTGCAGATTTCCGAGGCGATTGCCGATACCTATCGTCCCGCTCCGCAGTTGGCCTTCGACACGATTAACTACGTGCGAAACTCTGTCAAAGCCACGGTGGATGCCTATTCGGGCGAAGTGACGCTTTATGCCTGGGATGAAGAGGATCCGCTTCTCCGTGCCTGGTCGGATGTGTTCCCGGGTACTCTGCGCTCGCAAGACGACATGAACGAGCAGTTACTGGAACACGTGCGCTACCCGTCGGATCTGTTCAAAATTCAGCGCAGCATTCTGGGTGCCTACCACGTGGTTGACCCCGGAACCTTCTATTCGGCAGAAGACGAGTGGGTGACACCGAACGATCCCGTGTCGA
>NHEZ01000042.1 GCA_002172585.1 Cellulomonadaceae bacterium TMED98 | reverse complement strand
GGACTCTTGGACTATTCCGGATGGCAGTCCATGGACCTCACCGACGCCGCCCAGAAAGTGCAACGCTCGGCCTACCCCGAGGCGTATGCGAAATGGGAGGCGAGTGCGTGGGCATGGCTGGAGGAATTGAGCTAGTCCACTCTCGGGTGCGCCTCAGAGACGAGGCGCCTTCTGCCCAATACAATTCGGCGCAATGACACCTTCGGCGACAGACCCGCTTATCGGCCGCACCATCGACCAGCGCTACCTCATCGAGGACCGCATTGCTCGAGGGGGCATGGCCTCGGTCTACCGCGGGCTGGACTACCGGCTAGAAAGGCCCATCGCGGTCAAAATCATGCACCCGCACCTGGCCGAGGACGAACAGTTCACCGCCCGGTTTATTCAAGAGGCCCGACAGGCGGCGAGGCTCGCCCACCCCAACATCGTGAATGTCTTCGANCAGGGTCAAGACGGGCCCCTGACGTTCATCGTCATGGAATACCTGCCGGGAATCACCCTTCGNGAGCTCCTCCGAGACTTTGGTGTGTTGACNTGGGAGCAAACNATCGACGTGGTGANAGCGATCCTCCAAGGCCTCGACGCCGCGCACCAAGCAGGGATTGTGCACCGCGACTTGAAACCAGAAAACATCCTGATGGCCGATGACGGCCGGATCAAAATTGCCGATTTTGGCCTCGCCCGAGCAGCGTCGCACAACACCCAGACCGGACAGGCACTGCTCGGCACCGTCGCCTACCTCTCCCCCGAACTGGTGACNGGAACGCCTGCCGACATCCGCAGCGACCTCTATGCCCTCGGCATCATGATTTTTGAAATGCTGACCGGCAAACAACCCTTCACCGGTGACCAAGCGGTGACCGTGGCGTATCAACACGCAAACGGCAGTGTCCCGGTCCCGAGCGACCTGGCCCCCGAGATTCCTTCCGAACTCGACGAGCTCGTTCGCTGGTCGACCCAANGAANCCCCNACGACCGACCCCCACACGCCAAGGCTCTGCTCGACCAAGTAATTCGGGTCGAGAAAGAACTGCGCAAACGTCGAGCCTCTGCCGAACCCACAGAAGCCATTTCCACCCCCGATATCGACGCGACCCGAGTCATGGCCACCGACACCGCCGACGATGAACCGACCGAGGTCCTCAGCCGAACCGACGATGTCTTCGCCGGTCTGGAAACCCCCGACTACGCAGGGGAGCAACCCGCTCCCACCATCACCACCGTGCGCAAGGGCCCNGGTNTAGGCCTCTGGACATTTTTCATCCTGGCTGCCGCCGCGGCCATCTTTGCCGGGTGGTGGGTGTTCCAACCACAGGGCCCCACCCTGGTCACTGTNCCCGATGTGCAGGGNCTCACGGTCGACCAAGCCGGTCAATCGCTCCGCGGTGTCGGGCTCGTCGTCGAAGAGGCGCTCCAGCAAAACTACGACGACGAGATTCCGGCAGGTCTTGTCATCTCCAGTACGCCGGAGGCCGGCAGTGAAGTGGAAGAACAAACATCGGTCAGCTTGATTGTCTCCCANGGNGTNGAACCGGCAGTCATGCCTGCTCTGNTCGGNCTGTCAGCCGCCGACGCCGAAACCCGCNTTACTGATGCCCGGCTGATTGGCGGTGACGTCAGTTACGAATATTCCGACACAGCGGCAAAAGACACCGTGACGAGCGCCACCAATTCCGAGGGCACCACGATCGCTCCGGGCACCGAGCTCGAACCCGACACCGCCATCAACCTGGTGGTGAGCGCCGGCAGCCTGCCCAGCGTCCAGGGCCTCACNGTGGAGGAGGCAGAANCNGCACTCGATGAGGCCGGTCTCATTGGGGTTGTNGGCGGGGACGGTCAGTTCTCGGACGAGATCGCCGAAGGATTAGTCATCGANTTCCGGGTGCCAAACAACGCCACACCACGCCCCGGGGACACTGTCACCCTCACGGTGTCGAGAGGCCCCGAGCTCGTCACAATCCCCGNCGTCATCGACGAGACCATTGCCGACGCGATTGCTGCACTGGAGCGGCTCGAGCTCGAGGTCGACGTGCGCTCAGAATTCCCCGAAGAATCCTGGGATGAATCCTTCGCCCGGGTCACCAGCTTGGAGCCTGGTCAAGGCCAACAGGTTCCGAAAGGAACCGTCATTATTATCCGCAGCTTCGTCTAAACCGCGGCCTCGCCCAGTTCCTCGGCCACGAGGAAGGCAAGCTCTAATGACTGCTGGTGGTTCAGGCGCGGATCACACAGAGACTCGTAGCGGGTCTCGAGACCCAGCTCGTCGATTTGTTGGCTGCCACCCAAACACTCGGTGACGTCGTCGCCGGTCAGNTCCACGTGCAGACCACCGGGGTGGGTGCCNACTTGGCGGTGGGCAGCGAAAAACCCNCTCACTTCCTCGACGACGTCATCGAACCGCCGGGTCTTGAAACCCGTTTGCGTGGTCATTCCGTTGCCGTGCATCGGGTCAGAAATCCACACTGGAGTGGATTCGTGGGCCTTGGCTGCTTCNAGCAACGGAGGCAGCACATCGCGAATGGCTCCAGCCCCCATCCGGGTGATGAACGTGAGACGCCCGGGCACGCGGTCGGGGTCTAGCNTGTCGATCAGCGCGTTCATGTCATCCACAGTGGTCGAGGGGCCGAGCTTCACCCCGATTGGGTTTTGAACGCGGGAGAAGAAGTCCACATGCGCCCCGTCAATATCTCTCGTGCGCTCGCCCACCCAAATGAAGTGTGCGGAGGTGTCGTAGGGAAGCCCGGTGCGNGAATCAATCCTNGTCATGGCCCGCTCGTAGTCCATCAGCAGACCCTCGTGGCTGGCGAAGAAGTCCACGCGTTTGAGCTCGTCGAAATCTGCTCCCGCTGCTTCCATAAACCGCACGGCCCGATCGATTTCTTTGGCAAGCCCCTCGTAGCGGCGATTAGCAGGATTAGAGGCAAAGCCCTTATTCCAGCTATGCACCATCCGAAGGTCAGCAAAGCCTCCCTGGGTGAAGGCCCGGATCAGATTCAGTGTGGAGGCAGCCGTGTGGTAGCCCTCCAGCATTCGAGAGGGGTTCGGGGTCCGCGCCGCTTCGGTGAAGTCAAAACCATTGACCATATCCCCGCGGTAGGCGGGCAATGTGGTGCCCTCTCGTGTCTCGTCATTGCTCGAGCGGGGCTTGGCGAACTGGCCCGCCATACGACCCATCTTCACCACNGGCATGGAGGCCCCATAGGTGAGCACCACCGCCATTTGCAGNATGGTCTTNACCCGGTTTCGGATATTGTCCGCGGTGGCCCCANCGAACGTTTCGGCGCAGTCTCCACCCTGCAACACGAAGGATTTACCTGCGGCGACGTCGGCGAGCTGAGCGCGGAGTTTGTCGACCTCACCGGCAAACACCAGGGGTGGTACCCGCATTAATTCGTCAAACACACCCTGAACGGCTGCGGAATCCGGCCACGGGGGTTGCTGGGCAATGGGCAGGCTGCGCCAGTGGTCGAGACCCTCCACCACTTCCTGGGTGGGGGCGACCACTGCTTCGGTGGGATCCACCATTGTTGCGACGTTCATCACGGCCTTTGTGTCGAGGAGGCTCAGACCCTCTAGCCTACCGAAGCCCCAGGAGAAGAAGCCTCGGAGCGGGCGAGCTGCTGGCGAACGGTCGAGGCGTAGACATCGACGTACTCCTGACCGCTCAACCGGGCGATGGTGTACATAATTTCATCCGTAATTGCCCGGAGCACGAAACGATCCCCTTCCATGCCGGCAAAACGAGAAAAATCCATCGGTGGGCCAATACGCACCATCACCTTGCGGACTCGTGGAAGCTTGGCGCCCAGTGGCATCACCCGTTCGGTGCCGATCACGGCCGCGGGAATCACGGGAACATTGGCTTCCAACACCATCCGCGCCACACCGGTCCGACCGCGATAAAGCCTGCCATCTGGTGACCTGGTGCCCTCCGGATAAAGGCCCAACACTCGTCCCTCCCCCAAGACCTGGAGGCCGGTATTGAGCGACGCCTCTGACGCCTTACCGCCTGCGCGGTCAATCGGCAGCTGGCCGGTCGCGGTAAAAAACAGCTTCACGAGCGCTCCGCGAAGTCCCTTCCCGGTGAAGTAATCGGACTTTGCCAGATAGGTCATTCGACGGGGGATCGACAGTGGAAGAAAAATGCTGTCGACAAAGGACAAATGGTTCGACACCACAATGGCCGCGCCTTTGTCGGGAACGTGGTGCTGTCCCTGAATCGTCGGACGGAACACTGTTTGGAGCAGCGGCCCCAACACCCCGTTTTTCAGCCACCAGTAGAGCACGTCGCATCCCTCCAGCGCCCCAGACTACTGGGGAGCGACTGGCGCCTGGTCGGCAGCCAGCAACGCCGCTCCCAACACTCCCGCTTCATTACCGAGCTGGGCGAGACGGATCTCNGGAAATGCCCGGGAACGTCGCCCCACCAGNAGCTCGCTCTNCGCCACACGCACAGCCTCCATCAACACGTCTCCGAGTTTTTCTGCCACGCCCCCACCGAGGACCAGAACCTCCGGGTCGACAACGGCTTGTATCTGCACNATTCCCTGGANGAGACCGCGCGCCACNCNGGCCAGCACGGCCTCGCGCACCGATCTGTCNGAGGCCAACACCTGTTCTAACTGGGTCGCGTCGGTNACGGCCGTGCCGGTCAGAGTCGACACGTGCGCGCNTATTGCCGTGCCGGAGGAGACGGTTTCTAGGCANCCCTGTTGNCCACANCCACACTGNACTCCCCCNGGTTCCACGATGACGTGGCCCAGCTCACCGGCGACGCCTCGGGCCCCGACGAGAGGACGGCCATCCACAACGACGGCTCCGCCGACTCCGGTGCCAAGAGTCANCATCACGACAGGATGGGCACCCTGCCCGGCNCCTCGGATCGCTTCGGCATAGCCCGCGGCATTGGCATCGTTTTCCAGCACAACCGGAAGGCCCAGTCGGTCACCAAGCTCCTGACGCAAGGGCCGGTCTGCCCAGTCAATATTCGGTGAAAGCTCAATATGTGCCCGTGTCGGGTCCAAAAAGGCCGCCACGGCGACCCCCACCTGCGAGATCTCGTGGTCGCCGCGAAGCCTAGTCACACTCTGGGCGACCGCNTCGACNATGTCGTCTGGATNGCCCGGTGTGGCGACGCTNCCGAAGNCGTGCACCACGCCGTCTGCGTCGACGACACCCGACTTAATCCGGGTACCTCCGAGGTCAACACCGAGNGNATACACCCGGCTTAGTGTAGGCGGNAGAANANGCTTTCTCAGGCNTGCTGGAACCAGTCAGACGAGCGNATAGCAGCCATCGCCTCGCGTTTCACCTCGGGCTCCAGCCCNTCGATGTAGAGATGCCCGTCTAAGTGATCGCANTCATGCTGGAGCGCCTGGGCTAAGAGCCCCTCNCCCGACAGNGTCACGGCAGTCCCATCCANTAACACTCCGCTGACGGTTGCCCGGGGATANCGCNTCCGCGGGAANCTCACNCCGGGNACGGACAGGCAGCCCTCGTCAATGGCCTCTNGCTCNCCCTCNACAGAGTCCACGACNGGGTTCANGATGTAGCCGACNTCGCCGTCGACGTTGTAGCTAAACGCCCGAAGACCCACACCAATNTGATTCGCCGCTACACCCNCCCGGCCCGGCTGCCTCACCGTGTCCAGNAGGTCCTCGACGAGTTGAGCTGTCCGCTCGTTGCTGGNNTCGACAGNGTCGGTNGGGCTTCGGAGAATGGGNTCTCCAAAAAGCCTGATTGGCCGGNCGGTCACGCTACGCGTCCTGTCGGACGGCGATTCCCTCCACCANCAGAGCGGCCAGCTCCCGGGCAGCCTCACGGGTGAGCGGGCTCAACTTCTCCCATTCGATGACAGAACCAGCAGCCAGCATGGGGTCATAGGGAATGCGCACGACGTCTCGGACACGAGAGAGGAAGTGATCTTCAATCTCATCCACCTTGACGACGTTGGTGCCCTGGGTGGCAGTGTTCAGAGCAATCAGCGCGTTTGACACGAGATCACCCCGGCCGTTTGCCTCTAACCAGGTGAGGGTTTCCGAGGCAAGTCGGGCTTCGTCGATACTGCCTCCTGAGACGATGACGAGGCCATTGGCCCGCTCCAACGTGGGCTTCATCACCGAGTGGACCACCCCGGTGCCGCAGTCGGTGAGAATCATCGAATAGAACCGCGCCGCCTGGTCGGCCACCACGTTGTAATCGCCCTCGTCAAAAGCTTCAGAGAGCATCGGGTCAGTATCGGAGGCCAGTACGTGCAGGCGCGTCTTATCTTTTGAGACCAACTCGNCAAAATCGGTGAAGCCTTTNATTCCAGCGACCAGTTTCACCACGTCCCGCACCGTGGCAGCGGTCGATTTGGGAACCCGCTCAGCGAGAGTGCCACGGTCGGGGTTGGCATCAATGGCAATGACGCGATCCTCCCGAACCTCGGCTAACGCCATCCCCAGCAGAGTGGTCACGGTGGTTTTTCCCACTCCACCTTTCCTGGTCAAGACAGGAACATACCGCGCACCCTGATCAAACGGTGTGGCGATTCGGGCCGAAAGAGCTTTGCGCTCCCGAACGGCAGGGGAATCTCCGATATCGATGAGGTGGAAGGAAACATCCCACAGGAGTCTCGGGAGAAACCCTTCCGGTGGTTCTTTAGTCTTCTTCTGGTTGAGCAGCCGCTCGTCGGTAAGTGATTCGCTTGCCTCTGCGCTGTGCTCCTGATCGTGAGGCTCGGCCGCGGCGTCACCGGCAAGCTCCGAGGAGGTGTAGGCGTGAACCTCAACATCTTCCGCATTCACCGCGGACGGGTCAACAGCCTCATCCACCAAATCGGCGACCTCTTCGGTGACAGATTCGGTCGACGGTTCCTCAGCAGAGGGCCGCGTGGCCTTCGCTCGCGCCATCACACCTCAATTCTCGAAAAATCGAACTGCCACATCATACCCGAGCCACGAAAATCTCCCCTCGGAGATGACCGGCTCCCCTACGCCTGGCGCACCACCAGGAGCAGGTCCCCAGCCTCCACAGCGTGCGTGGCGGTTACCGCGAGACGCTCGACCACTCCAGCAATCGGAGAGGTAATCGCTGCCTCCATCTTCATCGCCTCGATAGTGGCTACCGTCTGCCCGGCAGCGACCTCGTCGCCCTTGTCCACTTTCAACGTGATGACACCGGCAAAGGGGGCAGGAATATGGCCAGAGTCCTCGGGGTCGGCCTTCTCCGACTGCGGAATATCGACTTCGACACTGCGGTCCGGAACACTCACCGGACGCATCTGACCGTTCAGACTCGCGAGGACAGTGCGCATGCCGTGGTCGTCGACGTCGCTGATGGCCTCCAGCTCGACATACAAGCTCACACCAGCGTCGACCTCGACCACGATTTCATCGCCGACCCGGAGCCCATAGAGGTAGTCGACCGTGTCGATGACCGAGAGGTCGCCATAACGGTCTCTCGTTTCGTGAAACAGCGCAGTGGGCTGTGGGAAGAGCAATTCGTTGAGCAGCATTTGACGCTGGGGGCCTGGCTTGACCAAGCCCGCCTCTTGCTCGGCGCTCAAGGTTTCACTCCGGTCCGGACGCGTCCTGCCTTCCATGATTTT
>NHEZ01000041.1 GCA_002172585.1 Cellulomonadaceae bacterium TMED98 | reverse complement strand
AGATTGCGAGGCAGCTCGGCCGCCACGACACCATCGGACAAGACCTTGTCGCCATGGTGATCGACGACATTGTTGTCGCTGGGGCTACACCGCTCTTTCTCACCGACTACATCGCCTGTGGTCAGGTGGACCCCGAACGAATCGCCCAGATCGTCTCGGGGATCGCCAGAGCCTGTGAGGCTGCAGGGGTAGCACTGATTGGTGGCGAAACAGCCGAGCATCCAGGACTGCTGAAATCAGACGAATACGACGTGGCGGCTGCGTCGACCGGTGTCGTGGAATACGACCACATTCTGGGGCCGCACCGGGTGGGGGCGGGTGACGCCGTCGTGGCGGTGGCCTCCAGCGGACTCCACAGCAACGGCTACTCGCTGGTGCGAAAGATTCTTGCCGACCACAAGCTCGGATTACACGATGCCGTGCCAAGAAGCTCTCACACGCTGGGAGAAGTGTTGTTGGAGCCGACTCTGGTCTATTCGCCCGGAATGCTCCAGGTTCTAGGCGCCCACCGAGACGTCGTCCACGCGGCGAGCCACATCACCGGTGGGGGGATTGCTCAAAACCTCCAAAGGGTTATTCCTCCTGGACTGTCTTTCACACTCCAGCGAGGATCGTGGAGCGTGCCAACGGTGTTTTCGTATCTGTGCCACCAGGCAGGGCTCAGCGTGATGGACGTCGAAGACACCTGGAATCTGGGAATCGGTTTTGCCGCCATCACCTCTCCGGGCGCAGAAGAGGCAGTGGTGGCTGCCTGGGAGGACGCGGGATACACCGCCTGGGTCGCAGGCTCTGTGGAAGACGCCGCGGGTCAGACCGGTGAAGCAGCCAAAGGGGTATCCGGTGGGCTGGTGCAGCTCATCGGTGACTGGAGCTGAGCGGAGAATGGAACTCAGCTGTGAATGGACGTCGGTGACGACGGGGGCTCGCTAGTCCTCGTCCTCGTCATCTGCCCACCGATCGACATAGGCGTCGTCGTCGGGCTTCGCGCTCGCCAGCTCCTTTTCTAACTGGGACAGGTCAGTATTCGGAGTGCTGTATTTGAGCTCCCTGGCGACTTTGGTGTGTTTGGCTTTTTGACGTCCGCGACCCATGTCAACTCCTCGACGGGTACTTACTGTGGCGCTAAAACCGCTGAATCCAGCGGAAGAATAGGCGCCACTATATCACGCAGGATACTGATTCGACCTGGCCGCAATCGGTCGTTAGACCTGACGGCGACCAGAAAAGGCCCGGCCGAGAGTGACTTCGTCCGCGTATTCCAAATCCCCTCCGACGGGAAGACCACTGGCGAGTCGTGTGACACGAAGACCCGGCTGGTCGAGCAGGCGTGAGAGATAACTGGCGGTCGCTTCACCCTCGAGGTTGGGATCGGTTGCCAGTATGACTTCGGTCACGCTGCCGTCTGATAACCGGGTGACGAGCTCTCGGATCCGCAACTGGTCGGGGCCAAGACCATCAATCGGACTGAGCGAGCCCCCGAGTACGTGATATTTGCCTCGGAATTCCCCGGTGCGCTCAATCGCCCACACGTCTTTGGTTTCTTCGACGACACAGAGCACGTCCTCGGGCCTCGAGGCATCAGAACAGATTGCACACACCTCCTCGGAGGTGAGCATTCCGCAGATCGAGCAAAATCGGACCAGCTCGCGGATGGTGGAGAGCAGGGTGGCGAGCTCGTGGGGGTCGTAGTTCGGGTTTTGCAGAATATAAAACGCAATGCGCTGGGCAGATTTAGGCCCAATGCCAGGAAGTTTCCCGAGGAGGGAAATTAAGTCCCCGACGGCTCCGTCAAACACTGAGCTCCCCGTCACCCATGGAGTCGAGGATTTCTTCGCCGATTAACTGCCCGCCGAACACCTCACGAATGACGGGTTCACCTCGGGTGGCGCGCTTTTCGGCAGAGGCCGGGGATTCCGCTGCCCGGTCGGGAGTCGGAGGAGTGTCGGCATCGTCCTCAACACCATCGGATCCGGTGTCGTCCGATGCTGCGGCGTCGTCGGAACTGTCCAATTCGGTGGCAGTAACCCCCTCGTCGGCGGGAGCCTCTGCCGCCTTTTCTTCTGCTGGTTCGGGGTCCACGACTGGCACAGACGCTGTCTGGGTGNCAGACGCTGTCTNCGNGGCAGTGNNGGNGGCAGTGGGGGGTGCGACATCGAGATNTCCGATGGTGAAGCGCACCCGANGCCCGGTGTGTGCCTCGATGGCGTCTCGAAGCAGATCGGCGTTTGNCAGAGGNCTGCCAGGACCNTGGGGTTTTTTCAAGATCTCGGCATCGGAACGCCGGGGAAACCCAATNGTNANGACGTCGTCGTCCAGAGCCGTGGGTGTGGTTTCGGAGAGCGCGACCCAGAGCGAGCGTTTTTGTTCGGCGAGGTCGCCCACGATGCTGGACCATTTTTCGTGCACAAGCTCGAGGCTCAGCGGACCGGTGGGAGCAGGCGGGGTCGCTGCGGGTGTGGAGTCCGAAGCAGGTGCGGGGTCGGGGTCAGCGGCGGGCTCGACGGAGGGAGCAGGGTCAGGTGTGGGGGTCGAGGCCGCCTGCTGCGGAGCAGACGCGGCAGGGGGCGCCGTGGATGGAGCGTGGTCTCTCTGGTGTCCCTGGTGGCTCACCATCCGGGCGACTAAGAGCTCCAACTGCAGCCTCGGTGCAGTCACACCGGACATCTCCTGCAGGGCNTGGCTGGTGAGATCAGCCATGTGGACCAGACGGTCTGATCCGACGACGTCTGCCTGGTCGGTCCACTCAGTGAGGTCCCCATCGCCGACACCTGGGAACAAGTCGCGTCCCGAGTCGCCGACTGCTCCCAAGACAATGAGGTCTCGTAAGTGGGAGAGAAAATCTTCGCTAAAGCGCCTCGGGTCGTGGCCAGATTGAATGATGGTGTCGACCGCGTGAAATGCCGCTGGTGCATCGCCACCAGCGATGGCGCGCACCAGAGAATCAATGAGCGACTGTGGGGTGTAGCCGAGGAGGCCTCTCGCATATTCGACACCAATCGTCGTATCCGGTGACCCGGCGACCAGTTGATCCAGAAGCGACAGCGCATCGCGGACCGAGCCCCCACTGGCGCGCGCCACGAGAGCCAGCACCCCGTCTTCTGGGCTCACCCCTTCTTTCTCACACACCTCGCCCAAATAGGACACCAGCTCGCCTGGTGGAACTAACCGGAAGGGGTAGTGGTGGGTGCGGGAGCGGATTGTGGTGAGGACTTTGTCCGGCTCCGTGGTGGCAAAGACAAACCGGACGTGTTCTGGAGGCTCTTCGACAATTTTGAGCAGCGCATTAAAACCCTGCTGGGTGACCATGTGGGCCTCGTCCAGGATGAAGATTTTGTAGCGATCGCGGGCGGGAGCAAANACGGCGCGCTCCCGAAGTTCTCTCGCATCATCCACACCGTTATGGCTCGCGGCGTCGATTTCGACAACGTCCAAAGACCCCCCNCCCTCATTGGAAAGCTCCACACAACTGGGACAGGTCCCACAGGGGGTGTCGGTCGGGCCTTCATGACAGTTCCAACATTTGGCAAGGATCCTCGCCGAGGTGGTTTTCCCACACCCCCTTGGCCCGGAAAACAAATAGGCGTGGTGTGATTTGCCGGTGACGAGGGCGTTTTTTAAGGGTGTGGTGACGTGTTCTTGGGCAATAACGTCCCCGAAGTTCTCTGGCCGGTAGCGGCGGTAAAACGCGGTCACATCGCCGAGCCTATCGCCCACCCACTGACACAGACAGGTGCTCTGTCGCGATGTGCACGACCCGGACGAGCGCACGTACTGCGGAGAAAAAAGACTCCCCGCGTACCCACTAGAGCTAGACGACCCTTGCTACGTTTCCGTCCTGGGGGATTGGTCCAGATAGCGCCACGCGGGGAGCTTCGCCAAGTTTATGCGAAACACCTCCGCCCCGACCAAGGAGTCGTCGAGACCGGAGTGCAGGGACCTGCTACCCCACGAGGACAGAGCCCACGACAGAACCGAGGACGACTCCGAGGCTCACTCCACCGATCCCGCCCAACACGTGGCCTGATAACAATCTGGCAGCGGCACCCACGCCTCGCTGCCCCTGCTCGACGGTGTCCACAGCCAGTGTCGAGAGCGTGGTGATGGCGCCGAAGAGTCCGGCTGCGAGCACAGGCCCCCAGGAGCCGAAGGCTCCGGCGATCGCCAGTCCTGCGAGCAGGCCTCCCAGAGTGTTGGCCATCACAATCGCCCAGGGTCGTCCCGCCTCTGGGCTAAGGAGCCACAGGCCCCACCGGATGAGCGCGCCTAGAGCACCGAGACCGGCAACCACGAGGATGTCGACTCCACTCATGCTGGTGCTCCTGATTCTCCCCGCGGCGTGGAGCGAAGACCCCACCAGGCAGCGAGCAGACCGAGAAGAAGAGTGGCCACCAGATAACTCGTGGCGAGAAGCCACTGACCGGAATCGGCCACGACCCACACTGCTGCCACCACGGCAGACCAGGTCGTGAAAGCGCCTAAGAACCCGACGGATAACCCGGTCCGCAACCATTCAGGCGGCACCAGAGACTGCGGTCTGCGNAGNAGCCCCAACACCAGTGCACCCAGGGTGTTGATGCCGAGAGTGATGAGCAGAATCTGGAGGCTTGGGGGTGTGTCGAGACTCTCTGGAATACCGCCACTGAGGCTCACTCGGGCNACAGAGCCCAATGCTCCGCCGAGGGCGACGGCGAGGGTNGGGACAAACCGCTTCACACAGGCAGGCTATCTGCCGGGAAATCTAGACTGAGGCGAGTGACGTCTCAGAGATCTTCCTCCTCGGGTTNTTCCTNCTTGGCCANACGCCTCCTTCGAGGAACCGGCTGGGTGGTCGCCGGCCTGGTCGCACTCAGCGCAGTCTTTGCGCTGTATCTGGCCTGGCCCATTCTGTTTCCTCCTGCCGCGGGAGTGTCTGGTCAGGAGCGCGTCGTCGGGTACCCCACCTCGGTGGAGGCAACAGGGGAAGACGGACGAACCAGGGTGCTCGACGTCAGTGCGGCCGATGGGTCGGTCCCCGCACTCGACCAGATTGCCCCAGGCGACCGGTTGGTCGTGACGGGGGANGGCTATAACCCGTCNATGGGGGTGTATGTGGCGGTGTGCCGGATAGCNCCCACTCCCGATCAGCGGCCAGGGCCGTGTCTNGGGGGTGTGCCGGAGACCGAGTCGGAGGGCCTGGTGGATCGCAGCGAAATCCAGTGGGCAGCGGCGAACTGGATTAATGACGATTGGGCCTGGCGGTTATTTGGCGCCAGAAGCTTCGATGACCGCCGGGCAGGCACGTTCACGGCCTACCTGGAAATCCCGGCTGGTGCCGATGAGTTTGTGGACTGCCGGGCGTCTGATTGTGCGATTTACACCCGCAACGACCACACGGCGATTGATAACCGCATGCAAGATCTCTATCTGCCGGTGGAATTTTCTCGGTAGCGCGGCACGGTCAGCGCGGGGATTGTGCGGTGCACAATCGGCCCGATGGTCACGGCAAACACGATGGTGCCAAGGCCGAATGTGCCACCTAAAATCCAGCCAATAATCAACACCGTGACTTCCACGACCGTCCGGACGAGCCAGATCGGCCAGCCAAATCGACTGTTCGCTCCGGTCATCAGCCCATCCCTGGGTCCTGGTCCAAACCGGGCGCCGATATAAAACCCGCTGGCGATGCCCAGCATGAGCACCCCGGCGAGGAATAAGACCCATCGGTGAAAAAGAGACTCCGGGGTGTCGATGACCAGTAGACCCACTTCCATGGCGGGGCCGACCAGCAATGCGTTTAGCACAGTGCCAATACCTGGGCGTTGTTTCAAAGGAATCCAGAGCAGGAGAACGCCAAGCCCAATAATGACCACCCACCATCCGATTCCAATCCCGGTGGTGAGCGACAGGCCTTCGGCAAAAACGGTCCAGGGATCAACGCCCACTTCGGCCCGCAGCATCATCGCCACGGCAAATCCGAAAAGAAACAATCCCACGAGAAGCCGCACCCCACGGTGGGTGTAGTGCAGGACGCGCCTCATCATCTGCACACCCTAAGTGGCAAGCAGCATGCTGGCGACGAGGGCCAGGGCAAGACCCACCCATTGGACCCTCTGAATCCGCTCTCGCAAAACGACGGAGGCCAGCANAATTGTGCCTGCCGGGTAGAGAGCGGTCAGCACCGCGACAATCGTGACTTCTCCGATCCGGAACCCGGTCAACACCGCNATNTTNGANACNGCATCCAAAATGCCTCCGGCGACCAACACCCACACCACCCGTGTCCACGGCCACGGCTCCTGGGTGGGTTTGACTAATACCTGGCGACCTTTTGCCAGCACCAACACCACGACAATGACTCCGACCACCGTGAACTGGAGGAGTCGGTTGGCGACCAGAGGCGTAATGCCGGAGGTGTCTGGCGCGAGGTCGATGAAGATATAAAACAGCCCAATCAACACTCCAGAGCCAATCGCCATCGCCAGTGCCGTCGGGGTGGGGCGAATAGCGCGCTCGTCTGGGACAAANCCCACGAGGACGACAGCGACGAGGGCCAACCCCAACGCCGGATACACCCAGGGAGATAGTGCNTCCCCGCGAATAAAGCCATAGGTCATGGGGACCAGTGCCGAAAGCAAAGCGGTGGTGGGGGAGAGAATGCTCATCGGACCTCTGGCTAAACAGGCATAGAGAAGNCCAATNGCTGCCACCCCGGTCAGACCAGACAGCGCCCCCCAGAANGCTCCCTCGATCGACCACTGGTCACCTAAGAGAAACGANGTGGTGCTTAAGACCACGAGTCCCACGAGGGCCACCGCACCGGTGACGGCGATGGTGTGGAGGCGTTTTGCGGCAAGACCGCCCGCAAAATCGGCTGCGCCAAAGCCGAGAGCTGCGAGCAGACCGAGAGAAACGGTCAGCACAGAGGAGCTCGCATAGATGTAACACTATGTCGTCTTCCACCCCCTGCCCGTACGCTAGGTCAGGTCTACAGACTTGATTCCCTGGAGGTTCTCGTGGCGGCGGTATACGGCGACATCACTGAAGCATTTGGTCAAACTCCCCTCGTGCGGCTGAACCGCGTCGTCGGTGACTCTGAGGCGACCGTGCTCGCAAAACTCGAGTTCTATAACCCGTCGTCCAGCGTGAAAGACCGGCTGGCGATTTCCGTGGTGAATGCTGCCGAAGCATCGGGAGAGCTCAAGCCAGGNGGCACCATCGTCGAAGCCACCAGTGGAAATACCGGTATTGCGCTCGCGATGGTGGCAGCAGCGAGGGGCTATAAAGCGATCCTCACGATGCCAGAGACGATGTCGATGGAGCGGCGCATGCTGCTTCGCGCCTACGGCGCCGAATTGATTCTGACGCCTGGCCCAGAAGGGATGAAGGGGGCAGTGTCGGAAGCCGAGCGCGTCGTCGCAGANCACCCCGGTGCGGTACTCGCNAAACAGTTTGATAACCCGGCTAACCCCGAAATCCACCGCCGGACGACTGCGGAGGAAATTTGGCGCGACACCGATGGTGCGGTGGACGTGTTTGTCTCCGGTGTGGGAACGGGTGGAACGCTGACNGGAACCGGGCAAGTGTTNAAAGAAAAGAAGCCCGGAGTGAAAGTGGTGGGTGTTGAGCCGGCCGAGTCGCCGCTACTCAACGACGGTGATCCCGCTCCTCACAAAATCCAGGGAATTGGGGCGAATTTCATTCCGTCGATTCTGGATCGCGGAATTATCGATGAAGTCATCGATGTCTCNAGTGAGCAGGCAATGGCGATGGGTCGTAGGCTGGGACAAGAAGAGGGCATTCTCGGAGGAATTTCCTCCGGCGCCACCGCGCACGCCGCAGTGGAGCTCGCTAAGCGCCCCGAGTTCCAAGGAGCCACCATTGTCGTCATCCTGGCAAGTTTCGGAGAGCGNTACCTCTCCTCGGCTCTTTACGAGGGACTCGGCGACTAATCAATGACGCCCCGCACCCGACTGGGTGAGGACATCCAGGCGACCCTTCAGNGCGATCCGGCTGCGAGAAACGCCGTCGAGGTGTTTTTCACCTCTCCCGGTGTGAAGGCCCTGTTTTGGCATCGAGTGGCCAACANGCTATGGCGGGCAGGGTTTCAACTNCTTGCCCGGATGATTGCGACTCGGTCGAGGCGGATCACCGGTATCGAGATCCACCCCTGCGCGACAATCGGCAGGCGAGTCGTCATCGACCACGGCATGGGTGTCGTCATCGGCGAAACAGCCAGTGTGGGCGATGACTGTTTGATCTATCACGGGGTGACGCTTGGGGGAAAGCGTCCCGGCGACCGCGACCACTCGTCGACTTCCAGGCATCCGAAAGTGGGATCTGGNGTCACTATTGGTGCAGGGGCATTGTTACTCGGCGACATCACCATTGGCGATGGCGCGAGGGTGGCGGCTGCGGCCGTGGTGACGAAGGACGTCCCGTCAGGCGCGCTCGCCGTGGGAATTCCTGCGAAGAACCTCGCCGGGAAGGCCTAGTCCGGTGCTGAAGTTTTTTTCTCGTGCTTTTCTCGCGCCTCTGGTTCGGGTGCTCTTTCGCGCCAGCGTGAAGGGAGCGTCGAATGTGCCACGAGAGGGCGCGGTGATTTTGGCGAGTAATCACCTGTCGTTTATCGACAGTGTGGTGATTACTCTGCTGGCTCCTCGAACAGTGTCGTTCCTCGCCAAAGACTCATATTTCACGGGCAAGGGCCTCAAAGGCTGGTTGTCGCGGTCGTTTTTTCGCTCCATCGGCGCNATTCCGGTNACCCGGGGNGTGGGNCAGGCAGCNCAGGCAGCCTTGGANTCNGGACTGGANCTNTTGGACAANGACAAAGCNTTTGCGATTTATCCAGAGGGAACCAGNTCNNTGGATGGCAGGCTCTACCGCGGTCGAACGGGGGTCGCGTGGCTGGCTCTNCAGTCTGGAGCTCNGGTCGTGCCAGTGGGCTTGAAGGGAACGAATCGTGTNCAACCGCCTGGCTCGAAGGGAATTCGCTTGGCGAAGATTTCTGTGTCGTTTGGAAAAGCGCTGGATTTATCCAGGCACGGCAAAGCCGATTCTGGCCGCGCCAGACGTCACGCCACCGATGAAGTGATGGACGCGATCCAGGCGCAGTCTGGCCAAAAGCGGGCAGACAGTTATAANGAACCGCCCGCTAAAAACATCGTGGAGAAGGTGCGCAGGCGCCTTCTCGACCGCTTCCGGCTCTAGCGCCGGGNTNTCCTTACGCCTCTGGGGCTTGTTGGCCGGTGGTTNCTGCTTCTTTGATCTGCCGGCGCACATCGTCCATGTCGAGGTCTTTCACCGCGGTGATGACTTGCTCCAGCGCTGGGCCGGGAAGAGCACCTGGCTGGTTGAACACCAAAATGCCGTCGCGGAAGGCCATCAGGGTGGGGATGGAGCGAATATTGGCAGCGCCTGCTAGTTGCTGTTCTGATTCGGTGTCGACTTTGCCGAAACGAATATCGGGGTGTTGTTCGCTGGCCTGTTCATAGACAGGAGCGAAGGCTTTACACGGGCCGCACCAGTCGGCCCAAAAATCCACCAGGGTGATGCCGTCTTTGGTGACGGTGTCTTCGAAGTCTGCAGACGTGAGTTCAATCGTGGGCATGTTCTGTCCTTTCGTCCCGCGACACTATACCCCTTGGGGTATTGGCTGTGGGCGTGTTTTCCACGCTCCCGGCGAACATAGGGGTGCGTAGCATGGGCACCCAACAGCCACCAATCAGCGAGGAGATGGTCGAAATGTGGACTCCAGACGCGGTGGTGCGCGCACGGACGATCCACACCATGGACCCGTCGAACCCCACCGCGGAGTGGATGGCCATCCACCACGGGCGGGTTGTGGCCCTTGGACAGGGAGAGCCTCCTGGCGGTCCAGTGACCGACCTACAAGACGCCACCCTCGTGCCCGGGTTTCACGACGCCCACTGCCACACCATGTGGTTCGGACTCTCCCTCGGCGACGTCGACGCCTCACGGTGCGCATCTCTCGACGAGCTCTATCAGGCACTGGCCGAGAGAGCAGGAACGACCCCGGCTGGGCAGTGGGTTCGAGCCACCGGGTATAACCAGGTGAGCTTCGGCGGCCACTACCCAGACATTGAGGTGCTCGACCGTGTGCTTCTGCGGCATCCGTTGTTTATGCGCCACACCTCCGGCCACGCCTGCATCGTCAATTCCTTGGCGATGAGCATGTCTGGTTTGGATCAGGCCNGGGAGATTGACGGAGGCGCTGTTGTCCGAGACGANCNGGGCCGGCCNACAGGNCTGTTAGAGGAGNGAGCTCAAGCGATCGTTCAAGGCGTGATTTTGCCTNTGTCTGATGCCGATATGNACCAGGCGCTNGCCCGGGCNGGAGCCCNNTACGCCGAAGAAGGNCTCACCAGCTTTACCGAAACAGGAATCGCNGGGGGCTGGATTGGACACAGCCCCCGNGAGTTTGCTGCGTATCAACGAGCCCACGAAAAACGCCATCTTCGACAGCGGGCACAACTCATGGTGGTCTCCGATGTGTTGCACCCCCTAGAGGGTCACGCCGANGACCGNNCNGTGCGTGGCCTCGATGCGGGNATACGGACGGGCGCGGGGAATGAGTTTCTGCAGTTGGGGCCGATGAAGATTTTTCTGGACGGGTCGATGNTGGCCTGGACGGGGGCTGTCTCAGAGCCATTTTCGGCGGGCCCAGCGGACAACTACGGCTATTTCCAAGCACCAGAGGAACAGTTGCGTGAACACATCCTGCAGGCTGCTGCCGGAGGGTGGGCGGTNGCGGCACACGCCATTGGCGACCGGGCAGTCGCCCTCGCACTGGACACCTTCGACGAGGCCGTGNGCGTCTATGGGCAGCCAGTGATGCCGCACAGGATTGAACACGGNGGTGTCGTCACAGACGACCAGGTAGCCNAGGCNGNTCGTTTGGGNGTNGCGATTGTCACCCAGCCTGGGTTTATGCCGGAGCTTGGAGTCCAAATGCGCCAGGCCATGGGCNCCAGCAGAGAGCCAATGATTCACCGCCACCGGTCACTGCTCGACGCAGGGGCGTTGTGTGCGGGGAGCTCCGANCGTCCCGTCGCACACGGCGCTCCTTTGCATGTGATGCAGGCGATGGTGGAGCGGGNGGATTCTGAGGGAGTGATTGTGGGNCGAGACGAGCGAGTCNGTATCTACGACGCGCTCTGGACNTACACCGTNGGNTCGGCACAGACCACCGGNTCGTCGGGATCCAAAGGCATGCTGGCTCCGGGGATGTGGGCGGACTANGTGGTGCTGGGGTCTGACCCTGTGGAGACTCCGACCGAGAATCTTTCCCAGATACCGGTCCGNCAGACCGTGGTCGGTGGAGAGAGTATTTTCTCCGCCGAGGTGAAACCGACGTAGCCTGGGGCANATGAAACCTGCTACCGCGTGGACGCTGGTGACGCTGCAATTTGTGTTGATCACCATGTTGGTCGTGATTCCNCAGGGCACGTTGTGGCCGACNGGGCTCATCGCCGGAGTCACNGCGGGAGTNATGCTGCTGGGCGGACTGGTCTTAGGNGTGGTCTCCACGATCANGNTAGGCAGAGCGCTCACCCCNAATCCCATTCCACGGCCTGATGGACATCTGGAAACGNGTGGGGTCTATGGACTCATGCGACACCCGATTTACTCGGCAGTGTTGCTTGCCATGTTGGGAGTCACGGTGTGGGGTGCCAGCACATGGCACCTNGTGTTTTTCTTCCTGCTGGTTATGCTGTTGAGCGTCAAGGCTCGAGCGGAAGAGCGCCTGTTGATNGAGCGTTACGAGGGCTACCTCGACTACGCCGGCCGGGTGGGACGATTTATCCCAGGGGTCGGGACACTCAAGCGCTAGGCCGTGNGGCCTGGNCGCTGAACCACAACGTACGGCGGAGAGGCAATGGCACGNAGACGGCTGACGGACACGTCCCATGCCGACGCGTCACTAAACGACGAGTATTGGCTGCGGTTTTCCGACGAACCNCANCCGTCNATGCGCGACAANATCANCTACCTCACCNTTGAAGAAGTTGCCAAGGTGGGTCCNAGTCTTTTCAATGTCTCGAGCGTGTGTGACCGATTGGGTATNACCCACCCNATGGTGAACCACTATTTCGGCTCCAGAGACGANCTGCTCGCGGAGACCGCGTATGTGGTCTATGTCCGCTATATCGCCCAGCTGTGGGAGGCGGTGGAACGCGCTCCCCGGGAACCGCGGGCTCGCATTGAGGCGTGGATGCGGCAACAGATTGCCGGCACCGAGGAACTTGGTGGCTGGGGCGGAGTGTTGAACTATCCGACCGCGGCGGCGAATGTGTCNNACATTGTTGAGGAGAAATATCGCGACCTCNTTCGGGAGCGTTTTGAGGCGAACTTGNTGGGGTTGGCGCTTCCTNGTNNGNGATTTTCTGGCCGGGTCGGTCGCAACACTTCCCACGGAGCCAACGCCGGAGNTGCGGGAAGAACTGCTNGCAAATCCGCAACTCGTGGCGGCCACGTCCACACTGTCGTGGGCGACACTCGGGGTGTCGGTGTGGAATTCGGGTCGCCACCTGCCCTCAGCGGGGATTCCTGATATTGACAGTCGGAAAGACGACCTCATCGAGGCGTATATTACCCGCATCATCGACGCTATTTAACACCGCTTTAGTTTAAGCCGAGGGGGTGGACCCCACAACGGCGACGGCACTGCCCTGGATTCTCGTGATCGCGCTCACCCTCGGTGGCGTGAGTGCTGCGGTGATCTGGATCTGGCAGAGCCACCCCGAATGGCTCCGCCACGCTCCCCGGAGATTGCGACCCCCTGGACCCAGGCGCGGCCAGCACACCGAGAGCTATTCCCACTCCGCCCGGTGAGGGTCGGTCTGCTAGGTTAAAGACCGCTCTGCGCCTGGCATCGGCTGGCGCAGTCAGATACGTCACTGAAGGCCGGGAGAGCTACATGATTGTCGGTGTCCCCACCGAGGCAATCGCGGGGGAAAACCGCGTTGCCCAAACGCCTGAGACCACGAAACAGTTGGTCGATATGGGCCTCACCGTTCATGTCCAGAATGGTGCCGGCACAGCCGCCGGGTACCCGGACACGGACTATCAAGACGCCGGGGCCAAAATTGTCCCGACCCTTGATGTGTCGAAAGTCGACGTGCTCACCCACGTGCGGCCACTGAGCCCCGCCACAGTGAACAAGTTGACCGCAGGCACCATCACCGTCGGTCTTGGCTCCCCCGCCTCTGAGGGCCCTGTGGTGAAAGCACTGGCGAAGAAAAAAGTGACCTCGTTTGCCCTGGAGCTGGTGCCTCGAATTTCCAGAGCCCAGTCGATGGATGCGCTCACCTCTCAAGCCCTCGTCGCTGGATACCGGTGTGTGTTAGAAGCCGCCATGCGCTTCCCGAGGTTTTTGCCTTTGTATATGACCGCGGCGGGAACTGTGCCACCTGCCAATGTGTTGGTCTTGGGTGCTGGAGTAGCGGGCCTACAAGCCATCGCTACCGCGAAGCGCCTCGGCGCCAAAGTCCAGGCCTACGACGTGCGAAGCGCCAGTGCCGACGAGGTCCGATCGATGGGTGGGACGTTCATCGAACTCGATCTGGATGCTCAAGCTGACGGCCAGGGCGGCTACGCCAAGGAACTGTCGTCCGACCGGCAAAAACGCCAACAGGAACAACTCACTCCCTATGTCACCGCCGCCGACATTGTGATCACGACAGCGGCCATCCCCGGTCGACCCGCACCCCGGCTCATCACCAAGACGATGATGAAAGATATGAAGCCAGGCAGTGTGTTGATTGACCTGGCGGCAGAAACCGGCGGCAACGTCGAAGGGTCAGTGGCCGGGAAAGACACCCCCGTGAAAGTACAGGGGGGCAAAGGAAACGCCACTCTCGTCGGGATGAAAGACGTTCCCTCCACGATGGCCTATGACGCCTCACGCCTCTACGCCAAAAACATTGCCAACCTGTTGGCGCTGATGAACGTGGAAGGGAAAATTCAGCCGGACTTTGAGGACGAAGTCGTCGCGGGAGCCTGCCTCACCCGCGATGGTGAGATTAGCCACGAACCAACCCGTGAGGCACTCGCTCCGAAGAAGAAGGGAGCCTAGGCATGGAAGCCATGAACCTCTTGACCTTCTTTGTGCTCTCGGTGTTTGTGGGCTTCGAGGTGGTCTCGAAAGTCTCCAGCACCCTGCACACGCCTCTGATGTCGGGCGCAAACGCCATCCACGGAATCATCTTGGTGGGCGCCATCTTGGTGGCCGGCCAAGCAGAAAGCGCCTTCATCCTCGCGGTTGCGCTCTTTGCGGTGCTGCTGGCGACCGTGAACCTCGTCGGCGGTTTTGTCGTGACCGACAGGATGCTGCAGATGTTTGCCGGGAAGAACAAACCCCGGGCAACGACTGAGGAGGCTGCCAAGTGATTGTCCTCACCCCAGTTGTGACGGCGCTTGCCTATCTTGTCGCCGCTGTCCTCTTTATCCTCGCCCTGAAGGGCTTGAGCTCACCGAAGACCGCCCGTCGAGGAAACCTTCTGGGAGCACTCGGAGCCGTCATCGGTGTCGCCACCGTGTTCCTCTCTCACGAACTGAACAACATCGCCTGGATTCTCGGTGTTGTCGTGGTCGGGTCGATTGTGGCGGTGCTGGCGTCGAACGCCGTGCAGATGACCCAAATGCCTC
>NHEZ01000040.1 GCA_002172585.1 Cellulomonadaceae bacterium TMED98 | reverse complement strand
TCGTTGGAAATTGCCCAGCCCATGATTAAAAAACCCCGTTGGGGCGCGGGCTCGATTGCGATGGCCTTTTCGGCAGCGATTCTTGCGGTGGCGGCGGTGGGGCTCTTGGCCCTGGCGCTGCTGACTGATTTGATTGCGCTGCCGCTTCCGTGACGCCATCCCCAGAACGGTCTCTCGTGCAGGTTGCCGCCCATGCGGCGTGGGAAAAAGGCGCAGAAAACCCGGTCGCTCTTGATGTGAGTGACAAGTTGGCTCTGACTGATTCGTTTCTGATTGTGTCTGGACGCAGTGAGCGAAACACCAAAGCCATTGGCGACGGGATTGAGGAACAGTTATTGGAAGCGGGAGTGAAGCTCCTTCGCCGAGAGGGAAAATCGGATGGCCGGTGGATTTTGTTGGATTTTGGGGCGCTNATTGTGCACGTCTTCCACGACGACGAGCGCGAGTTTTATGCCCTGGAGCGGCTCTGGAAGGACTGTCCGGTCATTCCCCTGNACNTGCCAGAGACCNCNGTNCCNNNCNACGACTGAGTGCAGTGGCGTGGGGCGTGTAGTAATCTTGGNNNCTCTGGGCCTGTGGCGCAGCTGGTAGCGCACCTGCATGGCATGCAGGGGGTCAGGGGTTCGAGTCCCCTCAGGTCCACCNAGAAANTCCGTCCAGAAGGGACGTGAGAGNTGAGCTCCTCCGACGACCCACTCTCCCGGCACACCGACTACGGNCAGATTCCCCTCGAAGAAGGCTCTCTCAGTAGCNATCCCATCGAGCAGTGTCGGGTGTGGCTNGANGANGCCGATCGGGAGGGGATCTATGANCCAAACGCGATGGTTCTCGCCACGGTGGAGGCCGACCAGACTCCCCGTGTCCGCACCGTCTTGCTCCGNGGNGTGAGCGACGAAGGCTTTGCCTTCTACACCGACTACNCCTCGCAGAAGGGTCGGGCGCTTATGNCCAACCCCGCTGTGGCGGCAGTGTTTCCCTGGTATTCGCTCCANCGACAGATCAAGATTCGAGGACGGGCAGAAAAGGTGTCCGAGGAGGACTCGGATGCCTATTTTGCGTCTCGCCCGAGAGATTCCAGGATCAGCGCGTGGGCGAGCGACCAGTCGCAGCCGATTGACTCCCGCGCAGGCCTTGAAGACAAAGTCACNNAGATGCAACANCNGTTTGACGGCGTTGACGACGTGCCGAGNCCCGAGCGGTGGGGAGGGNTNGTCATTCGCCCGGAATCAATTGAGTTTTGGGCGGGAAGGCGCTCCCGCCTGCACGATCGNATCCGTTTTACCCGAGCGGNGTCAGGCTGGAGCNTCGAGCGGCTCCANCCGTAGTCGTCCTGTCAGTATTTTCCCACTCGGAGCGGGAATAGTCGGGTNGTNANAGGNGTTATGCCAGACACACCACNAGAAGGGCTCTGCAGATGACCGAGCACATTGACCTGGGAATCGACACGTTTGGCGATGTAACCCACGAGCCATCGGGTGAGCCCACCCCGTATGCCCAAGTNATTCGGGANGTCGTTGACCAGGCTGTTCTGGCNGATCAGGTCGGTGTCGATGCGATCACNNTGGGCGAGCATCACCGNGATGATTTCGCGATTTCGAGCCCGGANACACTCCTGGCGGGAATTGCGACCAAGACNTCTCGCATCCGGCTNTCCTCCGGGGTGACGGTGNTGAGCTCAGATGACCCAATCCGNGTGTTCCAGCGCTTTGCCACAGTCGATGCNCTGTCCGAGGGGCGTGCCGAAATTATTGTCGGCCGCGGATCGTTCACCGAGTCGTTTCCGCTCTTTGGCTATCAGCTACAGGACTACGAAGTCCTCTTTGAAGAGAAGCTCAGTCTCCTGGCAGAACTCCTTCGGGAGGGGCCAGTGACGTGGGAGGGCACCACACGGCCTGCGCTTCGTGACCAGCAGGTCTATCCGAAGTCTCACTNTGGCCACATTCGNACCTGGGTNGGGGTGGGGGGTAGCCCCGAATCGGTGGTGCGCGCTGCCCGGTTTGGTTTCCCGCTCATGCTCGCCATTATTGGNGGGCCCCACGAGCGGTTTGCTCCCTATGCCGATTTGTACCGCCGGGCGCTCGACCAGCTGGGCACCCCGCAGCTTCCGATTGGTGTGCACTCNCCCGGGCATATTGCCGATACCGACGAGCAGGCGATTGAGGAAATGTGGCCGCACTACGAGCAAATGTTTGGCCGTATCGGCAGGGAACGNGGCTGGGCGCCCGTGACCAAAGAGCACTACCTCAATGAGGTNCACCACGGNGCGCTGGTTGTNGGTTCGCCGGAGACAGTGGCGCGCAAAATTGCGGGCGCAATTAGTTCNCTTGGTGCCTCCCGTTTCGACTATAAATACTCCACGGGTCCCATGCCACACAGCACGCTGATGCANTCNATCGAGCTCTACGGCACCAAGGTCATTCCGATGGTGCGCGAGNTGGTCGCGGAAACAGTTCCCGCNTAGGCGNCGNTGTNCNGCGCTACGGCGTGACGATAGAAANGCCGGACATGTCGGAGGCTTCCTGCACTCCGCCACCGTTGATCATGTCGCGAAAGCCCATCTGGTTCATCTGAGCGATGGCCTGGCCCGACCGGTTGCCGCTTCGGCAGTAGACGAAGTACTCGCCGTCTTTCTCGAGCTCCATGATTTGGGCGGCGAAGTCGGGAGACTGGACGTCGATGTTGACCGCCCCCTCCAGGTGGCCACTGGCGAATTCACCGGGGGTTCGCACGTCAATAATCACAGCGTCAGCTCCGAGTTCGACGGGTTCGGCCGCCTGGCATCCGGCGAGTCCGAGGGTGGCGCCCAGCATCAGGGCGAGGGTGGCAAGAAGCTTTTTCACGGGTGAGACCTTTCTGACGTGTGGCACNCAGTATAACCATACCCCTAGGGGTATTTCTTACATGTNNTCTGTGGAGGTTCTGCTGGCGTCTAGGCGGTCTTTTAANCCCGAGACAATCGAGGTCGCCGCCATTTGGAACGGCCGGACAACGGTGACCCGCTCNTACGACTCGAAGGTGGTGGCCGTCTGGCGATCGAGCGCGGTCAAACAGATGTTTCCGCCGTAGCCCAACCGTTGCAGCGACTCCAAGACGACGAGGTTTGTCGAGCGGTCAGGAGCGGCACAGACCACCGTTTTTGTCTCATGCACAGGCAANACTTTGATGAAATCNGGGTCACCGGCGTCGCCNTACANCGTGTCCACACCATAGGACGAGACGCCCTTGAGCGCNCGAGGATCTAAGTCGACCACCAACAGTTCTGCTCCCTCACCCCGGAGCCCCCGAACAATGTCGGAGCCCANCCGTCCGGCACCAATNACGATGGCGTCGTAGGGGTGGCGTTGGGCGTCCTCCTCCGCTCCTTTGGTGAACCGCGATTCCAGAGGCTGGATGAGTGGGTGGAGCAAGGTGACCAATTTGTCCTGGTAGGAGATGAAATAGGTCGANATNGTGATGGTGAAAATGGCGACNAGCGTGATCAANCTGACCACNTCCTCGCCCACTTGGCTGAGCGAGAAGCCAAGNGCAATGAGAATCAGCGAGAANTCGCTGATCTGTGCCAGCGTGAGGCCGGTGCGAAGTGCGACGGTGGCGCGGTANCCCTGAAGCGTCATCACAAGCAACACAATCGCCGGTTTGCCCACCAAAATAATCACCGTGACCAGCAGGGCGGGCACGAGTTGACTGAGCGCTCCCTCCAGGGTGAGAGACGAGCCCAACTCAATGAAGAAAAACAAAATCATGATGTCGCGCAGGCTCACCATTCGAGCCCCCAGGCTCTCCCGGTAGGGAGTGGAGGCCAAAGCAACACCGGCAACGAACGCGCCAATTTCCATACTCAGGCCGAGCCAGGCACTTATCGCGGCCAGAGCAACCGCCCAGGAGACCCCAAAGACGAGAGTGAGCTCTTGGTTTTTTGCCATCCACTCCAGAAGCCGGGGCAGAACGAATCGCGCCAGAAGCGCGACAACCCCGAGCAACACGACACCGCCGCCGAGAGTCAGGGCAATATCGGAAGCCAAGGCCTGCTCGCCCGGTTGACCGACAGTGACGATGGCCAGCATGGCGATGACCACCAGGATGTCCTGAACAATCAACACACCGACCGCAATGCGGCCATGCAGTTGATCGAGCTCGCGCCGGTCGCCTAAGAGTTTGACCACGATGATGGTCGAGGAAAAAGTGAGCGCCACGGCGATATAGACCGCGGAGGTGAGGTCCCAGCCCAGCAGCAGCGCGACGCCGAAGCCGAGAGCGGCAGTCAAAATCACTTGCCCCAGCCCCGTGACGAGCGCCACCGGTCCGATTTGTCGAATGAGGTGGATATCGAGTTTGAGCCCCACCAGGAAGAGCAAAATGGCGATGCCCAACTTGGCCAGCAGTTTGATCTCGTCTTCTTCGGCGGAGACCAATCCGAGGACTGCCGGTCCGCCCACCACTCCGACGATGATGTAGCTCACGATCACGGGCTGACGCAGAAGCTTGGCCAGTAAGCCTCCCAGAAGCGCCAGGCCCAGCACCGCTCCGATCTGGAAAAACGATGCATCGACCATAAAGCCACGCTACCAGCGGGCTTCCCGGCAAACCCGCCCTGGCTCGATACCGTGGAGGGGTGCCGGGCTCTGTGACGTCTCTGGCCACCCGTCGACGCCCCGCCGTGGCGTCTATTGCGGTGGCGGTGGTGTGGCTTGTGTCCGCCTGCGCCGGCTCGTTAACCGCTTCTCCGCCACTGCCNGACCAGCAGACAGCGGAGGCTCCAGCGCCTCCCCAAGCTGATGCCTTCGACTTTCCCGATATCGCCGGAGCACCGCTCGACGCGACAGACGTGGAGTCGGTGTCACCGGCGCGAGAAATTGTTGAGCAGTGGAGTCTGGAAGAGCAAGTCGCGTCACTGTTTATGGTGCACGTGCCAGACGCCACGCTGTCTTTTCACTCCGGGCTTTATGACGACTACCCGGTCGGGGGTTTCTTATTACTGGGAGACAACATCACCGGCGATGTCGAGCAGTCTCGTGATTTTGTGAGCTCCCTGCGGACATTGGGCGATATCGACCTGTTGATTGCGGTCGACCAAGAAGGCGGAGCTGTCGAGCGACTCTCACCCGATGAATTTCCTGCCGCGAGTGCACTGGGAGAAGGTGACCTCGACGACACTCTCGAGGTCACTCAGGAGCGAAACGGGCTGGTCTACGAGGTCGGTGCAAACGTGAACCTCGGCATCGTCGCCGACGTGAGTCCTGCCGAGGACGCGTTTATCCATGACCGGTCGTATGGGACCGACACCCAACAGGTGCTCGACCATGTGGAAGCGGCACTCAACGGTTCGATCCAGGGTGTGGCGACCACGGTGAAGCATTTCCCCGGGCACGGCATTACCACCGACGACACCCACGAGACGATTGCCCGGACCGACATCGGCTTCGATGAATGGCGGGATATCCACGGCGTGCCCTTCCGGTTGGCAAGCGACCAGCAGGTCCCTCTGCTCATGTTTGGTCATCTCGTCGTCGAGAGTGTCGACCGCGAGCCAGCGTCCTTGTCGTCGGCATGGGTTGACCTTGTGCGCGACGAGTGGGGTTATCAAGGAGTGATCGTCACTGACGATCTGTCGATGCTCGAGGATGCCGGTGAGGATGAGTATGCCGACCTTGCCGCGAATACTGTTCGGGCGGTTGCTGCTGGGGCAGATCTTCTGATCGACAGCGGCGGACTCACCCTTGGTCAGACGGAGCAGCGCGTGGCCACCGCCATCGACGCAGTGCTGGAGGCCGTGTCGAGCGGTGAGATTCCCCGGGAGCGCATCGTCGACTCCGCGACCAGGTTGGTGGAGTTACGTCTGTCACTCGGGGGAGTGGCCAGGCCACTCGAGGACTCCGAGTCTGGATAATTCGGCGGCGAGCCCGGCGCCGTTTGATGCCGACACCCAGGGTGTGACATCAGGATCGACGGTCCGATTCCGGTGGGAGCGCCCACCAGCGAGAAGAGCTTCGGGGGCGAGGAGTTCCCGAATCGCAATCGCGCGGACATTATCCGGATGGCTCATCGCAAAGTCCGAGTAGAGGTCCTCGTCGTGCTGGCCGTCGTCACCGATCATGATCCACTTAATGTGGGGAAAATCCTCGGCTAACCGCTCAAGACTGTCCTTCTTATGCTGCAGTCCACTGCGGAAAAACCGGTCGGTGGTGGGCCCCCAATCGGTGAGCAGGAGCGAGCCCATCGGGAACAAGTGCCGTTTCATGAAACGGTTCAGTGTGGGNTGCACATTCCACGCTCCGGTGGAGAGATANATCACTGGNCANCCGTTGTATTGCCGGACNATNCGTTCCAACAACACCGCCATGCCGGGAACNGGNCGTCTNGCGNGTTCGTCCCGAACAAATGAGTTCCAGGCAGCAAGNAACGGTCGAGGCAGGGCNGTNACCATCACCGTGTCGTCCACATCGCAGATGACACCGATTTTTTGGTCATCNGCCACCACAAACACCCGTCCNCGCACGGCCAATCCATCACCGACCCGGAACCAAATATCGTGCCACCCGGGCTCCAGCGACACCGAAAGGGTGCTGTCAATCACACCCCCGCGGTCGGCCTGCACCCTGAGCGATTGCCCATCGACACGAATGCTGACTTCAGCAAAGGGCACCGGGGGAGAGGTGAAGCTTCGCCACCCCCGGATTTTCTTTGNGGTTGGTTCAGAGGGNTCTGGTTTNTCGGCCATCACCACGCGGGCCAACNCCCGGATCGATTCGGTGGAGCCGTAGCCTCGAAAAGGAATCACTTGGGGGACACGGCCGCGTTTTGCCGACGAGCGAACCCNCCTGGCTTGGAACCAGTCTTCGATTCGAGCGGCGCGGTGAATGGCGGGTGCCTCAGTCTTCGTCGACGCGTGGGACTCCACGCCTCCAGCCTAATCAGCTCCCGCTCAGCCCATCGACGGCCCGGGTCGATACCGTGCGGGAAGAGCAGGCCACGGTGGGGTGTGACCCGTCGGGGTTTCTCCACAGCTACTGCGCTTTCCGTCCGGTGGTGAAGTAATGTTGAGCAGTTGATTGGTGAGTAGGAAAGACGGTTCATGAGTAGTCGTGACGACAAGCTGAACGAAATTTCTGGCTACGGTCCGGTCCGAGTGAGTCCTGTTCAGCTCCGGAGCGCCAAGAGGGTGACTCTNATCCTGGATGCGGCCGCAGANTATGTCCAAGAGCACGGACTGGAGACGCTCACCACCGCAGCCCTGACAGAAGGCAGCCGTGCCTCGATCGGCACCATCTATCGGTATTTCCCGGACCGGCTGTCCATGTTGCAAACGCTGGCCGGGAGAAATCTTCAGCGTGCAGTCGAGAAATTGCAGAACGACATTTCCACGGCCGCTCCCTCCACGTTGGAAGAAGGCCTCGATGTGGTCNTTGACTGCCTGGTCGACNTGTTTCGCAACGAACCGGGATATCGGTCNCTTCGGGTAGGCGACCCCCTGGACCTGCGNCCGGTCACCGANGCCCGNATGGGTAATCAGCATCTGGCACAGGTCATGNTTGANGAATTTTCTGAACAGCTGGGNACNAAGTTTGATNCNGAGGCTCGGCTTGCTCTCCAGACGGGCTTNGACGCNCTNGATGGNTTGNTGGCTCGTGCNTTNCTGCANACGCCAAAGGGNGACCGNGCATATNTNACCCAGGCNCGGCGNATNTTCCGNCTGATTGTCATCGACGGNCTGTCATAACANCTCGGTCACAGNGACCTGANANGGTGCGGAAAAACGCGCCGGAAACCCGGCGATTGCCGCCTACGGACTGGTCACCTTGGACGACCCCGAGGGGCTTTTCTTGGCGTCCAATCTGGTGCCCATCGTCAACGCCGAGCTGGCCGAGGACATCGGTTCGGTAATTAGCCCGATTTCTGAGGCAATGAGTGCGGACGAGCTGGTGGCGATGAACCTGCAGAGCACGGAAGAACAGATGTCGTCAGCCGATATTGCGGCGGAATGGCTTGACGCCAACGGCTTCTAGTTCAGAGATAAAGGCGTGTGGGGTCCTGCGGGGTCCCACACGCTTTTACTTTTCTGCCTCGTGTTCTGCGAAGCGAGTGAGGAGACGCTTCGAAATCTGCACCAGCANAATGAACCCGGCAATAATCCCCAGGAAAAGCCAGCTTGCCCACTCGAATTGGTCTTTTAGCTGGTCGTAGGACCCCGCTGCGGCAGACCCGACACTGACGTAGATAAACGCCCACAGCGTGCAGGCAGGCGCCGTCCACGCCATGAACCGTCGGTAGCGCATTTGTGAGAGCCCGGCCACCATCGGAACAAGCGAGTGAAAAATGGGGAGGAACCGGGAGACAAACACGGCGACGCCGCCTCGTTTGTCGACAAACTGGTCGGCGACGTCAAAGCGGTGCTGACCGATTCGATCGCCCAGTCGACTAGCCCGAAGTTGGGGTCCAAAGAACCGACCGATACCAAACCCGATGGATTCACCGATTAGCGCACCGATAATGACGGTGATTGCCAAGGCAAAGTACTCCACAGTGCCCTGTGCACCGAGCGCGGAGACAATTACGACCGTGTCACCGGGGACGACAAGGCCAATCAGGACGCTGGTTTCCAGCATGATGGCAAGCCCCGCCAGTGCCGTTCGCACCACCGGGTCCATGTCTTGGACAAAACCCAAGATGGTGTCGAGCACCTCATTCATCGTGGACCGAGTCTAAGCGGGGGAGGGGGAGAAAACCTGTGTGAGAGGGCCTACAGAGGCACCGCAGAGCCCCACCACTCCTCCTGGAGTTCACNGTGGAGTGCGCTCACAGACGCGACCGGGGGGCCCTCCACCCACTGCGTGACGTGCCNCAGCCCGTGTAACGCCGAGAGAATCCACAGTTCCGCCCCAGCAAGATCCGTGGGCGTGGCGGGGACCAGCCGGGTCGAGAGCCCCCTCGCCCGACACAGCTCGAGGACGACCTGCTCGGTGACACTCGGCACGCGCGGAGCGTCCAGGGACCACACTTCGCCTCGNTCCTCCCACCACGCGAGGACCGTGCTGTAGGCGCCCTCCGCCACGTATCCGCCAGCCAGAACAAGAGCTTCATCGGCGCCGTGNNGCTGTGCCTGTTCGCGGAGTGTNCCAAGCCGNAGCAGGTCGGGTCCCTTCACTGNTGGGGTCAGCCGTGGATCCTCCGGAGCGGTCCACACCGTGGCGGTCTGGGTGCGCTGTGGAGCTGGACGGAGGGTGACATACAGCTCATCTGACTCATCCTCTGCCAGTCGCTCAACCCGCGGAAACCAGTCGCCGTCGTGCGGAATTTTCTGAACAACGTGTTTCCAGAAGTCATTGGGGGGAGCACCTGCGGCTGCTGAAAACCGCGCCACATGCTGCTCCAGTGCAACCGTGTGTCCATCCCGCACCAACCAGGAATCCGCGGCCACGACCGGGGCGACCGGCCGTGTTGAGACAGCCTCGAGGCCCATTCCATTCCAGCGGTAGGACGACTCCATCGCCCTAGGCTAAAGGCTATGCACAGCGCAGTGGTGTCACGAACACTCGCGGTGACGGCCACAGCCGAACAGGTCTTTCACACCCTCTATGCGAACGAATCTGTGGCGATCTGGACCGATAGCAGGGGAGATCGAGGCTCGGGCAGAAGCATCCTCGCCACGGGCGAGTTACTGACCATCCACGGCTCCCCCTGGCAGCAGCTTCGGGAGGTGTGGGCTGGGGCGAGGCGGGCGTCTCCTCCCGGGTCCCCACTCGGAGTGATGGTTGTCCTTCCCTATGACGCCCTCCAGTATTCGATGGGTATTTCCGGGACAGATCCGCTCGAGCCGGTGCGAGTGGTCGAGGTGCGACGGGCCCTCGAAGTCGACGAGG
Organism: Cellulomonadaceae bacterium TMED98; assembly: GCA_002172585.1. Lineage (GTDB taxonomy): Bacteria > Actinomycetota > Actinomycetes > Actinomycetales > Microbacteriaceae > Pontimonas. Next base: position 13,255 of record NHEZ01000040.1, on the reverse strand, counting down.
ACACCGGGACTCTGACCGCGTGGGCGTGGGCGGACGACGACACCGAAGCGTGGATGGATTCTCTGGAGGACACCCTCATTACCCCCGTCACACCTCCTGAACCCGTACACCCAGAGGGGCTGCAGGCCACGTGGCGAGACGACACGGAGGCGTATCGGGAGCTGATTTCCCAGGCCAGAGAGGCCATTCGGCAGGGAGAGGTGTATCAACTCTGTCTCACCACCTCGGTGAGCGTGCCGTGCGGCCTGCGTGATTGGGAGCTCCACCAGCTCCTTCGTGCCACCCATCCCACCCACCACCAGGCTCTTCTTCGCCTCGGGGGAGTGTCGGTGGTCTCTGCCAGTCCCGAGACATTTCTCACTCTCGACCCTTCCGGGCGAGCCGTCACCAGGCCGATTAAGGGAACCCGTCCGCGGGGACAGTCTGAACGGGAAGACCGGTTGTTCGTCGATCAGTTGGTTCAGAGCGAGAAAGAGCGTGCCGAGAACCTGATGATTGTGGATCTCATGCGTAATGACTTCCTCCGCGTCTGTGACACCGGTTCGGTCGCCGTGGAGGGGCTTTTTGAGGTGGAGAGCTACTCCAGCGTGCACCAACTGGTCTCAACCGTGACTGGTGTCCTACGAGACGACTGTGACGGGGTGGACCTGATCGAAGCCTCTTTCCCGGCAGGCTCAATGACGGGCGCTCCCAAACACCGTGCGGTGACACTTCTGCAGCAGATGGAGCAGGCCCCCCGCGGAGTGTATTCCGGGGCGTGGGGCTGGCTTGGTGCCGATGGCTCGCTTGAGTTAGCAATGACGATCCGCACGGCTGTGCTGCGAGACGGTGTGGCCGAGGTGGGAGTCGGCGGCGGGATTACCTGGTCGTCGGAGCCCGGTGAGGAAATCGCCGAAGTCGGACACAAGGCGCGCAAACTGCTGGGGGTCTTAGGCGTGTCGACCATTCAGTATTCTTGAGCGGATGAGCCAGCCAGAGGACGAAACCGGTCAGTCCTACGATTTTCGCGAGCTCGAAGCCAAATGGCAGGCCATCTGGGAAGACACCGAACCCTTCACGGTCGATGATCCCAGTGACACCAGGCCCCGGAAATACATCCTCGACATGTTTCCCTACCCGTCGGGGGACCTGCATATGGGTCACGCGGAGGTCTATGCGCTGGGCGATATTGTGGCGCGCTATTGGCGGCTTCGCGGATTCCAAGTCCTCCACCCGATCGGGTGGGACTCGTTTGGATTGCCGGCCGAGAACGCGGCCATTCAGCGCGGGGTCGACCCGCGGGAGTGGACGTATAACAACATTGCTCAACAGCGCGCCTCGATGAAGCGCTACGCGGCCTCGTTTGATTGGTCGCGTGTTCTCCACACTTCCGATCCGGAGTATTACCGCTGGAATCAGTGGTTGTTTCTGCGGATGTATGAGCGGGGACTGGCCTATCGCAAAGACTCCTGGGTGAACTGGGACCCCGTCGACCAGACCGTTCTTGCCAACGAGCAGGTCCTACCCGATGGCACCTCCGACCGCAGTGGTGCGGTCGTGGTGAAAAAGAAGCTCACCCAGTGGTATTTCAAAATCACCGACTACGCCGACCGGCTGCTCGATGACTTGAACCAGTTGGAGGGCCGCTGGCCGCAAAAAGTCTTGACCATGCAGCGCAATTGGATTGGCCGGAGCCACGGTGCCGAAGTGGACTTCGTGATCGAGGGGCACCCAGAGACGATTACCGTCTTCACAACCCGGCCCGACACGCTCTTCGGGGCCACTTTTATGGTCGTCGCCCCAGAGTCTGAGCTTGCCGCGCAGCTCGTCGAGGGCTCCAGTGATGAGGTGAAGGCGCAGTTCGCGGGTTACCTCGAGCAGGTTCAAAAAGCCACCGAAATTGAGCGCCAAGATGCGACCCGGGACAAAACAGGCATGTTTTTGGGTCGCTTCGCGATTAACCCGGTGAACGGCGAGAAGATCCCGGTCTGGACGGGCGACTACGTCTTAGCCGACTACGGCACGGGAATCATCATGGCTGTTCCCGCCCACGACCAGCGCGACTTAGATTTTGCCCGGACCTATGATTTGCCCGTCCGGGTGGTCGTGGATGTCACGGCCCCCATTACCGGCGCGATTCCTGTGGTGACAGAAGAGATGCTGGAGCAGGATCACACGCTCACGGACCCGGTGGCGACCGGAGAGGCCCTGCCGGGGGCGGGGCGCATGATCAACTCGGGGCCGCTTAACGGGCTCAGTAAAGACAACGCCATTACCCGAATGATCGAGCTGTTGGAAGAGGCGGGCACCGGCCGGGCCACCAAAACCTACCGGCTCCGTGACTGGCTGATCTCCCGGCAGCGCTACTGGGGCACGCCGATCCCGATTGCCTATGACGACGACGGCAACGAAATTCCGATTCCAGACGAGCAGCTGCCGGTCACTCTTCCCCCCAGTGAGGGGCTGGATCTTCGCCCGAAGGGCTCGAGTCCACTGGGGGCAATTGACTCGTGGGTGACGACCGAGATTGACGGGAAGACGGTGCGCCGGGATGCCGACACGATGGACACCTTCGTCGATAGCTCCTGGTATTTCCTCCGGTTTTTAAGCCCCCACGACGACACCCAAGCCTTTGACGTGAAGGAAGCCGAAAAGTGGGCTCCCGTCGATCAGTATGTGGGTGGGGTCGAACACGCGATCTTGCATTTGCTCTACGCCCGGTTCATCACCAAAGTGCTCTTCGACATGGGGTACGTCTCGTTTACTGAGCCGTTTACGTCGCTTCTGAACCAGGGCATGGTCATTTTGGATGGCGCCAAAATGAGCAAATCCAAAGGCAACCTTGTGTATTTCTCTGAAGAGCTCGACTCCTACGGCGTCGACGCGGTGCGGTTGTCGATGGCTTTTGCCGGGCCGCCGGAGGACGATATTGATTGGCGCGATGTCTCTCCCGTGGGCTCACAGAAGTTCTTGCAGCGGGCGTGGCGTCTTGCCAGAGACGTGAGCTCGGAGCCTGGAATCGCGTTTGGCAACGGCGACAGTGGCCTTCGCCGTCAGACCCACCAGTTACTTCACGATCTGCCCGCTCTGATCGAGTCGTTTAAGTTCAACGTCGCGGTCGCGCGGTTGATGGAGCTGGTGAACGTAGCGAGGAAAACGGTGGATCAGGGCCCGGGTGGCGCCGATCCCGCAGTGCGGGAAGCGGCTGAAACGGTGGCGATGGCCCTGTCGCTCTTTGCTCCCTATACCGCCGAGGAAATCTGGGAAATGCTCGGGCACGAACCGAGTGTGGCGCACGCGGTGTGGCCGGAAGCCGACCAGACATTGCTCGTGGAGGAGTCGGTGGTGGCGATCGTGCAGATCAACGGCAAGGTGCGCGCGAAACTCGAGGTGTCTCCCGGTATCTCTGCGGAGCAATTGGAAGCGCAGGCAATGGCTGAGCCCCAGATTGCGAGTTATTTGGAGGGTCACGAGGTGGCCAAAGTCGTGGTCCGGCCCCCGAAAGTTGTCAGTATTCAACTCATTTAGTCCACAGGACCGGGGATAACACTCCACTCCCCATTCTGTGTGCCTGCCTGCCTTCGCTGCGCGGTGATCTGACACTGTCCCGCCATGGCGACATGGGCAGGTGCGAAAGCGTTAGTCACTCCTTCAGATCGGTGGGAGTTTCCCGCCATCGACAATCAGACCGAACCCGACCAGCTTCAGTCACCGGACGTGCCACCTCGCGCACCGCGTCGCTGGCGAATCGGGGTCAGTGCCGCACTCGGTATTGCTGTTGTCGGTGTGGCCCTTGCGGCGTGGGGAGTGGTCTGGAACGGTCGCACCGACACAGTCGAGGTGGTCTCGGAGGAGAGCNGCGGTGACACTGCCGTCGTTGCTCAGGCGCCCGCGCCCGTCGTGATTCANGTCAGTGGTGCTGTGGCGTCCCCGGGCTTAGTCACCTTGGAGGAGGGCGCACGGGTGATTGATGCGGTGGATGCCGCGGGCGGTGCAACAGCCCAGTCCGCCGTGCATCAGCTCAACCTGGCCCGGCCCGTGATTGACGGCGAACGCATCGTAGTTCCGCGGGAAGGGGAGGAGGTTTCTGCCGGCTCCTCGGATGGTCCGATTTCGCTCTCTCGCTCGGATGCCACNCAACTGCAAGAACTCCCCGGAGTCGGTCCCGCCATCGCGGAGCGCATTATTGCCTGGCGGGAAGAAAACGGACCCTTTCGGGTTCTGGAAGATGTCTTGGCTGTTTCTGGAATNGGAGAGGCCACTCTGGAGCGCCTGCAGGGCGTCGCCGTTCCCTAGTGCGAAGCAGTGACCTGAGGCTGCCAGTTCTCGCCCTGGTCAGCGTTGTACAAGTGCTGTTGGCTATTGCCTCTCCGTCGCTTGCCGTCGCTGTCAATGGCGTGGTTGGCGCGGCGTGGCTTGTGTGCTGGCGGGTCTGCCGAGACCGGTCGTGGACGGTGATGTGGTTATTGTCACTGCTTGCCACCGCCTNCACTGTGATGCACGGCGAACTGCGCGCCGCCATCCCTCCTTCCACTGGAGCCTCTCCAGAGCACGTGGTTCACGTGGTGACCGCCCGCACCGTGGCAGAAGGAGACCGGGCTGTTCAGGCCTCGCTTGTNGCCGTCGATGACCGGCGGGTGGCCCGGATACCGGTGTGGGTCTTTTTCGAACCACACAGCACCCGGTTNCCTCCTGGAACCACTCTCGAGGTGTCGGGTGCGCTCCAAGAAACCGGGAGGTTCTCCGCCGCCGCCTGGCGTGTGTTTGCGGACGATNTCCGGGTGATTGACGAGGCAGGGCCCCTTTTTCGCTCGGCCGATCAGATGCGAGAAGCGTTCCTTCAGCGCTCCGTCGAGCGCGGGGGCGATGGGGGAGCGTTGCTGCCAGGCCTTGCTCTCGGTGACACTCAGGCGGTGCCGGCNTCGCTGGAGGCGGATATGCGGGTGTCTGCTCTTGCCCACCTCGTCGCCGTCTCGGGAGCAAATTCNGCACTCGTCGTTGGAATTGTGGTCTTTCTCACGGCTCTCTACGGCGGGGGTATCTGGTGGCGGCTCGTCATCGGTGTCGTGGCTCTGATCGGCTTTGTCATTCTGGTCACACCAGAGCCCAGCATCGTGCGGGCCTCAGTGATGGCGACAGCGGCACTGCTCGCCGTCGTCGCGGGACGCCCCTCGCGGGGAATCGGGGTGTTATCGCTTGCGGTGTGGCTGTTAATTCTGTTGGACCCCTGGAGGAGTGTGCAGTTTGCCTTCGTCCTGTCTGTTTTAGCCACCGCAGGCATTGTTCTCGGCCTATCGCCGATGGCACGGGTCCTCGCTCGGATCCTGCCGACCTGGGTGGCCTGGGCCGTGTCGTTGCCTCTCGTCGCTCAGCTCGCCGTGCAACCGGTCATTATTTTGCTTCGGCCGACCGTACCGCTCTACGGCGTGCTCGCCAACCTCGTGGCGACACCGCTCGCCCCACTGGTCACTGTGCTGGGGCTCGTGGGCAGCGTCGCAGGGGCGATCGTGCCCGTGGTTGGTGACCTTGCGGCGTGGCTCGGATGGTGGCCTGCCGCGGGAATCGCCGCAATTGCTCGGACCGTGGCGTCGTGGCCGGCGGCAGAACTTCCGTGGGTATCCGGGGTGGTGGGCGCAGCGCTGATGAGTCTGGTGACCGGTTTGGTGTGGTGGGCTGTTGTGGGTCGTCGCCCTCGAGTGGCTCTCGTGCTCGCCGGAGCTGTTGCCGCGTCGGTCATCCTGACCGATTCTGCGCCCACCATCGAGGCACGGCTGACCCGCCCTGAGCACTGGCAGGTCGCCCAATGTGATGTGGGACAGGGAGATGCGTTTTTGGTGCGCACGACCAGTGGCGTGGTCGCTGTCGATACCGGAGACGACGAGGAGAAACTCCGCCGGTGTCTCCAGGTGTTGGGGGTGACCAGCGTGGAGATTCTGGTGTTGACCCACTTTGACCGAGACCACGTGGGCCAAACACACGTGTTTCGAGGACAGGTTGGCACCGTCTTGACCGGACCACCAGATAACGCCGAGGATCGAGAGCGCCTGGAATCCCTCCGGCTCGCCGGGGCCACTATCCAACCGGTGACCGAGGGGGACCAGGTCACTCTCGGGGATTACCGCCTTGACATTGTGTGGCCTGGAGCCCGGGGGCTGTCCGCACCTGGCAACGACTCGAGCGTGGTCGTGGTGTTTTCTCCTCGAACCCCCTCGACCGAGGCGCTGTCTCTGGTGGCGCTGGGGGATCTTGGTGAGCGTGCACAACGAATGCTTCGGCCGAGGCTGGCAGGGCTGCAGCCCGACATTGTCAAAGTGAGCCACCACGGCTCACCCGATCAATCCGCAGAGCTCTATGCCGATTTGGACGCCCCGATAGCACTCATTGGTGTCGGGGCTGATAACGACTACGGGCATCCCGCCCCGCGGACACTGGAGATGGTGGGTGCCCGCGGAGCCACCATTGTGCGCAGTGATCGAGACGGGATTGTCACCCTGCACCGAGACCAGGGCGAGATTCATATCTGGCGCGAAGTACGACAGTAGGCTTCCTGGAGGAGGGACCATGGCAGGAAAAACCGAAGACGTTCCCTGGTCAGGGATTCGAGAAGCGCCGGTTATTTTGCTGTCTGGGCCAGAGGCCTTTCTGGCGGATAAAGCCCTACGTGTCCTGCACGAACGCCTTCGATCGGCGAGCCCTGAGCTAGAAACGGTCGAGATCGACGCTCCAGCCGCGGGCTCCGGAGACCTTCTCCAGGCAGTGAGCCCCTCACTGTTTGGAGAACCCCGACTGGTCACCGTCTGGGGATTCGAAAAAACCACCGACGGAGTGTTGGAAGACCTGTTGGACTATCTCGCTGCCCCGGACCCCGCAGTGACGCTGGTGGTCCGCCACTCCTCAGGAGTGAGGGGGAAAAAAGCTCTCGATCTGATTCGCTCCCACGGCCCAGACTGGCTCGTCGTCAGTGTCCCGGAAATCAAGTCAGACCGGGATCGCGTGCAGTTTTTGCGTCACGAGGCGCGTGCCCACCGACTGCGGATTGAGCCAGACGCCGAACAGGTGCTGATTGATGCCCTGGGAAGCGATATTGCGGAATTAGCCGCAGCGATTGGACAGCTCGCCGGTGATCTCGGGGAAGAAGCGACGGTCACCCGCACGATTGTCACGACGTATTACGGCGGCCGGGTCGAGACCACGAGTTTCGAACTGGCAGAGATGGCGATCGCGGGCAGGCGCGGAGATGCGCTCGCTGGCTTGCGGCAGGCATTACACGCCGGCGTGGAGCCGGTGTTGATTATTTCCGCCCTTGCCCACAGCCTTCGCCAAATGGCCCGGGTCGGGGGGCAGACGGGCTCACCGGGAGATATTGCTAAAGAGCTGGGGTTGCAACAGTGGCAGGTTCAACGCGCCCGTTCACAGCTCCAAGGCTGGGANGAAGTCGGGTTGGGCACGGCAATCATGCACGTGGCCCAGACGGACGCCGCCTTGAAAGGACTTGGTCTGGACCCCGACTATTCGCTCGAGCGGGTCGTCGACCTGGTGGCCAGGCGGGGGCGTTAGGACAGCTTGGCGGCTTGGCTGGCAATCGCTGATTTGCGATTTGCCGCCTGGTTCTTGTGGATGACGCCTTTGCTCACGGCCTTATCGAGTTTCCGCGACGCCGTCGCAACAGCTTTCGTGGCGTGATCTTTGTCGCCTGCTTTGACCGCTTTGCGGGCTTCTCGCACGACGGTTTTCAGCTCGCTCTTCACCGCGCGATTGCGCTCAGTTGCTTTCGCGTTGGTCTTAATGCGCTTTTTCTGCGACTTAATATTCGCCACGTAACGTCTCTTCTCTCAGCAAGTCAGGGAGTCTCGGGGTACGAGACAGAGTGATTCGGTCTGAATCTAGGCGGAGATTGCTCCCACAGCCAACCCGCAACGATACCACCGGGTGGGCTCAGTCACAACGTGGTGGGGCGTGGGACAATACTCCGACATGTCTGCATCCCCTGTGCCGTTGACTCCTGCGGCCACCGAACCCGCTCGCCTGCGCAATTTCTGCATCATTGCGCATATCGACCACGGGAAGTCCACCCTGGCCGACCGCATGCTCCAGTTGACGGGAATTGTCGAGGGCCGTCAGATGCGCGAGCAGTATCTCGACCGGATGGATATTGAGCGTGAGCGCGGAATCACCATTAAGAGCCAGGCTGTCCGGATGCCGTGGGTGGCAGACGGTGAGATGTATGCGCTGAACATGATTGACACTCCCGGCCACGTGGACTTCAGCTACGAAGTATCGCGGTCGCTGGCGGCGTGTGAGGGGGCCATTTTGTTAGTCGATGCCGCCCAAGGCATCGAAGCGCAAACGCTGGCCAATTTGTATCTCGCCCTGGATAACGACCTCGAAATCATTCCGGTCCTGAACAAAATTGACCTTCCAGCTGCCGAACCAGACCGCTACGCCGCCGAGCTCGCGCAGCTCATTGGCTGCGAGCCAGACGACATCCTTCGAGTGTCGGGAAAAACAGGCGACGGCGTGGCAGAGCTGCTGAACTCTGTAGTGAAAAGGGTTCCCCCGCCGGTGGGCAATTACGACGCACCCGCCCGCGCCCTCATTTTTGACTCGGTCTACGACGCCTATCGCGGAGTGGTGACCTATGTCCGAATGGTCGATGGGCATCTGGCGCCCAAAGAGCGCATTCAGATGATGTCGACCGGTGCCGAGCATGAACTGTTGGAAATTGGGGTGATTTCCCCGGAGCCCGTTCCGTCCAAAGGTCTCGCCGTGGGGGAGGTGGGATACCTCATCACCGGGGTGAAAGACGTGCGTCAATCCAAGGTCGGCGACACCGTGACCATCGCGAAGACTGGCGCCACAGAAGCCCTCGAGGGCTATGTCGAGCCAAAGCCCATGGTGTTCTCAGGCCTCTATCCGCTGGATGGCAGCGACTATCCCGACCTGCGCGAAGCACTGGACCGATTGAAGCTCTCCGATGCGGCTCTGGTCTATGAGCCAGAAACCTCGGTGGCATTGGGGTTTGGGTTCCGCTGTGGGTTCTTAGGGCTGTTGCACTTAGAGATTGTCCGGGAGAGGCTCGAGCGCGAGTTCGGTATTGACCTCATTGCCACGGCCCCGAGTGTGGTCTACGACGTGAAGCTCGATACCGGGGAGCACGTGGAAGTGACGAACCCCAGCGAGTTTCCCGTCGGCCGTGTTGCCGTCGTCGAAGAGCCGGTGGTGAATGCGGCCATTCTGGCGCCGAAAGACTATGTCGGGACGATTATGGAGCTGTGTCAATCGAGGCGGGGAAACTTGCTTGGCATGGAATACCTCGGCGAGGACCGGGTGGAAATCCGGTATTCGATTCCATTGGCAGAGATCGTGTTTGACTTTTTTGACCAGTTGAAGTCGAAGACAGCCGGTTATGCCTCCCTCGACTACGAGCCTTCCGGGCAGCACGAGGCAGACCTCGTGAAGGTGGACATTCTTCTCCAAGGGGACCGGGTCGACGCGTTTAGCGCGATTGTCCACAAAGACAAGGCCTACGCCTACGGCGTCTTGATGACGGGGCGATTACGGGATTTGATTCCCCGGCAACAGTTTGAGGTCCCGATTCAGGCGGCTATTGGCGCCCGCATTATTGCCCGGGAAACCATTCGAGCGGTCCGCAAAGACGTCATCGCCAAGTGTTATGGCGGGGATATCACCCGAAAACGCAAACTCNTGGAAAAGCAAAAAGAGGGTAAGCGCCGGATGAAAATGGTCGGCAGGGTAGAAGTACCGCAGGACGCGTTCATCATGGCGCTGTCGGGCGAGACTGAGAAGAAAAAGGACTAGAGCGTGGCAGCAGATACCGCCTCCCGGCGTGGCGGCTTCACCGTGCTGGTGTGGGTCTACATCGTGCTCACTCTCGCTGCTCTTGGGCGCTCTGGCTATCAGCTGGCGACCAAATTCGAGGAGGCGCCACTTGCTTACCTCTTAAGCGCTGTGGCAGCCGTGGTCTACCTCGTCGCGACCATTGGCCTGATGACNCACGTCCGGCAGGGAAGNCGCGTGGTGGCTATCGCCGCGCTTGTGATCGAAGCAATCGGCGTTCTCGTCATTGGCACTCTCAGTGTTCTTCGCCCTGACCTGTTTCCCGCCGACACGGTGTGGTCGCGCTATGGCCAGGGGTATCTNTTTATTCCGTTGGTCCTGCCGTTTGTCGGACTCTGGTGGCTCCGGCGGGCCGGGCAGAAGGTGGCCGCATGAACGGCTCACCGCTGGTGACCTGGACGCTGGAGGATCTGCCCGGTGCCACCGCACCGCGCGCGGTCACCATTGGCAAGTTCGATGGGGTACACCTGGGCCATCGGCGCGTCCTGGATTCTCTGGCGGAGATGGGGAAAGGCANCGAGCTCACCGTGGTGACCTTTGACCGCCACCCCCGGGCCACCCTCGACCCAGAGAGTGCTCCAGAGCAGTTGGTGAGTGTTCAGCAGAAGGTCGAACTTCTCGGTCAGGCAGGCGTAGACCGAGTGGCCGTGATTCCCTTCTCCCACGACTTTGCTGATCTCACCCACGAAGAGTTCGTCCGCCAGATTCTGGTCGACGGTTTGGGGACCACCAATGTGTTGGTGGGGAGGGATTTCCGCTATGGCCACGAGGGTGCGGGGTCACTCGAGACCCTCACCGCAGCCGGCGAGACGCTCGGGTTTGCCGTGCAAACCTGCCAAGACGTGGTCGAAGACGGGGGCGAGAGAGTCTCGTCCACCAGGATCAGGGCCCTGCTCAACGACGGAAACGTCGCTGCTGCGGCGTCGCTCCTCGGCCGGCACCACAGTGTGCGAAGCACGGTCGTCGGCGGTCTGCACCGCGGCCGGGACTTGGGCTGGCCGACAGCTAACCTGGCAAACCCGGTCGAGGGCCTGATCCCTGCCGACGGGATCTATGCGACCTATGCCACCATTTCAGGGACGCGTCTTCCCGCCATGACATCTGTCGGGGTGAATCCCACCTTTGGCGACCTCGAGCAGCGCGTGGTGGAAACCCATGTGTTTGACGTCTCAGACACCTTCTATGACCAGACGATGACCGTGGAATTTGTCGACTACGTCCGAGCGATGCAGGCGTTTTCTGACGCAGAAGCCCTCGCTCACCAAATGGACCTCGACGCGACCCATATCCGACAGGTCCTGGGCTCGTGAGTCCGGAGGTATCCGGCGGCCTTGACCGCCGGAGTGCCACCTGGCTGGGTGTGGCGGGAATTCTGATTCTTGCCCTCAGCGGTCGAACCGGAGTGGCCGCTTTGTCCCCGATTGCCGGGGAAATCGAGCTTGATCTTCCACTCAATGGTGTGTGGTTAGGGCTTCTGGGAACCATTCCACCGCTGGCCTATGCCCTCGCCGGTCTCTACACCCCGCGTCTTGCCCGTCGTTTCGGGCTTGAGGGTGTTGCCGTTGCGGTCGCAGTCGTCACCGCACTGGCGCACCTGGCACGCGGTCTTGCCCCCGTGTACCTGGGGCTTTTTCTGGCCACGATTGCGCTGATGTTGGGCGTGGGGTCGCTGAACGTGATTCTGCCGGGGCTGGTAAAGCTCTACGCGCCACAGGCAATCGGGCGCGTGACGGCGCTGTATTCGACGGCCATGGCCATTTCCACGGCCCTGCCGGCCGGAGTAGGCCTGTGGCTGGCAGATGGTTTTGGTTGGCGGGTGTCNCTTGGCAGTTGGGCCGTGTTGAGCGCNGTGGCGANTATTCCCTGGCTGATTTTGCTCCCGCTTACCNGGCGNCNAGCCCGNGAGANACGCGCCTCACTCGACGCCCTTCCCGCCGTTCCGTCACTGGGGGCTTTGACCCGTTCNCCCACNGTCCGGGCGATCACCCTGATTTTCGCGGCCTCTGGCCTCAGNGCCTANTCAATCTTTGCCCTGTTGCCTCCGGTGCTGATCGACCAGGCCGGTGCCACACCTGTCGAAGCCGCNCTGGCCCTGACGCTTTTTTCGATTATGGGCCTGCCGATGTCGCTGACCATTCCACTGCTTGCCGTGAGGCCCCNGTGGCCCTCCCGACTGGTGATTGTGGCAGCGGTGAGCAGTGTGAGTGGATATGTGGGGCTGGTCTTCCTACCCACCCTCGCCCCGTTGGTGTGGACCGTGTTGGCAGCCCTTGGCACACTGACGTTTTCGATGTCCCTGGCATTGATTGGGGCGCGTACCCGCACACCCCATATGGCCACAAACGTCAGCGGTTTTGTCAACACGGTGGGCTATCTCTTCGCCGGAATTGGTCCCATCGTGACCGGAGTGTTGTTCCAGCTCACTGGGCGTTGGGAGCCCAGCCTGTTGTTATTGGCGACACTCACCGCTTTGGTGTTGCCCGCCGCATGGGTGTTGGCTAGGGAACAGATTGTGGAAGACGAGTTGGATCAGGTCCACTCCTCCGCAACGGACCAGTAGCGACTACGCTCACAGACACGAGATTTTTGGGGAAAGAAGGTGACATGGCAGTGTCGACGGCCGTGACGGCGACCCCCCGCGCCACTCAAGCTCTGGGCGGAGAGCTCAGTGAAAAGGCCCTGAGCCGTTATCTCCAGGGTCTGCCGCCGGTTGACACCATTGGCGCGACCCAACGTTCTGCCCATTTCCAAAGCCGGTCTATTAAGACCGAGAGCAAGCGGTGGGGTCTTGACACCGCAATATCGATGGTGGATCTCACGACTCTGGAGGGCGCCGATACCCCCGGAAAAGTCCGGACATTGGCCGCAAAAGCCCTGAATACCGACCCCATGGACCCGTCCGCGCCCTCCGTGGCTGCGGTCTGCGTCTACGGTGACTGCGTGGCCGATGTGGTGGCAGCTCTTGGTCCGCGTCATATCCGACACGACCCCTCCGGGGTGGCGGTGGCTGCTGTGGCGACTGCTTTTCCCTCGGGGCGGGCCAGTATGCGAGTGAAACTGGCCGACACCGAGGACGCGGTGGCCGCCGGGGCCGATGAAATCGACATGGTGATTGACCGGGGAGCGTTCCTGTCTGGTCGGATTGGGCAGGTGTTCGACGAAATTGTCCAGGTGAAAACGGCCTGCCGGCGAACAGACGGTTCGAGCGCGCACTTGAAGGTGATTCTGGAAACCGGCGAGCTACACACTCTCGACAATGTCCGGCGGGCCAGCTGGTTGGCGATATTGGCCGGTGCGGACTTCATCAAGACCTCGACCGGGAAAGTGCAACCCGCTGCCACCCTGCCGGTGTCTGTCGTGATGCTCGAAGCGGTCAGGGATTGGTATGCCATTAGCGGCGAGAGTGTGGGATTCAAGC
>NHEZ01000039.1 GCA_002172585.1 Cellulomonadaceae bacterium TMED98 | reverse complement strand
CTCTCAAAGTGGGCGAGGTCGAAATGGACCAGGACACCCACGAAGTCATCGTCAAAGGCAACAGCGTGGAGCTGAGCCCCACCGAATTCAAACTGCTGCGGTATCTGATGCTGAACCCCAACCGGGTTCTGTCGAAAGCCCAAATCTTGGACCACGTCTGGGAGTACGACTTCAACGGAGACGCCGGCATTGTCGAGTCGTATGTCTCCTATCTCCGTCGCAAGCTGGACCCCCTCACCGAGGAGCCGCTGATTCAAACTAAGCGCGGGTTTGGCTACATGCTGAAGACAAAGGTCTAACCGACTCACCGCGTAGTCTCCTTGGCGATGTACGAGAGGCTGAAGCGCTGGTGGGATGCCACCTCGTTGCGCAACAAAATCACCGGTGTGACGGTGGTGATCGTCACCATCGGACTGATGGTGATCGGTGTGGGCACAGTCGTGTCCATCGAGCGCTACCTCACCGAAGAAATAGACCGCAAAATCGACGAAGCGGCCACTGAGCTTCCGAGTCTTCTCAACACTCTCGACTTCAACGACTTCGACCGAGCGCGCGCAAACGGCTTGTCCAACGAGTTCTATATCGCTGCGGTGAGCGCCACCGGCACGATTCTTGCCTCCAACCTCGACCGAGACGACGAGCAATACGGGCCTGATGTGTCCCGATTAAGCCTCGGCGTGGTCAGTGACGCCAAAGAACCGTTGACACTCGAGAGTTTGAACGGCCAGACCAGTTGGCGGGTGATGACCTACCGGCTCAACATCGTGAGCGCCCAAACGGGCCAAACCCTCCCCGCCACACTCGCCGTGGGAATCGACTTAGAGGAATCCAGGCGGGTGGTGGGGTCGTTTGCCTCTGTCTTTCTTGCCTTCAGCCTGGTTGTTGTTGTGCTCAGCGCAGCCCTCACCCGCGTCTTAATTGGTCGGACATTCCGTCCCCTACGAGAGGTGGAAGAAACAGCCGCCCGTTTTGCCGGTGGCGATTTTTCCCAGCGCCTCGGCGGCAGCACACCCAATACCGAGGTGGGGCGTCTGACCCGGTCTCTCAACTCGATGCTCTCTCGCATCGACCGCGCGTTTGCCGACCGCGCGGACACGATCGAGCAAATGCGCCGATTCATCGGAGATGCCTCGCACGAGCTTCGAACACCGCTCGTCTCCGTTCGCGGTTACGCCGAGCTCTATCGAATGGGGGCGCTGTCCACCGACGATGAGGTGCGCCAGGCGATGGAGCGGATTGAAAAAGAAGCCGATCGGATGACAACCCTGGTCACCGACCTGCTTGAGCTTGCCCGCCTGGACGAAGCCAAACCGCTGAACCTTGAGCGAGTGTCGCTCGCTGAGATTGCACACGATCAAGCCTCAGATGCGTCAGCCATTGACCCGGGTCGTGAGATTACCTGGCATCTGCGGGCAGATTTAAGCGATGATGCCGTCCACATCACTGCCGATGGGGACAAGCTACGCCAGGTCGTGACCAACCTTCTGCAAAACGCCAGGCGCTTTAGTCCTGCGGGCTCACCGATTGAGGTGGAGGTGGACTGGTTGGACAATCCAGAGCGAGGCATTATCCGTGTCGTTGACCACGGTGAAGGGGTGCCACCACAGATTCGAGACAAAATCTTCCAACGGTTCTGGCGCGCCGATACCTCCAGAGCCCGGGAAACCGGGGGCTCGGGCCTCGGACTGGCGATTGTATCGGGAATTGTGGCCCGGCACGGCGGCACCGTCGACGTCACCGATACGCCGGGCGGCGGCGCCACGTTTGTCGTCTCCCTGCCTCCTGTCCCCCCGGAGTAACAACACGCTTTTCTCCACAGCCCGACAACGTATGGCTCTCGGGTACGCGCCCTGTCCTGNGGTGTCNGTCNCACGCCANCGANAAGAGGACTNTCATGACCCGTTANTTCGTCGACAGCGACGCTGTCTTTGCCGCTACCCAGAGCGCCACGGCCACTATTGCCCGAGTTCAAGGCGANATTCANACNCTGACCTCACAACTGCAATCGCTGCAGTCCTCNTNGGGCGGTAGCGCNGCCACAGCNTTCCAGGATNTCCTNATGCAGTGGCGTGNAACGCACACCCAGGTTGAAACNCAACTGATNGGTCTNACNCANACTCTGAGTCAGGTCGCCCAGCACTACGAAGCACTCGAACAGCAAAACACGCAACTCTTTATGAGATAGCAAAAGGGGGCGACACNGTCGCCCCCTTTGCCGTTACGTGTTCAGACTTTAGAAGTCCATTCCTCCNCTGGGGTCGCCAGCAGGGGCGGGAGCCGGCGGCTCCGGCTTGTCTGCCACAACGACCTCGGTCGTCAGGAACANTCCGGCAATCGAACCAGCATTCAGCAGAGCTGAACGGGTNACCTTAACCGGGTCTGCGATGCCCGCNGCCAGCATGTCGCCGTACTCACCGGTCGCGGCGTTCAGACCGTGACCTTCCTTGAGTCCGCGAACGTGCTCGACCACAACACCGGGCTCGTGTCCCGCGTTGAAGGCAATCTGCTTCAGCGGGGCTTCGATGGCGACGCGCACAATGTTCACGCCGGTCTCCTCTTCGCCCTGCACCTTCAGCTTGGCTAGCGCGTCGGCCGAAGCCTGGATCAGGGCCACGCCACCACCGGCGACGATTCCCTCTTCCACAGCAGCCTTCGCGTTACGCACGGCATCTTCGATGCGGTGCTTGCGCTCCTTCAACTCCACCTCAGTGGCGGCACCAGCCTTGATGACTGCNACTCCACCGGCGAGTTTCGCGAGGCGCTCCTGGAGCTTCTCGCGGTCGTAGTCGGAGTCAGTCGCGTCGATTTCCTGGCGGATCTGCTTGACCCGACCAGCAATGGCGTCGGANTCTCCTGCACCCTCCACAATCGTGGTCTCGTCTTTGGTGACGACGACCTTGCGGGCGCGTCCCAACATGTCGAGAGTGGTGTTCTCGAGCTTCAAGCCCACTTCCTCGCTGATGACCTGACCACCGGTCAGCACCGCGATGTCCTGGAGCATGGCCTTGCGGCGGTCTCCGAAGCCAGGAGCCTTCACGGCNACCGACTTGAAGATGCCACGGATCTTGTTCACCACGAGGGTGGCGAGGGCTTCGCCCTCCACGTCCTCGGCGATGATCAGCATCTGCTTGCCCGCCTGGATGACCTGGTCCACAACCGGGAGGAGGTCCTTGATCGCGGAGATCTTCGAGTTGACGATCAGGATGTAGGGGTCTTCGAAGACCGCTTCCTGACGCTCGGGGTCAGTCACCATGTAGCCCGAGAGGTAGCCCTTGTCAAAGCGCATTCCTTCGGTGAGCTCCAGGGTGGTGCCGAAGGTGTTGGACTCTTCAACAGTCACCACACCTTCCTTACCGACCTTGTCAATGGCTTCGGCGATCAGGTCACCGATGGCAGGGTCAGCAGCAGAAATCGACGCGGTCGCGGCAATTTCTTCCTTGGTCTCGACCTCTTTTGCTCCACTCAGCAGGCGGTCAGAGATGGCGTTGACGGCCTTCTCAATTCCGCGCTTCAGAGCAATTGGGTCGGCACCAGCTGCGACGTTGCGCAGACCTTCGCGAACCATCGCCTGGGCGAGAACCACCGACGTGGTTGTCCCGTCACCGGCGACATCGTCAGTCTTCTTGGCGACCTCTTTGACGAGTTCAGCGCCAATCTTCTCGTAGGGGTCCTCGAGCTCGATTTCTTTGGCAATCGAGACACCATCGTTTGTGATGGTGGGGGCGCCCCACTTCTTCTCGAGCACCACGTTGCGGCCGCGGGGCCCCAGGGTGACCTTGACGGCATCGGCGAGGACATTGAGTCCGCGCTCGAGACCGCGACGGGCCTCTTCATCGAAAGCAATTAGTTTTGCCATGTCAGTTTCTCGTCCCTCCTGGACGTTTAGGGTGAGTCAGCAATTTGCACTCACGAATAGCGAGTGCTAATTGATTTTGGCACTCTCAGGCTGAGAGTGCAAGTACGCCGAGGGTGTCTAGTCGATCGTGATACTGCCAGCGGGCACACCCGACTGGTCATCGGGAATCAACTCCACCCAGGTCTGACCAGGCGCCANCAAGACACGCGCACCCGATGCATCGGTGAGCTCAATCGGCGACTCCGNCGTGGCCTTTGACCACTCGACCTCCAGGAGACTGCCGCCGGTCGCCACGACGCCCGAGCCACTATTGACCAACTGGGTCGTCGGAATATCTTGGATGACGTCGATCCGCACCTCCANCACCACAACATTGTCGGCAGAGAGTTGCTCCCCCGACGAGGCAATGTCGGGCGCGCCGTTGGTTTGGGTGCGAAGAAAAGCACCCTGCTCGTCCGACCACGTCCACGTCGGAGAAGAAAACGAACTAAACCCGACACGAACGCCGCTCAGTGGATTTCCTGACGTCACCGCACTGGATTCCTCGGCACTAATTGAATAGTTGAACTGGGGTCCTGGTCCGTCGCGGTCTTGGAAATAGGCGACGAGTTCTGGGGCGCGGACAATCACGTTATGGGGTGCGACTTTGTCGTTCGTCCTGTAGAAAAAGTCCTCCACGTCGCTTTGGCCATTAATGGCACTGGCGACCGGAGCATCCAGCATCGCCTCAATAAACCGCTGCTGGCCTCCTGAATAGGCCAAGATGCCCCCGAATGGACTCACAATGTCGGGGTCCATGGGACGCACAGAGCGCACCGGTCCAATTTCTGGNGGGACGTCGGAGTGCCAGATGGCCACAAACCGAGTGAGCCCGCCCTCGACTAATTCCTCGAAAACAATGTCGGCGCGGTCCAGACCGACCTGGGGCCTGGCCATCGGAGCATTGTCAATCTTGGCCGCGAGAGACGGCAGTGACGCATCCCCATCTCCCCGTGCGGAGCCCGTTAACGGCCAGAGGTCGGCATCAATCTCGATGTCCGCTCCCGTGTCGGGAGTGGTCTCTTCGGACTCACCGACACCGGTGTCGGCGGCATCGTCTGCTGCGGGCGCGCAGGCACCCAGTGCCAACAGCCCCGCAAGCGCAAGGGCTCCGAGCTCTCGCCTCTGCCGCATGGCCACCCCCCTGGTTTCCTTCACACTACCTGCGGGAGTTCTCAATCCTGGGAATAGTCGGCTCCCAGTAACACGGTGATTCGCGCCCCGGGATAGTCATCGGTTTCGATGACCTCGGAAATGCCGAGAATCTGTGCCACTCCGCGCGCGAGAGCTTCGTCCTCATCCGAGGAATACGCGACCAGGCTGGTCTCAACGTCTTGACTGTCGGCATTCGTCAGTGTTTGCTCGGGCCAGCCCTCCGCATCCAGACGCTCCCCCGCGCTTGCCGCGAGACCGGCGGTTGAGGTGCCGTTCAACACGGTGAGGGTGAGCCCCTCGATTTCATCGGTCGACGGATTCACAATCGGCTCGACAACCTCGGGCTCGGGTTCGGGCTCCGGCTCTGGTTCAGGTTCTGGTTCTGGCTCCGGTGTCTCGAGGGCGATCTCCTCCGGGGAAAGCTCGAGGTAATCATCGGAGCGATCGACCAGAAACAGCCCAGCTGCAGTGAGCACGGCACTGACGCCGACGATGATGCCGACGGGCACAAGCCAGTAGGTGGCCGGCCGGCGCACGCGCCGAAGTCCGACATATCCTTTTTGCTGCTCGATCTCGTCGAAACGATCGGGAAGAAACCGCGACGGTTTAGCCACGCCGGTCCTCCTGGCTGGGTCGGGTGCGCTGGACCCTCTTGGCCGTCACGTGGTCGGCTGATTCCACAATCTGTCTGGCCAACACCGGGTCGTAGTGGATGGCCTCTGGCGTCTGGCAGAGGCGATAGAGCCTCTGGTAATAGGCGGGAAGGCTCAAACGACAGGTCCGCCAGACCACTGCCTCTTTGCCGGGAGCCGACCCCCAGTGCTCACGTTCACACTCCAGCAACACCCGATCGGCCTCACTCAGAGGCTCCGGCGAAGATGCCGTGGATTCAGCAGACGAGGCGACCATCCCCCCAATGATAGGTCGCACCCACCCGGATGCTCAGGCGGCGCGCGTAAGCTGGGGAGCACTGTGAAAGGGGTTGTTCGGGTGTCGCGCCGACCATTCCCGCCACTACTCATCACCGCTCTGGTGGTCTCACTCGTGGCGTGCCAACCAGGGAGCTACCAGGGCTCTACAGACACCGACCTGACGNTGGCCGCCAGCACACCTCTGGCGGAGATTGCCTGGCTCGACGATCCCAAGTCACATATCGGGCCCTCCACCGCAATCCTCGATAACGCCTCTGTTCCGGCACTCACCGACGACGCTCCAGAGCCGGTCCTTCCGGTCACCGCGGTGTCTAATGACCTNGCCGGNGACGTCGAGGTCACCGTGCAAAGTGCCGAGCGCATCATCGCCGTCGATCTCGCAGGCTCCCTGGCCCAGACACTCTGGGGACTTGGCTACGGCGACCGGCTTGTCGGNCGGGACATCTCCACGACAATTCCCGGTGCCGAGGACATCCCGGTGGTGACCGGAACCGGGCACGCCATCTCACCCGAGGCCGTCNTGGCTCTCCGGCCAGACCTCATCCTCACCGACGGCACGGTCGGACCGATTGACGTGATGCTGCAGCTGCGAGANGCAGGAATTCCCCTCGTGTTTATTCGAGAGCCCGCGGGTCTTGGACAACCCGCCGCGCAAGCACGTCGCGTGGCCGACGTNCTCGGTGTTCCCGAACGGGGGNGACTNCTCGCCGAGCGCATTACAGCCGATATCGACGAGGTGACCGCCACCATTCAGGCCAACACTCCCACCAACCGGGACGACAAACTCCGAATGGTGTTTTTGTATTTGCGGGGCTCAAACGGCATCTACTACCTCTTTGGCGACGAATCCGGCGCGGGAGATTTAGTCCGTGCGCTGGGGGGAATTGATGTTGCCGGCGAAATCGGTTGGGAAGGATTGCGACCGGTCACCGATGAGGCGTTGATTGCTGCGAACCCTGACCTGATTCTTGTGATGAGCAAGGGTCTGGAGAGTGTCGGAGGAGTCGAGAGCCTAGTGGAGCTCAAACCCGCCATCGGGCTGACCACGGCCGGTCAGAATCGGCGGTTTGTCGATATGGCCGACACGGAAGTCTTGGGATTTGGCCCTAGGACTCCGCAGATAGTGGACGCTCTCGCCCGCGCCATCTACGCACCAGAACAATAGCCACCCCGACTGTCACGGCAGAGCCCAGGCCCAGTCCCAGAAACCACGCACCCGACGGACCCTCGGCGAAGCACCCTGGCGTGACGTCGACCGTGAGGTCGAGCGGGTCAAACGGCTCTCCCGCGGGGTAGGTGCCAAACGCTTCCGCACCCTCGTCGGTGAGGAGTGTCGGTGCACTCGATACCGACCAGGTGTCACCGTCAATGGTGGCGCCAGAGATATCAACGCTCACGAACCCGACATCGGTGGCAGTGACCGACAGGCCTTCTTGCGTATCCCCCTCCACATCAAACACGATCTCCGCCGTGCTGCCATTCACGATCACCCGCGGGTCCGACAGGGTTTGATCGAGAAGGCCGTCGTGTCCATAAAACGNNATTGACCCTGNCGCGTCCAAACGTCCGGATTGGCCGTCTGAAGCGATCTGGCCNCGCGTGGACTCCACCGCAAACAACGGGGTCGAGTAGGACACGTCGCCGGCCACACCCCACTCACCACCTGCAATCGCTCCCGACACATACGCGCGGAACGATTCTTTAAACCCCCAGCTCATCGACCACCCGGTCACCTCACACATATCCTCTGCCANNACNGCGGAGGNCGCTGGGGAANGAGGTGACAGGCCGGCGAGGAGAAGCGATCCCAGCACCAGCATGCGCATCAGGCAGACCCTTTTCTCACCATGCGGATATGGGCAATTCCCGCCTCATCAAACTCCTCACCCACAGGCTCAAACCCGAGCCCGGCATAGAANTCNTGNATGTAGGTCTGGGCGTGCAAGATCACGTCNCCATCCCCGCAGGCATCCAGTGCCCTGCGCATGAGCTCGGCAGCGAGTCCCTGCCGGCGATAGTCCTCGTGCACGACNANGCGGCCGATGCTGGTGGTGATTCCNTGGTCTCCTGGTGGGGACGGCTCCTGCCGCACCACTCGCACATACCCCACCGTGGTCGTCCCGTCGTGGCACCAGATGTGCTGGGTGGCAGGGTCGGAATCGAGGGCGTCGATTTCTTCTTCGGTGATGTGTTGTTCCAGAAAAAACACGTCGGTCCGAAGCTTGCACCATGACAACACCTCGGTCGGAGTACAAGAAGCAATGTCCTTGTGCTCCCAGATAAGACTCACCCCGAAACCCTAATCTTTCAGCCTGAGCAAAGGAGAACTCATGTCCTACCCCGTGGCCAAAGACGACGAGCAATGGCGAGCCGAACTGCCTGCCGACAAATTTCACGTCCTGCGCCAGGCCGGAACGGAAGCCCCCTGGTCGGGAGAGCTGCTGGGAGAAAAACGCGACGGCGTGTTTCAATGCGGCGCCTGCCACGCAGACCTTTTTGCCAGCTCCACCAAATTTGAGTCGGGCTCGGGCTGGCCGTCGTTTTGGGACGCCATTAACCCAGACGCCGTCGAGCTCAAAGAGGACCGATCGCTTGGCATGCTCCGCACCGAAGTGCTGTGTGCCGCGTGCGGTTCCCACCTAGGACACCTGTTTGACGACGCCGTGGGAACTCCCACTGGTAACCGCTACTGCATGAACTCGTTGGCCTTGGAGTTTCAGCCAGAAGACTGAGCCCGCCCCAGTGTCACCAGCGCCGAGCCCAGCACGGTGACCAGCGCGCCGGTCACCGTGAATACTCCGAGTGTTCCCTCCGCGACCGGCACAAACACATCGAGCGCAATCGACCCCAAGATTTGACCAGTCACTAGCGACACCCCGAGTCCCAAGACGCCGATGCGGTGGACGGTAATGGTCTGAATCGGGATGAACAGGGTGCCGACGAGGCCCCCGGCGTAGAGCCACCAATCCGTGGGGAACTGATCAGGACCTCCCGTCACCGGCAGTAGTGCCAGCCACACCACGACAAGGGTCGCGGTGCCCACCCCAAAGTTCACCCAGGTGGCGGCGAGCGCCGACGAAGCGCGGGCGCGNATTCTNCCGTTTAAGGCCTGTTGGACTCCGGTGCCAGCGCCTGCCACCAGTGGCAAAACAAACCCCCANGACAGCGCACTGTTGGCAGCCGACCAGACTTCAACACTGACCACCACGCCCACGACGACCAGCGCTGCGCCCGCGAGGCGCTGCCAGCTCATGCCCACCCTCGCCATTCCCGCGACCCCTCTGGCATCAAGCCACATGGCTCCNAGTGTTTGACCGGCCACAACCGCGACGCTAAANAGCGCCACTCCCAGAATTCCTGCCACCAGGCCTTGNGNGAGAACAAGAAACCCTCCCCCAACACCCCCGAGAATCGACCACCAGGGCAGGAGGCCTCGCCGAAGTTCGCCGAGCAGTGTGCGAACTCCTGCACGACCGCGAGCGGATACGGCGAGTGCGAGGCTCAGAATCAGGAAA
Organism: Cellulomonadaceae bacterium TMED98; assembly: GCA_002172585.1. Lineage (GTDB taxonomy): Bacteria > Actinomycetota > Actinomycetes > Actinomycetales > Microbacteriaceae > Pontimonas. Next base: position 7,104 of record NHEZ01000039.1, on the reverse strand, counting down.
CCCGAGGTGAACGACACCAACGCGGCAAGAGCACCGTCGCCCATTCGAAGACCCAACTCCCCGTTGATCCGCGACTGGGTGGCCACAAGCATTCCGGAGACGACACTGGCCAGAGCGGCAAANACATAGCCCGAACGGCGCGAAGTGGTCACCCGTTTACCGTAGCGGGCGCGCGGGAGTCCTAGTTGGCGGGGGTGAGCCAGACGGCATGGCCAGNCTCGAGGGTGTCGGTCGCTCCCGAAACCGACGAGGCAATCACATCGCCNGCGGGCATCGACACGGGTTGNTCACCGAAATTGCAGAACACCGAGACCCGGCCGTTGCGGTAGCCAAGGACCTGGGGAGAGTCGGTCTCGATCCACTGCAGCGTGCCAGTGCCCAGAGCCTCCTCGCGTCTGGCGNGAAGCAGAGNCTTATAGAGCTCGAGGGTCGACCCGTCGANACCGTCTTGNTGGTCTCGCGCNAGNTCACCAAACACCTCTGGCTGGGGGAGCCAGGACTGTCCGGACGGCGAGAACCCATAGGCGGGGGCGTCTTTTTCCCAGGGGATGGGAACACGACAGCCGTCTCGGCCGTAACGCTCCCCGTTCGTGCGGTGGAACGTGGGGTCTTCGCGCTTCTCGTCGGGGATGTCAATGACCTCGGGCAGGCCCAACTCTTCTCCCTGGTAGAGGTAACTGCTGCCGGGCAGGCCCAACATGAGCACGCTGGCTGCGCGTCCACGCCGCATGGCGACATCAGGATCGGGTTTGTCGGGAGAGTCTGGACCGAGACCGCCGGGGACGATGGAGTCGAGTGCGCCGATGGCGAGGCGGGAGGAGTGCCGAATCACGTCGTGATTGGAGAGCACCCACGTCGATGGTGCGCCGACGGCACCAAAGGCAGCAAGGGATTCGTCCACCACGCCTCTCACATTCTGGGCATTCCAGCTCGTGGACAGGTAGGCGAAGTTAAACGCGTGGTGCATTTCATCGGGCCGAACATATTTGGCCATGCTCTGCAGTGGCCAGACCCACGCTTCGGCGGTCAGAATTCGGTCCGGGCCGTACTCGGCGAGGACGTTGTGCCACCGGCGGTAGACCTCGTGCACGGCATCCTGATTCCAGAAGGGTTTTTGTGCGTCGGGAGAGGTGTCTGCCAGTTCGTTCTCAGACAAATCAGGCAACCCCGGTACTTTCATCAGCCCGTGGGCGACATCGATACGGAATCCGTCNACACCACGNTCNAGCCANAANCGTAGGACATCGTCGAAGAAATCCGACACTTCGGGGTTTTCCCAATTGAAGTCCGGTTGGCTGGAGTCAAACAGGTGGAGGTACCACTGGCCGGGGCTCCCGTCCGCTTCGGTCACTCGGGTCCAGGCGGGGCCGCCAAAAACTGACTGCCAATTATTGGGAGGCTCCGACCCGTCGCCGGCGCCGTCTCGGAACATATAGCGAGCGCGTTCGGCCGAGCCCGGTGCACTGGCTAGGGCGAGTTGGAACCATTCGTGATNGCTTGAGCTGTGATTGGGGACCAAATCCACGATGATTCGAAGNCCCAGANTGTGTGCAGAAGCAATCAGTGCCTCGGCATCAGCGAGGGTGCCAAACAGCGGGTCCACCTCGCAGTGGTCCGCAACGTCGTATCCAGCGTCGTGTTGCGGGGAGAGATAGAACGGCGAGAGCCAGACCGCATCAACGCCTAATTTCTTCAACTCGGGGAGTTTGTGGGAGATGCCCACCAGATCACCGAAACCGGTTCCACTCGAGGCATAAAAAGAACGCGGGTAGACCTGATAAATCACGGCGTCGCGCCACCAGTCGGCGCGCGCCAGTGCTGCCTCGGAATTCATGGNCACAACCTTATTAGGGTCAGGGCCCGATGTGTGTCGACTCCCGGCATGGAATGGAGAACACTTTGACTACGGGGCGAGGACGACAAGCCACTCGTCTGACAGTGACCGTGAGAAGGCGTTAGACAGATGTGATCCGTCGCGATACACCCACACCCCATCGAGCCGCGTCTGACACTGATCGTCAGGACAAATANCAGCAGAGAAGTCAGCCACCTCNATCGAGGANGANCGATCAGCGTNGTCGAGGATTTTCCGCACTGGTTCTGTGGTGGCCAAGTGGTGGGCTAGAGGCATACTTTCANTGCATCCAGCTAGCGTTTCGACGAGCGAACACGAGTCCAGACTCCACTGGTAATCGCCTCGCCACTGAGGNACNGTGTCTGCCAGAACCACCTCATGGCCTTGACTAATGAGGACCGTCACAATCGCGTTCACGGAGTGGTCAAAAGAGTCGAGCCTGGCGTCTTGCTCAGTGAGCACCTCGCCATCTCGGCCAATCACAGTCCCCTCGCTGCCCAGCCAGTACGAATCTGTGCCGGCCAGCACCACTATTCCCGGAGCGCTTTGCTCAAGATGCTCAATCAGCATGTCCTGCCATCGCTCACATTTCTGCACATCAATATCGCCTCCAACACGGGGCACTGCTCCGTCAAGCAAGGGGCAATTGCTCGCCGTGGCGACAAAAAAATCGCGACCAGAATCTGATGAGGCGACTCGCAACCCCTCCGTGAAATGGGCAGCGTTTGAATCGCCCACCAGATACACCGGTGGGTTCTCTTCCAAATCGTCGGGGAAATCAAACGAGCACACCGAAAGCGGGTCGGCCAGCGACGGTGGGCCGTGACAACCCAGCTCGTAGCCGGGGGGTCTTTCGCGCGCGAGTTCACCGATATCCTCCTCGTCACCGGTGTCGTCCGCCACCGATGACCCCAGCTGCGTCGCGATTTGACTCGAGGCAAACCACAGCGCACCAGCAAGTAGCGCAGGTGCGCCCACGGTGGTGGCGACGACGACCGATGCGCGAGGAATGGACGGCCAGACGGTAAAACGGAGACGATTTTCCACCACGTAATAGGAGACAATTGCAGGTGCTAACGACACGAGAGCCGCGGCAAGGGGAGCTATTGAACTTTCCGGCCACAAGATCGCACTGAATGAGACGAACGGCCAATGCCAGAGATAGATGGAATAGGACCAATCTCCGAGTAACCCCGCTACACGAGTGGAGAGGGGATCGCGCACACCCCACGGTTTCCCATGGCCCGCGACGATGAGGGCTGCAGTTCCCGCAACCGGCAGAAGCGTAATTACCCCTGGAAACGCGCCAAGACCAATCGCGGGCGAAAAGGAAAGCGCCAGCGCTCCCGCTCCGACCAGATACAGCACTTTGGAGGATCCCCGACCAATGTCACGGGGTTTGGCAGCGAACCACACGGCAATCAGGGCCCCCACGCCAAACTCCCACGCCCTCACGATCGGGCTGTAAAAACCGACGAGGGGTGTCTCGTAGACCGATTGGATGGCCGGAGCGGCAAGGAGAGCGCCAAACGAGACGACCGTGCCGGCGCCAATCGCGACAGCCGCACCAACGTATCTCTTCGCAAACAGCGACAGACCTAAGAGCAGAGCGAGCGGAAAGACCAGATAGAACTGTTCTTCCACCGACAAAGACCATGTGTGCAGAAGGGGATTGAGCTCAGCTGGTGAGTCAAAGTAGTCACCGGTCGTCAGAGCTATCGCAATATTTGCCGCGGAAAAGACGGCGGCAAGTCCAGTGACCGCTGCTGTTTGTTGAGGACCCAACGGGGAGAGCACAAAGGCTGAGACGACGAGCGTGACACCGACAACAAGGGCAAGGGCCGGCACCAGCCGCTTGAAACGGCGGATATAAAACTTCCCCAGTCGAATGCGGCCGAATCTCTCATGTTCGCGAAGAAGCGAAAGGGCAATGACGAAGCCGGAAATGACGAAGAAAATATCGACCCCAACNAACCCACCCGGGAGCACGTCAGAGGCGTGAAACAAGACGACCGCGAGAACGGCGAGCGCTCGGAGACCCTGAACGTCGCGCCGGACTTCGCGAGGTCTGCGCATCACTTCACATTAACGGCTCGCTCGGGGTGAAATCTCAATGAAACCGANCGACAATACGCTCTCCCCCGCGGAGTTCCGGCCGATACACTCCCGATATGCGCCTGATTGTCGGATGGACCAGATTTGCAGTAGTGGTCCCTGCGCTTGCAGCGATGCTCGGTGCTTTAGTGCTCATGGCCCAGGGATCATTTGCCATTGTGGTCGTCATTATTGACACGGTGGCCAATCAGTTGGCGCTCAAAGACAGCATTGTGGATATCCTCACCGCGGTCGATGCCATCCTCCTCGGGACCGTTCTTCTCGTCATTGGTTATGGGCTCTACGAGCTGTTTGTTGACACCCGTATTGAGGTGCCCTCCTGGCTCGAAATCAAAGACCTCGATGACCTGAAATCCAAGCTCATCGGGGTGGTGGTCGCCATTATCGCGGTGGTGTTCGTCGGTGACTTGGTCGACGCCGATGGCGGTGACGGAATTCTGGGCTACGGAATTGGTGCAGGGGCCGTGATTGCTGGCCTGGCCATTTTCACGTGGGCGACAAAGAAGACACCGGTCAAGAAGTAAAGACGGTGAGCTCTGCGCCACCGAGGAGTGGAGCCGCCTGCGGGAATCGAACCCGCGACCTTCTCATTACGAGTGAGACGCTCTACCAACTGAGCTAAGGCGGCACTCGCGCGCCCGCGCGAACCCCTCGATGCTACCGGATGGCGCGGACGGAANGAGAAGAAGCTCCCACATCGGAAACCCGCCCGCTAACCGCAATCAACATCGCCTCCAGCGCCAANTGCGGNGGAGTATTCGACGCAATCCGATCTCGCGCAACCTGGACCTCGTCAATTGCGGCGAGAGAATGCGCGGCCGTGGTGTCAGAAGCCCGCTGCTCCAACNGAGCCCGGAATCTNTCGTTCACNANGTNCCCTCCGGNNCCNANCTGAATCATCAACACATCNCGCAACACCGACGTGATGTCGGTGCAGATACGGTCGACGCCATCGCGCAGGCTCCTGGTCGCTCGGCGCTTTTGGTTCTCCTCGAGNGCCTTCACACTCGAGCGNACNGCGGCCGGCACCGANCCACCNGGTTGGATTCCCAACGACCGGAGGGTCTCCTCGCGTTCTTGTTCATCGAGCTTTTCCAACAACGCTTTTTGATCCTCATTGGCCACTGCAATCAAGGNTCCCGCCTGAGTCACCGCCTGNGACACTGAGCGCAGCTGCAANACCGCCTGCACCGTGTGGTCCCGCCNCGACCTGGCGTCATCGTCAGTGGCAAGCCGGGTGGCCATACCGATATGACACTGGGCTTCCCTGGCTGCTTCGAGAGCGCGCTCGTGCGAGACTCCCTCNCGCCGATGNATAAGCTCNGCCACTTGTTCGGCGCTCGGTGTTCGGAGAGTGATGGTTCTCACCCTCGATTGAATCGTNGGCAACACATCTTGTGTGCTGGGGGCACACAAAATCCACACCGTCTGCGGGGGCGGCTCCTCGAGAGCTTTCAGCAACACATTCGACGTCCGCTCGGTCATTCGATCGGCGTCTTCCATCACNATCACCCGCCACCTCGACCTCGANGGNGCGTAATAACTCTGTGNGACGAGCTCTCGGACTTCGTCGATTGATATCGTCACCCGGTCAGTANTNATCACCGAGACATCCGGGTGAGTTCCCGCCGAGACAAGAGCAAGAGCCTGGTCGTCATCGCCCTGCGAGACGAGAGTGGCNGCAAACGCCAACGCGAGCGTTGATCGCCCGGATCCTGCCGGGCCGACAATCATCCAGGCGTGCGTCATCGACGCGGAGCCGGGTTGTGCGGCGTGGCGGACAGCCTCGATGGCGGCTTCTTGGCCGACTAACTCATCCCAGAGGCTCACAGCCTCAGGCTAACCGAGGAGGCTTTGGACGCGGGAGANAATCTGTTGATGAATCTCCTCAGCCGGGAGCTCTCCNTCGATAATCACAATGCGCTCNGGTTCGGCGCCGGCGAGACGGNGNTANGCCTGTCGGACCCGCTCGTGAAAATCATCGGCCTCGGCCTCGAGTCGGTCATAGACATCGCGGGTGGAATCTCTCCTGGCGCGTGCGACCTCAGCGGGAACGTCCAACACGATGGTCAGATTGGGGCGGAGNTCCTCGACAGCCCATAACGACAGGTCTCGCACCTCGTCTTCCGACAGCACCCGACCCGCACCTTGGTANGCGACCGATGAGTCAAAGAAACGATCTTGCACCACAACATCACCGCGCTCCAGCGCAGGACGCACGACCGTGTGGACGTGGTGGGCGCGGTCAGCCGCATATAACAGCGCTTCCGCGCGAGGCGCCAGGAACCCTTTGCGATGCAAGATGATGTCCCGCAGCTCCAGACCGACGTCNGTTCCGCCTGGCTCGCGAGTCAGAACATAGGTCTTNTTCTGCTCGTCAAGCCATNTCGCCAGCAGTTGCAGCTGNGTAGATTTCCCCGCGCCATCACCGCCTTCAAAGGTGATGAAGACGCCGGTCACTCCGCGTCCTTCTTCGGGGCTGTNTTCTTGGCANCGGGTTTCTTCGCGGCCTTCTTGACAGTGGTCTTCTTGGCGGCGGGTTTCTTTGCTGCCGGTTTCTTCTTCGGAGCAGGACCCTTGGCGCGTTTCTCCGCCAGCATCCGCTCGGCCGTCTCTTGGTCAATCGACGCCGGGTCCATGCCCCGTGGAACGGTCGCATTGGTCTCGCCATCGGTGACATAGGGGCCGTAGCGACCGCTCTTCACGGTGATGGCTTTTCCGGTATTCGAATCTGGCTCCAGCTCTTTCAGCGGAGGAGTCTGACGTCTGCCGCCATATTTCGGTTGGGCGTAGCGCTCCAGTGCACCGGCCACGTCAATTTCAAAGATGAGCTCTTCGGACTCGAGCGAGCGGGTATCGGTCCCCCGCTTCAAATACGGCCCGTAGCGACCGTTTTGGGCGGTAATCATCTCCCCGGATTCGGGGTCGGGGCCCACTTCTCGAGGAAGAGACAGCAGTCGCAACGCGGTATCCAAATCGATGGTTTCGATATCCATCGTGGCAAAAAGCGACGCTGTCTTCGGCTTCGGGGCTTGCTTGCGCTTGGTGCCCTCGGACTCCGACTCTGTGTCGGGAATCACCTCGGTGACGTAGGGGCCAAACCGCCCGCGCTTGGCCACAATTTCTCTGAGGCT
>NHEZ01000038.1 GCA_002172585.1 Cellulomonadaceae bacterium TMED98 | reverse complement strand
GGTTTCCCTGTCCCTCCAGGCTACGGCGCGACGGGTCGATTTCCCGTAATGGCGCTTCCGATCCGAAGGTGTGTCGCACCGGCGTGAATCGCCTCTTCAAAGTCGCCGGTCATCCCCAACGACAGGTCGGTCGCCTCCGGCGCACGGGCAATCACGTCCTGGCGCATCGCGAGCACTCTCTCGAAGGCTGCTTCGGGGGCTTCGTCCTGTGGAGCCACGGCCATTAGGCCTCGAAGAGAGATTGTAGGTGTCTCCAGCACCGTGTCGACAAGCGCTCCGAGATGCTCTGGCTCCACCCCACCGCGGCCCGGGTCACCGGTCAGATTGATCTCGAGAAACCCGTCGATCTGGTGGTCCACAGTGGCGAGTTTCTGCGCCACGCTCTCGCGGTCAATCGAGTGAATCACCTGGCAATAGTCCGCCACGGCGCGGGCCTTATTGGACTGCAGCTGCCCCACAAAATGCCACGTCAGCGGCACATCCGTGAGCTCTGCGTGTTTAGCCACTGCCTCTTGATGGCGCGATTCCCCCACGTGTTCCACTCCGAGAGCCACGAGGTCGCGGACCAGAGCGGCCGGGTGAAACTTGGTGACCACNACNAGGGTGACCNCGTCCCGCCCACGCCCCGCTGTGGTGCAGGCCTGGGCGATNCGCTCCTGCACCTCCTGGTAGCGGGCCGCCAGGCCCTGATCCACCACGTNTAGCGGAGAAAGTCAGGCACGTCGAGCTCGTGATCCTCGGNGATATCTGAGGCAAACACAGGGGCTTGCTCGGACANCTGCTCCCGTTCAGCCAGTGGCACTTCCCCTGACGCTCCATCGCGCAACCACTCGGGAGATTCGTCACCGACCTCGCCANCCGCACCAATCGCCGAGGCTCTCCTGGCCTGCGGGGTCTGCTGTGATTCATCAAATCCAGCAGCGATCACTGTCACGCGCACTTCGTCACCCAACGAATCGTCGATAACGGCTCCGAAAATGATATTCGCATCGGGGTGGACGGCTCCCTCGACGAGCTTGGCGGCGTCGTTGATTTCCAACATGCCGAGGTTGGACCCTCCTTGGAAGGAAATNAGGACCCCCTGGGCTCCTTNGATACTGGTCTCCAGAAGCGGTGAGGCCATCGCCAATTCGGCGGCCTTAATNGCGCGGTCGGCACCCCGCGAGGCGCCGATACCCATAAGCGCGGTCCCCGCGTATTGCATAACCGATTTCACATCGGCAAAGTCCAAGTTCCACAGCCCCGGAGTGGTAATCAGGTCAGTAATTCCCTGCACTCCAGCCAGCAGGATGTGATCGGCGGTTTCAAAGGCCTGAATCATGCTAATCGTGGGGTCGCCGAGCTCCAAGAGCCGNTCGTTTGGCACCACAATCAGCGTGTCGACCTCGTCACGGANGGCTTCGACGCCGGTTTCTGCCTGAGCCTGGCGTCGCTTTCCTTCAAAACTAAACGGCTTNGTCACCACACCAACAGTGAGGGCACCGACCGACCGTGCGATGCGCGCGACCACTGGGGCTCCCCCGGTTCCGGTTCCACCGCCTTCGCCCGCGGTCACAAACACCATGTCGGCNCCGGTGAGGGCCTGCTCGATTTCTTCGGCGTGGTCTTCGGCGGCGCGCCGGCCAATTTCGGGGTCCGCTCCAGCGCCGAGGCCCCGGGTAAGCTCACGCCCGATATCGAGCTTCACGTCCGCGTCGGACATCAACAGCGCCTGCGCGTCGGTATTGATGGCGATGAACTCAACGCCTCGCAGGCCGCGCTCAATCATGCGGTTGACCGCGTTGACTCCTCCGCCGCCGACNCCGACNACTTTGATCANCGCGAGATAGTTATGTTGACCGGACACCCGGTACCCCCTAAAACCTTCAACCTTTACTTTAAGATTAGAGTTTTATTCACTTTTTGCCTGCACCCCCACGGTAGGGGGCAGGGGGGCACAAGCACGCGAAGCTTAGGGCGTGTCGNCCTCGGGGATTTCTGGCTCNGNNGCCGGCGNNGTGGGCAGNGGCGAGGCCAAATCACGCACCACCACGGTCTCCGGAGTCGACAGGTCAATCAGCTGCGGCGCTCCCCCACCCGCGGCCTCAAGGGCAGCGGGAAGCACGCGAGCTTTCGCCGCCGAGTTCTCACTACTTCCCCACAGCACCTGGTGATCGCTGCCGCGGACACTAAAGGCCACCGTGTCCGCACTCGAGGCGGTCACCCGGTCAATATCCCGCAACACCTCTGGCGGGATCACCGCAAGCGCTCGTCCGATTTCTTCAAAACCTCGGGACTGNGCGGTGGCCGGGACACCAATCAGCGGAAACTCCGTCGGCAGGGTCTCGGTCTCCCACAACACGACCGCAGCCCGGTCGACCACCTCAAACCCGGCTCCTCCGCGCACCGCGCCAATCGGCGTGCGCTCGGTAATCCGGACTACGAGAGTCGTGGGAAGCTCCAATTCCGTGTCGACCGACTGGATCANCGCCACATCGGCAAGCTCTCGAGCGACATCACCGGGTTGGATTCGTGCCAGCGGCACACCCGCAAAGCCCTGGAGCTCGGCGATAACCTCCTCAGAGCCAAGCCGCTCCACACCCTCCACACGAATCGTCTGCAGCGACAGCAGAGGCGACGTCGTGAGCACAACTGTTGCCACTAGTACAGCCACTACCCCGCCGATNCCGGCCGTCCAGGTCAGACGCCTGGCCCGGGTGCTCGCGGTGAAGCGTCGATACTCTTTGCGCTCGGCCCGGCGCCTGGCCCGCTCAGCCTGGCGCTGGTCTTTGTTCAGCGCTCGGGCTTTTTTGCGCGCAGCGCGTAGTTGCTCAGCCTTCGTCGCCATGCACACNCCGCAGCGACCCCAACAGCCTCGGNACAATTTGATACAAATCCCCCGTGCTCATCGTCAACACCACATCGCCAGGCCGTGCCCGGTCGGTCGCCAGNGCCACCGCGCGGTCCCAATCCGGCTCGTAGTCATAGGACACCCCGGNNGCGAGCTTGTCCAGGATGAGCTGGGTNGTAACCCCCTCNATNGGGTCTTCTCTCGAGCCGAAAATATCCAGAAAGATCGTGTGGTCNCTGCCNGNNCTAAANGCATCGGCAAGCTCNTGGGACATNAGCTGGGTNCGGGTGAATAGATGCGGTTGGAACAGNGTGATGACNTCGCCGTCNCCTGCCAGNGTTTGGGCNATACCAAGCGCCGTCTGCACTTCCGTGGGGTGGTGGGCGTGGTCGTCAAAGACCCGAATCCCGCCAATCGTCCCGTGNTACTGAAACCGCCTGTCTGCNCCCTGAAACCCGCTCACCGCGGCAGCCGCCTGCTCCAGGCTCCACCCCGCGGANANCAACACCGCCACCACACCGGCAGCATTCAGGGCGTTGAGAGCGCCGGGAACNGCCAACTCAAACGACGCCGTGNCNTGCNGANAGGACACCGTGGCCCGGGCCACCGGGCCCGCCTGAATATCGGAGACCACCAGATCCGCCGACGGATCCTCGCCGTAGGTGAGGACCGGGTGATCGGCAACCTGGGCCAGCAGGCGCTTCGCCCCGTCGTCGTNGAGACAGACGACGGCTCTTTTCGCGGAGTGGACAAAATCGGCAAANGCCTGGAACACGGCCTCTTCGGTGCCGTAAAAGTCCAGGTGATCGGCCGCCACATTGGTCACCAGGGCAATCTCCGGGTGATAAATCAGAAACGACGCGTCGGATTCGTCCGCTTCAATCACGCACCACTCCGAGGAGCCTGCCCGGGCAGAAACCCCCCAGGCCGAGACCACCCCACCNTTCACGGCCTGAATATCTTCACCGAGCGCTTCCATGGCGGTGGCCAAAATGGCCGTCGACGTGGTTTTCCCGTGNGAGNCCCCNACCGCCATCACCCGTCGGCCACGACAGATCCAACGCAGGGCATCCGCCCGGTGTAACACCGTGATGTCGCGCTCCCTCGCCCGCACCATCTCCGGGTGATNATCGCGGACGGCGTAGGTCGAAATCACCGTATCCGCTTCATCCACAAAGCCCGAGTCTTCTCCAATGAAGACCTTGATGCCGGCGTGTTCCAACGACTCCGTCACTTCCGACGCCGCCCGGTCGGTACCGGTCACCTGATGACCGCTCTCGGCCAAGACACGAGCGATCCCGCTCATTCCCGACCCGCCAATGCCCACCATATGCACCCGACCGAGAGTGTCGGGAAGCCAGCCGTCTGTCCGAGGCCGCAGCACTACGCACCCCCTGCCTCACGCGCCCAGTCCGCCAGCACCCGGGCACCATCACGCTTGCCAAGACCCACCATGGCAGCGGTCATCTGGTCAATTCGATCGCGGTCTAACAACAGCGGCAGCAGTGTCTGGCGCACCCACTCCCGGGTGAAGTCTGCCTGGCGCACCAGCATGGCTCCACCGGCCTGGACCGTGGCGGCAGCATTCTTTTCCTGCTCGCCGTTTCCCACGTGGTAGGGCACAAATACCGCCGGCAGCCCGACAACCTGCAACTCGCTCACGGTGGTCGCCCCCGCCCGTGACACCGCCAGATCGGCAGCGGAGAGTGCCATGTCCATCCGGTCGGTGTACTCCACCGACACCACTCCTTCTGGTGCCTGGCTCTTGACGTGTCCTGGCCCCCGAAGGTGGAGCACCTGCCAGCCCGCCGTCACAATCTCACCTGCCACCTGGTCAATGGTCTGATTCATCCGAAGCGCCCCACTCGACCCCCCTGTCACCAACAGCACGGGTGTTCTGGGGCGCAGACCAAAATGGCGCCTGGCAGCACTTTTTTGCTTTTGTCGATCCAGAGTCACAATGGCCTCCCGCAGAGGCATGCCAATCACCGCACGATNGGCNAGCGGAGTGNCGGGAAAACACACCCCNANGACNGCNCCCAACCTGGCNCCCAANCGATTGGCNAGGCCCGGCANNGCGTTTGCCTCGTGAATCACNAGNGGAATTCNTGCCAGACGCGCCGCNANATACGCCGCGGCNGCGGTATAGCCGCCAAANCCGACCAANACATCGACNCTGTGGCGTNNNANGGCGAAATAAGCNGCCCACACCGCAGCGAGGAAGCGAANCGGAAANACGACAGCNGCGGGGTTCAGTGTCCNGGGAAACGGGAGTTTGGGAATGCGGTGAATCACCGGNAGTGATCCNACCAGCTCGGATTCCCGGCCGCCNCGTGTGCCGACAACGAGACACTCNGCACGNCCAGCCAGTTGTTCCGCGACGGCGAGCAGGGGTGTGATGTGGCCGGCTGTCCCGCCACCGACCAGCGCAATCCTGGTCACCGGGCCGTCGCCCCCCNATTGCCAAGCTCCCACACGGGATCGACCCGCGAGTGTCGATTCACCGACATCACCACACCGATTCCCATCAGGGCTGCCAGCAGCGCAGACCCACCAGCGGAAATAAACGGAAGCGGTACTCCCAGCACCGGCAGATATTCCAACACCACAGCGATATTGACAAGCGCCTGTCCGACAACCCACATCATTACGCCGGCGGTGACTAAGCGCGCAAAGGGGTCCTGATTGGCCCGCACCAGCCGCACCATCGCAAAGGCTAGGACCGTGAAGCTCACGATCACCAGAGCCGTTCCCACCAGGCCCAGCTCCTCGCCAATCACCGCGAAAATGTAGTCGGTATCCGCTTCGGGGAGCCACGACCATTTCGCCCGGGAATTTCCCAACCCCACGCCTAAGACTCCGCCCGAGCCAAGCGCCATAGTGCCCTGCATCGGCTGCCAACACTGATAGAGAAACTCTTCCTCGGTGCAGCCCGACAACCAGACGGTGACGCGCTCCATCCGGTAGGGCGCAATCAGGGCGGCCACGGCCGCGACCGCCGCCACGAGGCCGACCGCCCCGCCTAACAGGCTGAGTCGGATTCCCGCGACAAAGAGGATGCCCAGCACAATAAGCGCCATCACCCCCATCGTGCCGAGGTCTTGGCCGAACAACACAAACGCCAGGGCCAATCCCATGCCCGGTAACAGGGGAGCTTTCAGGGCACCCGGCTCGGTGATGTACTCGACCCGGTCAGCGAGCACGTGCGCCATCCAGACAATCAAGGCCAGTTTCAAAAACTCAGAGGGTTGACCGGTGACCCCACCGAGGCTCAACCAGTTCGTATTTCCCCCCGAGGTCACTCCAAGCGGGGTAAACACCACAAGGCCCTGCAGAATCAGGCCGATCAGCAACAGTGTCGGGGCGAGTGCCCGCCAGGCCTGGATCCGCCACGTGGAGAGGATAAACATCAGGGGAAGGCCCAGCATCGCCCACATTCCCTGGCGGGCCCAGACGCCAAGCACGCTGCCATCTCCCTGTCGTGCCGTGACGAACGACGATGAGAGCACCATCACCAAGCCAAAAATCACCAAAAACAGCACCATTGCCACCATCACGACGTATTCCGGGGTTTCCGAGGCGAAGAGTTTTCGCACGCGGACAACGGCCCGAGCGCTCTGGGAGGGAGTCTGTGCCGGGGAGGGGCGAGGAGGAGCCTGTGTTCTCGCCATCAGACACACTCCTGTTCCCGTTGCAGCGCTCCCCCTAGTGTCCGGGGCAAGACGCCTGGGCCCTCGGAGGCCCGGGGGTGTGTCCTATTTCCCGCCTGGCCAGCCGGGAGCGTGGAGGGCGCCCCCGATCACCTCCGGCGGCACATCAAGCGCTCGCACGACAGCCAGTGCTGCCAGGGCCGCTTCCACGTCCTCCGGGCTCGAAAAGCCTGCCTGGGCCAGCTCGTCAACGGTGCAGAGCTCCAACGCCCGGTCTTTCCGGTCGGCGAGAAAGGCTCGGTCGCAAATGATGTCTTCCACGCGACCCAGGTCGCTCATTCCTGGGGTGTCGACGGCCACGCCGATGGCGCGACACCCCTCGACAACGTCGGCATTTTCCACAGCCCGCTCCGTGGCTCCCGCCATTCGGAGATAGACACACCCCAGCACTGTTTGGGTGTAGAGCGCCTGCAGCAGCTCCCCAGGCAACGCCCCGTCATCATCAATCGACACCGTCACCACCGGGCGACGAGCGGTGGTGAGCACCCTCCGCATTCGCCAGAGTTGCCTGTCCGAGAGCGTCCAGAGAACCACATCGGTGCCATCGGGGTGTCGAATCGCGTCTAACACCGGCGGAGCGTCGACACCCGCCCGAGCGGCCCGGACCTGGCCGTGGAGAAAAATCCGCTGCGCGGTATCCGCGCTGTGGGCACTCCGACCTCCCCCAAACAGCACGAGTGGCGGAGCGACACCAGACTTATCGGCGACCCGGACCGAAAATTCCACATCCGACCAGACGACGGCATCGCTCTGCCAGAGAGTCGCCTCCACCTCGAGCGCTGGCTCCCACTCGGGAGCAAGGATTACCAGATCAGGAGAACTGTCCTGCACAGCCCGGACCGTGTCCTCCTCCCCTGACACCTCCACNGTGCTGACACCGAGGACACCGGCAATCGTGGCGCGATCGCCCACCGGACCGGAATAGACCACCGTCGTGGTGGCTTCCAGTTCCGCCAACGTGTCAATCAGGGAAAAACCGACCTCACCGAGGCCCACGACGGTCACCCGAACATCCGACCACTCGGATGCCCAGCTGGTGAGATCAGGCAGCGGAGTCGGCATTAGCGCCCAAGCCACTCCAGGTAAAACAATCCCGCTCCAGCAAACGCAAGGAATCCGGCAATCAGCCAGAACCTGACAACAATGGTGACTTCCGCCCAGCCTTTAATTTCATAGTGGTGGTGCAGAGGGCTGGAGTAAAAAATGCGCCGACCCTTCGTGGCCTTGAAGTAGAGCCGCTGCACCACCACGGAGCCGGTTAGGACCACAAAAAGCCCGGCAATCAGCGGCAGNAACAGCTCGGTCCGGGTAAACATGGCCATTGCGGCCACGCCGCCNCCAAGCGCCAGAGANCCGGTATCGCCCATAAACACTTTCGCCGGCGAGGTGTTCCACCAGAGGAANCCNATNAGGCTNGCCAGANTCGCGGTCGCCACGGCGGCCAAATCCAGAGGATCGCGCACTTCGTAGCATTTATAGGCCACCGCCGGGTCAAGACTGGCCGAAAAACACGACTGGTTGAACTGCCAGAAGCTAATCAACACATACGCGCCAAAGACCAGAATCGACGACCCGGCCGCCAGGCCATCGAGGCCGTCGGTGAGGTTCACCGCATTGGACGTNCTCACCACAATCAAGCTCGCCCAAATCGCGAAGGCGATGTAACTGCCGATGGTGCCAAAGACGGCGAAGGTCAACCAGTCGATGTCGCGAATAAANGAGATGGCNAGCGACGCCGGAGTTTCGCCGTTTTTGTCGGGAAAAGAAATCGCCAGCGCAGAAAACGCGGTGGCCACCACAATCTGGCCGATAACTTTCGCGCGCGGTGAAATACCCAGAGAGCCCTGCTGTCGAATCTTGGAAAAGTCATCGAGAAAGCCGACAAATCCCAGGCCCAACATGATGAAGATCACGAGCATGCTCGAGTAGCTCGGGGTATCCCCGGTGATGAGGTGTGCGACAAAGTAGCCNAACACAATGCCGAGCAGGATGATNATCCCGCCCATTGTGGGNGTGCCACGCTTCACAAAATGTGTCTGTGGTCCGTCCTGACGAATAAATTGTCCCCAGCCAAGCCGGGCAAACCCGCGCACAAAAGCNGGAGTGAGAAACAGCGTAAACANCAGCGANAGGGCNCCNGAGAGCAGCAGAACTCTCATGCGGCAGACCGACCCATNCGCTCCAATAAGCCGGGGACTTCNCCGAAGGGNTGGCCNGAAATCACCACAGTNTCNCCCTNCCTNCCCCACGCACGCATGTAATCGTACGCGTCGGCTGCATTGTCCATCCAGAGTGACTCGCCTGCCCACGACCCCTCGAGGCCGACTTGGGTGGCAAGGGCTTTGCCCTCAACCCCAAGCCCCAACCACTGGTCGACCCGCAACCGAATCATCGCCGCCCCGAGGGCAGGCAACGAGTCGTAGTCGTCGTCGCCGGCAACGGCAATCAAGCCAGCAATCACNAANACCCGTCCGCTNTCCCGGCANGCAGCCGTCGCCAGTTTCAACACGCGCACCAGGTCGTCGCCGTGGGGCGAGGGGTTCCGATCGATCCAGGNGACGACACCTCCGCCCGCATCGTGCACCTCAANCANNCCNTGCTGGGCCGCATACGCTGCACTATCCGCTGCTGACACGCCGTCCTCACGCATCCGATGCACGACATTCTGGGGCGACACCGGATCAATGACCTGCCAGAGCTGCCCCTCCTCAGCNCGCTCAAGGGTTCCCTCGCGCACCACACTGATGTCCTCCACGCTCACANCTGCCCCNTNGCTCNGNCNGCNAGCGCATCACGGGCNTGTTGCCGGGCAGAAAANTCCTGCTTCACTCCACNGACATCNCGGTACGACTGGGAACCAGGCCCCATCCANACAATNNCGTCGCCCGGTTGTGCCCCCGCCACNGCNGCACGAATCGCTTCNGTCGGGTCGGCNATCTCGACACACTCGGCACCGGANACCGAACGGGCCCCCTCGAGNAGATCGGCGCGGATTTGGGNCGGGTCTTCCCGGCGCGGGTCATCATCGGTCACAATCACCCAGTCCGCCATCTGCGCCGCGACAGCCCCCATCAGTGGCCGTTTCGTCCGGTCCCGGTCGCCCGAGGTGCCACAGACCACAATGAGCCGTCGCAGATGNTGGCGGCGGAGGGTGGCAAACGTCTGTCGGTAGGCATCTTCACTGCGCCCCGCATCCACATAGACCGCTATCTCATCCTCACCCGAGACTTTTTCCAGGCGCCCGGGTATGACGAAATCTATCCCGCCTGCGTCCGGACCAATCNCCGCGGCCACGGCNTGGGCGTCGTAGCCCCCCTCAATCAGCATGGTCGCCGCCAAAGCAGCGTTTCTGGCCATGTGGTGGCCCAAGTTGCGNGTCGANGAGTGCACGATGCCGCCNGGCCCCTCCAGGACAAACGCCTCTCCATCNAGNCTCNNTTCCTCACAGCTCACCGTCCAGGCAGCCTCGGAGCCGGGCTCGCCAATCGTGGTGGTGGGGATCGTCAGACGAGAAGCCAGCGTGTCGCCAAAGTCACTCTCGAGGGAGACCACGGCCCGCGCCGCGCGCTCNGGAGTAAACAANTGTGCNTTCACNCCTAAGTAGGTGTCGAGATCGCCAAAGTCCTCGAGGTGGTCGTGGCTGAGGTTGGTAAACCCGGCGACGTGGACCCACACCCCATCTAAGCGGTGCNGTTGGATGGCCTGTGCGCTGGCTTCCAAGGCCATCATCTCCACTCCCCGCTCGGCTGCCACAGCGAGGAGGGCCTGNAGCTCTGGCGCCTCGGGAGTGGTGAGTGGGGTGTGAAAACTCTCGTCCAGAATGCGCCGTTCATGNGTCGTCGACAGCGCGGTCGACACACCCATCTGACGGGCGATGGCTTCGAGATACAACGCGACNGAGGTCTTTCCGTTTGTGCCCGTCACCGCGAACACGCGGGGCAGGGGCNCCCCTGGGNCGTAGACCCGGGCAGCAAGCCGGCCAAGCACCTCCCGGGGAGCCGGGTGGCTCCAGACCGGTACGTCAGCGGCGACCATATCGGCTCCGGCGGTGTCCGTGAGGACAGCGACTGCACCCTGTGCGACCGCCTGGTCGACATACTCTGCACCGTGGCTCTGCCGCCCCTGGAGGGCAACAAACAGATCTCCCGGGTGCATGGTGGCGCTTGCGAGGGATACTCCGGTGATCGCCG
>NHEZ01000037.1 GCA_002172585.1 Cellulomonadaceae bacterium TMED98 | reverse complement strand
CTGTCGCACCTTGCTGATCTGAATTTGGTGAAGATTCTATTCGAAAAGAGTCTTCCCAAAGTAGATTGGGATAAGCGAAGCAGAAAATTTAAGATTTTTCTGCGTGCTGTCCTGCAGTTTCAAACGATAAGATGAACAGCCTTAACGAAGATGTAATCGGNCTGAATTTTTTAAGTGCACATTTGCAATCGTTTTTTAACAAATTGGTAGAGTTTTTGAAAAAGTAATGGGGCTCTCTTGCAANTGTCATAATACTTTTTTTCAGGAGACACCCATGAAAAGACTTGTAAGCGCACTTGTCGCCGCGTCTTTCGCCGCGACGATTGCCGTACCTGTATTCGCAGATGAAGTTACGATCAAGCTGTGGTCGCGTGCTGACCGCTCTGGTCCGCTTCGTGCNGGCAACATCGTCAGCGCCGCCGACCAGCTGAACAACATGTTCGAGGCTGCGGGTTCCGACACCCGCGTCAAGGTTGAGCTCATCGAGACCAACAACAAGGGTTTTGATGCAGACGCCCTCGCGCTTCTGAAGGCGCATTCGGTCGGCGACACACCTGATATCGCTGTTGTCGCGCATGAGTGGATCGGTTCGTTCGTCGAGGCCGGCCTTGCCGCCAACCTCGAGGATCATATCGCCGCCAACGAGGCCATGTATGCCGACATGATCCCCGAGCTCTGGAACTCGGTTGGTTACAAGGGCGAGCGCTATGGTGTTCCGCAGGATTCGGAAATCAGGATGTTCTTCCTGAACAATGACATCCTTCGCGCCGCCGGCAAGTCCGACGACTTCATCGCCGCCCTGCCCGGCCAGGTTGAGGCCGGTGAGTTCACCATGTTCGATTTCTGCGATCTCGCTGCCGAGACCGTTGAAAAGGGCGCCGCCAAGATCGGCTGGGTACACCGCCCAAATGTCGGTCCTGACTTCCAGATGGCCATGGCCTCNTTCGGCATCGATATCTACAACGAAGAGCAGGCAAAGCTGCAGATCACTAAGTCTGGTCTCACTGACTATTACGGCTGGCTGAAATATTGTGTCGATAATGGCTCGCTGCCNGCCGACATGACATCGTTCAGCTGGGANAGCACGCACGCCGCTTTCCGTGGTGGTGACGCCCTTTCAAAGTTCCACGGCATCTGGAATGTTGGCGCCCAGTTAAAGGCCTTTGGTCTTGAGGGTGAGGAAGACTACTTCAACAAGATCTCCTGGATTCATGCGCCAGCTGGCAAGAAAGGTGGTCAGCCGAAGAACCTGTCACACCCAATCGTGTACATCGTTGGGGACACGCCAAATAAGGATCTTGCAGCCATGCTCGTCGCGATGGCTTCTCAGCACGTTCCAAACACCGCCCACGCTGTTGGCACCAACCATACCCCGATCCTTTACGGTCAGACCGCTATGCCTGAGTTCCAGGAAAAGGGCTGGGCGCTGATCGCTGGTACGCCGATGCTGAAATATGCCGAGTTCATGCCGAACCACGCCAAGATCGGCCAGTTCAACGCCATCACCTACACTGGTGTTCAGGCTGTCGAGACTGGTGAAATGAGCCCAGAAGACGCGGCTGAGATGGTTGTCGAAGAGCTCGAGACCGAGCTTGGCGATGACGTGATCATCCTCGACTANATTGCTGGAGAGGTGGGCGCCAAAGGTGCCCACCTCGCTTTTCCTTTATGGATATTTCGCACCGCAAATATATCGACCCACTTATTTTTCTTGGGCCTGCCGTCCTTCTGCTGGCGGTATTCCTTATTGCCCCGATTGTGGTCAATTTTGTCGTTTCCTTCTCGGACATGGCGCAGACTGTCACCATTGGCGATTTCCCGACAACCAAACAGTTCAACAAGCTTGGCAAGTTCGATGACGAGGCATTGTTCGGGTTCAAGCTCCGTGGCTCATTNTATCGGGCGTTGTTGCTGACAGGTATCTTTGTCTTTTTCACCCTGCTGATCTTCAATGTCACATTCGCCCTTGTCCTCGCGCTGACCACAACCGCGCTTCCCGAGAGGATGGGCGCGTTCTTTCGTGCCATCTGGCTGTTGCCGCGGATGAGTCCCTCGGTTGTCTACGCGCTCATCTGGCTATGGACCGTCGACAGCTCGGAGCGCGGGCTCCTGAACCANGNCTTCGCATTCCTCGGGCTTGGCCCNGTGAACATGAAGCTTGACCATCCGATGATGCTGATTGTGATTGCCAACGGGCTGATCGGCGCGTCACTCGGGATGATCATCTTCACGAGCGCCATCCGCTCGATNCCGCAACACNTGTTTTACGCGGCACGTGCCGACGGCGCNGGAAGCCTCGCCATCGTACGCCATATCATCCTGCCGGCTCTTCGCTGGCCGATCAGTTATATCACCATCTATCAGTCGCTCGCTCTGCTGGTTTCGTTTGAATATATCTTCCTGATCATGGGACCGGCGCGATCGACCATGACCATGGCGATGCTGTCCTATACCAAGACCCTCGCTCCACAGATTGGTGGCGGCCAGTATGCATATGGCGCGGCCATCGCCATGATCCTGATAGTCATCGGCATTATCATCGCACTTGTCACCTGGCGACTTTCAAGGATGGATCAGCTGTTGCAGAAGCCGAGGATCGAGGNGCGATGATGGTATCCGAGACGGAAGGCAAGGCTGACCGCAGGCCGGACGATCAGGACTGGCAGGCCCTCGCGCGGCGCGCACGTCGCCAACGGCATGTCACGCTGGTTGGGCTGACCGCCTTTCTTGCGCTTGTGTCTGTTCCGATCATACTCCCCTATCTCTGGATGGTGATGATCGCCTTCACCGCCCGTACCGGAGGTGCGGAGACAGCTACGCTATGGCAGGCTGTCGCGATATTGTTGCCAATGATTGGAGTTTACTGCCTTGCGCATGTCACGCTGAAGGGGCGGCGGCGTGTCGTCGCCGGGATCGCCAGCGCTGCCGTTACCATCGGCCTCATNCTATACGCCCTTGGTGACGATCTGCACCTTCAGAATTTCAGGTTCATGGTCAATCCAAATCTGATTGAGGATATTCACGGCAGCGCCACGGCAGGTGGGCAATTCCCATCAGTGTGGGAAGCGTTCTTCAATTCCTTCATTCTGGCAAGCACCCAGACGGCAATCGTTGTTCTGATCTCTACCCTGGCCGCCTATTACNTGTCGCGGTTCGCGTTCTGGGGGCGTTCGGCCTTTCTCCAGTCGTTGCTGGTCCTCCAGGCCTTTCCGGCAATTACACTGGTGATACCGATTTTCCTCATCGTCTTCTGGGTCGGGCTGTTGAACACACTTTATGCGCCCATCCTCGTCATCACGGCGCTGGAGTTGCCATTTTTCATCTTCATCATGAAGGGATTTTTCGACGCGGTGCCCTGGGACATTGAGATGAGCGCGTTGGCCGATGGTGCGTCGCGCCGTCAGGCGTTCCGGATGGTCGTGCTACCGCAGGTGCGGGTCGGCATGATCGCCGTCGGCGTCTTTGCCTTCATCAAGGGCTGGGAAGAATATGTCTTCGTCACCGGCCTGCGCACCGGCAACAGCTACTGGGTCATGTCGACCTACCTCTATTATGTTAGCGAGGATGTGATGGGCGTCGATTACGGGATCGTCGCGGCGGTGGCTGTGCTTTATGTTCTGCCAGCCTTCATCCTCTACCTGTTCTGCCAGCGATATCTGACACAAATGACCTTGGGCGGGGTGAAGGGATAATGGCGCGAGTCGAGCTGAAGAATATCTCAAAACATTGGGACAAGGCGGTTGCCGTCGACGATATCAATCTCACCATCGAGGATGGCGAGTTTTTGTCATTGCTTGGCCCGTCTGGCTGTGGGAAGTCCACCACCCTTCTGATGCTTGCCGGCATCTACATGCCAAGCGCCGGGGACATCAAATTCGATAACATCGTTGTCAATGATATCGAAGCACGCCAGCGGAACATCAGCATCGTGTTCCAGTCATATGCGCTCTACCCGAACATGACAGCCTTGCAGAACATTATGTTCCCGCTGCGCTTCCAGAAGGTTGAGAATGCTGAGGGACTGGCCCGCGAAATGGCCGAGCTGGTGCAGGTTACAGAGTTGTTGGCACGGCGTCCCTCCGAAATGTCAGGTGGCCAACAGCAGCGCGTGGCGTTGGCACGCGCATTGGTCAAGCGCCCGCAACTGCTTCTTCTTGACGAGCCGCTGTCAAACCTTGACGCGACGCTCCGCCTGACAATGCGCGCCGAAATAAAGCGGATCACGCGCGAACTCAAGCTGACAACCATTCTGGTGACCCATGACCAGCTTGAATCGACAACCATGTCCGACCGCATTGCGGTGATGAACAAGGGGCGGATTGAACAGATAGGCAGGCCGGAAGACCTGTATCGGAAGCCTGACACACTGTTTGTCAGCAGCTTCATCGGATCGCCGCCGGTCAATCATCTCGCCGGGCGCGTGGTCAATGGCGCGATCAGCAATGGCTCGTCACAACTGCATGTTTCAGGTTTTGAGGACGGCAACGCNACGCTTGCCATTAGACCCGAGGATCTGCGCCCGGTCCGTGACGGCAGTGCCGGCATTNCAGGCACCATCAACCACATTGAACCGATGGGCCGCGAAGTGCTTGTCGGAATCGAAACCGGGTTCGGTCACGTGCGGATGCTGCAGGNGGGATCAACAGCGAAGCACAGCATCGGTGACCGGATAACGGTGACCTGCAAACAGGCGAATGCCATCGTGTTCGATGCGCAGGGAGCGCGCCGTGACAAAGCCTCGGTGAAATTCCAGCAGGCCGTCTCATGACTAGACGCATCATAACAAGAACAACGGACAGCCTTGTCGCCCCGGACGCAACGGAACGCGCCACCGCCGCCTCACTATGGGGCAGCGCGGATGCACATGACGGCTTTATGGCCAACTGGCCGGCCATGTCGAGGATTGAGCTTCGGCAACCACCTCAGGGTCGGTCGTCAGGCCAAACCCGCATAGCGGCATGGAATTTGGAGCGATGCAAGAAGCCGCTGGCAAGTGCAGCCATAATCCGTGACTGCGGTATAGATATCCTTCTGGCCACCGAGCTTGATATCGGAATGGCGCGGTCAGGCCAGGCGCATACTCCGGAAGAGCTGGCCGGTCATCTGGACTACGGTTACGCCTTTGGTGTTGAGTTTGTCGAGCTTGGTATCGGCGACACTCATGAAACACAGTTGTTCAAGGACCTTGAAAATGAATGCGGCCTTCACGGCAATGCGATTTTCTCGCGTTATCCAATCCGGAATGCCGCTCTGATTCCCATTGATGATGGTGGCGAATGGTTTGTCCGCGCGCCAAAGAATGACGGTCAGCATCGTGTGGGTGGCCGCATGGCGATTGCGGCCGAACTTGAAACACCTGACGGGCCGCTGGCTGTTGCCGCTGTGCATTACGAGAGCGAAAGCACCCCGGCGACCAGAGGAGAGCAAACAAGGCGGATGCTGGCGGCGATGGATGGCCTTTATGGCGATTTGCCAGTTGTCATCGGTGGTGACCTGAATACCGCCACGCTCGCGGCTGATACGCATTCTCGGCACCAGCGTTTGAATGAACCGCAAGATGACGAGCCATGCTTTCAGATTTTTGCCGCGCATGATTACAGGTGGGGGGATGGCAACACCGGCGAGACGACTACACGTCACCCGCCAAACAGGATCATCAGGCATCCCCACAAGACGATTGACTGGCTGTTTGTGCGTGGCGGCAGATTGTTCGATCCGGCCGTCATCCCAGCCGTTCTGGATGATGACGATTATCTTTCCGACCATGATATGGTCGCGGCTTACCTGTCGCTGTCATGACACGCATTGTATGTCATCGCGGCGCATGCCGGCTGGCACCGGAAAACACCCTGGCCTCTGCAAGGAAGGCTGTCGCCGAAGGCGGTGATATCATTGAGCTCGACATCCGAGACTCCGCCGATGGCGTTCCTTATGTGATCCATGACGCACTGCTCGATCGCACGACCAATGGCCGTGGATATATTGCCGAGACCGACAGCGCTGTTCTCGACACGCTCGACGCCGGAAGCTGGTTCGCGGCCGACCATGTGGGAGAACCAGTGCCCAGGTTGGCGCATTTCCTCTGGACGATGCGTGAGGAGGCAGGGTTCTATCTGGAATTCAAGCATTCCGACCCGGTTGTCGTGGGTGATATTCTGACCCGGCTCGACCTGCGCGACCAAGTGTTCACATATTCAGAATCAGCTGTTCAGCGCGCTGCGATTGCCGAGGCGCTGCCATGGATCAAACGCATGGTGAACTGGCGTGACATCGAGGATTGCGCTGCGGCGCGCGCGCAAGGCTATCAGATCATTGAATTCCACGCCCCGGACGTCTCGTCGGAGCGACTTGCGGCGGCACGCGGGAATGATCTTGAGATCATGATCTACACCCCACTCCAAGATGAGGGCGTCTTTGCGGCGGCCATATCCGAGAAGGTGGAATACATGAATACTGATTATCCGGCAGCTGTGAAACAGATCAGGGATCGGAAGCCATGAGGATCGCGACATATAATATCCAATATGGGCTGGGATCGGATGGGAACTATGATCTCGCGCGCATCGCGTCCGAGGTCGCGGATGCCGATATCATCGGCCTTCAAGAGGTGGACCGGTTCTGGAAGCGTAGTGGCATGGTTGACTCCCCCGCAGTCCTCGCGGATCACCTGTCGCAGCACCATTTCGTCTATGGCGCCAACCTCGATATGAACGCCGACTTGATTGATGCCGAACGGATCAATCACCGTCGCAAGCAATTCGGCACCATGATTCTGAGCCGATATCCAATATTATCTTCACGCAATTTTCCGCTTCCGAAGTGGGGAGACAGGACGCATCACTCGATACAACAGGGTATACTCGAAGCTGTGATTGATGCCCCAACGGGGCCGCTGCGCGCCTATTCGGTGCACCTGAGTCATCTGAGTCCGTCGACACGTCTGCCGCAGATCGAAGCCATGAAGGCAATCCTGTCACGCGCCCCGGAAGAGGGCGGTGCCTGGTGTGGCGGCCATCCCGAGCCGGAATCCGGCTGGATCGAGGAGGAAGAGCCGCCGATGCCGGATGACGTCGTTGTTATGGGGGATTTCAATTTCCGGCCTGACAGCGCTGAATATGAAGCTCTTGTGGGTACCTTCGCGCCGCCGTTCGGCCGCCTGACCAATCGCCGTGGTCTTGTCGACAGCTGGGTTGCCGCCGGACATGATGAGATGAGCGGAACAACACATCCCGCACAGCCAGCCCGGATCGACTATATTTTCGTGTCCGCAGGACTGGCACCGGCTGTCGTCTCATCTGAGATCAATGACAGGGCGCTGGGGTCTGATCATTTCCCAGTATTTCTGGATATCTTCAGAGACAATATGAAAGGCGCTTGAGCTCCGTTGAATAAAATTGACCTGAAATGAAGGAACCCATCCATCACGGTCCGCGGGCCAAGCCGCAAGCACCCCAAGCATAGGCCCCACCCCTTCGAGCCAATTCGATCCAGATCTAGCAATCTGTCGTAGTAAACCCCGTCCAAGCCCCCCGTTCCGAGCGCCGCGATCATAGAGCCGTGTTTCGTGGTTCTCCGAGCGTGATCTGGTCAACGGTGNGATGCTTTTGGGACTCGGAACTGGAACTGCAAGCCAAGGCCCTTGATCCGCGGCTCAAGGTCCGTGGACCACGGACCTATGTGCTTGGGCCTTGGTTCAGGCAAGATATCAATAAATCGATTTACGACAGGCCAGGCGCAAGCAAAAATAGATAAAAGAANGATAAAGACTTATCACGCTAAATATTTCTCGCATGATAAAACTGCTTCAACTTTTCATATTCAAATTCAGTATTTTGTGGGCGCAAAAATCAGGTGTGTTAAAAAGTGTGNAACNGTGATTCGNNGCNGTTGTGCACAACCGCCGTTACCTGCNTTTTGATTTCCTAAGACGCACCTCAATGTCACCACTGCAAATACACGTCGGAAACATGATCCGTGAAGCACGAAAGGTTTGATGCCACTAGACTGGCTTCGGCGCGGCTACCTTACAAAGCAAATCCTAAGTAACCCAGAATCAACAGGAGGATGAACAGCTTAAGCTTGGTTCTGTTTGGCCTTATTGGCCCAAGGGGAACGTCAGAGACTATGGCTGATGTAGCAAGGATTTTACCAAGCTTATAATCTTTCCTGACTTCATCTTTTGCGAAGCTGAGTTCTATGTCGTCGTTGCTCATTTTGCCCTTCGAAATGTGTCCTATCTGCACAACGGTCATTATCAACCGATTGTGTAAAAATTAGGGTTATATTGAGAGTTTAAGTAGCAGTTCTGCTGGCGATAAATTTTACACAGAATGACGGCAGTAAGTCCGTCTCTTTCTGTCACTCTTGGACCATATTTCCGAAATTTGGGACGCAGATCTATGCCGACAGATCCGCTGATCAACCCCGGAACATCGACGGCTTTCGGGTAGTGTCAGACGGCAACACCGTCCTTGGCAAACCGTCGCGCGATATCGGCATTGAACAGCACCGTGACACGTTGTCCCGCCCGATGGTTCGCATTGGGCCCAACCCGCACACAGAAATCG
>NHEZ01000036.1 GCA_002172585.1 Cellulomonadaceae bacterium TMED98 | reverse complement strand
GGCGATTGGTGCACTGGTGCTCGGCATNGNGCTTGGNGTNGGGCTTGGCGTGTGGGTGAGNAGGCAGCAGATCAGNAGCCTCCGCTCGNCNGCGACNACCGAGACCGAGCGGGCTTCGAGTGTGACGGCGCAGTTGGAGTTGTTGAAATCCCAGTATGCGGAGCTGCAGACTCGTCACGCCGAAGACCAGAAGTTGATTACCCTGCTCGAGCCGCTTCGGGAACAGTTGGACNGGGTCGATAAAACCGTGACGGATATGGAGCGGGAGCGCAGTAAACAATCGGCGCAGTTATCCGAGCAGCTGCGNCAAGTGGTCGCTAACGATGAGGCGCTTCGCCAAACGACCCAATCGTTGGAGTCCGCTCTTCGCGGTGGGCAAACCCGCGGGCGGTGGGGCGAAGTGCAGTTGCGCCGGATTGCCGAGAGCGCGGGGCTGCAAGACAAACTCGACTACGTCGAACAAAAACAGGTCGACGGCGAGGGCCAGGGCACCCCCGATATGACCCTTCGCCTGCCGGGAGATAAATACATTGCGATTGACTCCAAAGTGCCGTTTTCGGCGTATTGGGACGCCCAAGAAATCCCCGCCTCGGCCACGGGACAGGACGCCGAGCGGCGCACGCGGTTGCTGAACGATCACGTGAAAGCCGTCCGCTCACACGTGGATGGGCTCAGCAAAAAGTCGTATTGGAACAGTCTGGACAACTCGCCCGAGTTTGTGATCTGTTTTATCCCCACCGAAGCGCTGCTCTCAGCGGCGCTCGAAGTCGATAGCGACCTGATGGAGTGGGCGTTTGGCAAACGAGTCGCCCTGGCCTCCCCCGTCTCGGTCTGGTCGGTGATGAAAACCGTTTCCTTTGCCTGGCAGCAAGATGTGCTGACCCAAGACGCAAAGACACTGTTTGATGTTGGCCGGGAGCTGATGCAGCGGCTCGGCACGATGGCAGGCCATATCGACAAGCTCGGCCGGTCGATTACCGGCACCGTCAAGGATTACAACCAGTTCTTAGGCTCCCTCGAAGCCCGNGTTATTCCAAGCGCCAGGAAATTAAGCGTCCTTGGNGACGGCCAGGCCCTTCCCGAGCAACTCGACACCGTCGAGGAGAGCGTGCGGGATATGACCCAGCCNGAACTCACCGAACCAGAATCGACTCAGCCCGAATTGCTCGAGCCCGAACTGCCCGNGCCAGATCAGTCCGGGCAGAGCCCNTCGGCCGAGTCGAAAAAGAAAAGCTAACCGACGACAGTCGACNACGAACGTCTCCGTACTACTCGTCGAGCCATTTCGCGGCCTGGTGATCGGCGCTNACTCGCCGAATNGTTCCAGACCGTGATCGNAGCACAATCGACTCGGTACTAATCAGGGGGCCTTGTCGACGCACACCGCGGACGAGCTCGCCGTCGGTCACCCCGGTCGCCACAAAAATCGTGTTGTCGCTTGCGACCAGGTCGTGTAATCCATAGACGTGGTCAAACTGCAGACCAGCGTCGAGACCCTGCTGTTTTTCGTCGTCTGTCTGCGGGGCGAGCCGGCCCTGCATAAACCCACCAAGGGCTTTAATCGCGCAGGCGGTGGCGACGCCCTCGGGGCTGCCGCCGACCCCGATGGCCATATCAATTCTCGTGTCGTGACGCGCGGCGTTAATCCCCGCGGCGACGTCGCCATCAAAAATGAGCCTGGTCCCCGCTCCCGCTTCTCGAATCTCGGTAATTAATCGCTCATGGCGGGGACGATCCAACACCGCTACCCGAATCTCCTCCACCGGCTTGTTTTTGGCCGTGGCCAGCGCGCGAATGTTCTCGCCCACGGGCTTGGAAATATCCAACACCCCAATGCCTTCGTGGGAGGAGACGATTTTTTCCATATAAAACACACTCGAGGCATCGAGCATGCTGCCCCGGTCGGCCACCGCGATCATCGAAATCGCGTGGCTGCGCCCGGCTGCGGTGAGAGAGGTCCCGTCAATCGGGTCGACCGCGATATCGGCCTGCGGACCTTGGCCCGTGCCCACGATTTCGCCGTTAAACAGCATCGGCGCATCGTCTTTTTCCCCCTCGCCGATCACCACCAAGCCCTGGAAATTCACGGTGGCGAGGAATTTCCGCATCGCATCGACCGCGGCCTGATCGGCCGCGTTTTTGTCGCCTCGCCCGATCCAGGGAGTGGCACGAATCGCCGCGGCCTCGGTGGCTCGAACCAGCTCCATCGCCAAGTTCCGGTCCGGGTGGACAAATAATTCGGCCGGTTCCTCGTGACTCATCGTCCGCCTTTGCTCGGGTTGCCAGAAGTCTACCCAGCCGACGGCTTGCTGACCGGGGCAAAGTAGGCTGGTTNCACCGGACCTAACCACCCGAGGGAGAGACCATGCCCGTAGTCAGCACGGACAAATACGCCGCCATCATCGACGACGCCAAGGCCAAGGGCTATGCGCTTCCTGCCATTAACGTCACCTCGTCCCAGACGGTGAACGCTGTGCTCCAGGGACTCACNGAGGCAGGATCAGATGGCATCCTCCAGGTCTCAACCGGAGGGGCGGACTACTGGTCCGGACACACCGTCAAAGCCCGGGTCTCTGGATCAATCGCCTTTGCCCACTTTGTCCACGAGGTGGCCAAGAACTACCCCATCAACGTCGCCGTCCACACCGACCACTGCCCCAAGGACGCCCTCGACAGCTTTGTTCGGCCGCTGCTCACCGCGTCGGAAGACGCGGTCAAAGCAGGGGGTGCACCGCTTTTCCAATCGCATATGTGGGACGGGTCAGCTGTCCCGTTGGCAGAAAACCTCACCATCGCCCAGGAGCTTTTAGAGAGGACCCAGGCCTTAGGTCAAATCCTGGAAGTCGAAATTGGCGTTGTGGGCGGAGAAGAAGACGGCGTGAGCCACGAAATCAACGACCAGCTCTACACCACGCTCGAGGATGCGGTGCAGACCGTTGANGCCTTGGGTCTCGGTGAGAAAGGGCGCTATATGACAGCGCTNACCTTTGGCAATGTCCACGGCGTCTATAAGCCGGGAAACGTGAAGTTGCGCCCCGAGCTGCTCGCCGAGATCCAGACCGGGCTTGCGNAGAAATACGCAACCGCTGAGAAACCTCTTGACCTGGTCTTCCACGGAGGATCGGGCTCCACCGAAGCTGAAATCGCCGAGGCGGTCTCCAACGGTGTGATCAAAATGAATATCGACACCGATACGCAGTATGCCTTCACCCGCTCGGTGGCCCACAGCATGCTCACCCAATACGACCAGGTGCTGCGCATTGACGGTGAAGTGGGCAATAAGAAGGCCTACGACCCTCGTGCCTGGGGCAAAGACGCCGAGTCGTCCATGGCCGCTCGCGTGGTGGCCGCCGCCACACAGCTGGGCTCTGCTGGCCACAGCCTGCACTAACTAGCGGGTGCGACCGCCGAGCGCGCGTTCGTCGGTGTTGCCCGAGGCATCTTTTCGAAGCTCTTTCGGCAACGAAAACTGCAGGTCTTCTTCTGCGGTTCGAATCTCTTCGATGTCGCGGTATCCGGCGTCTGCGAGGTCCTGCAGAGTTTGATCGACCAGCACCTCGGGGACAGAGGCTCCAGAGGTCACTCCGACAGTCTCGACACCGTCCAGCCACTCCTGTTTGATTTCGCTGGCGTAGTCGACGCGGTAGGAGGCTTTCGCACCGTATTCCAGTGCCACCTCGACCAGGCGGACGCTGTTGGAGGAGTTTTCTGAGCCCACCACGATGACCAAGTCACAGTCGGCAGCAATTTTCTTGATGGCCACCTGGCGGTTTTGGGTGGCGTAGCAAATATCGTCACTCGGTGGGTCTTGGAGGTGGGGGAAGCGCTCTCGAAGGCGACGCACTGTCTCCATCGTCTCGTCCACACTCAACGTGGTTTGTGACAGCCAAATCAGATTTTCTGTCTCCGGGACCTCCACCGTGGTGGCTTCCTCCGGGTCGTTGACCAAGGTGGTGTGCTCGGGGGCGTGGCCCATGGTCCCCTCGACCTCTTCGTGGCCGTCGTGACCAATGAGCAAGATGTGGAAATCCTGGCCGGAAAAACGCACCGCTTCGCGGTGGACTTTCGTGACCAGTGGGCAGGTCGCATCGATGGCGTGCAACTCACGGTCCGCCGCTTCCTGCACCACCATCGGGGACACCCCGTGCGCGCTAAAGACGATGGTNGAGCCCTCTGGAACCTGCTCGACTTCGTCGACAAAAATCACGCCGCGCTGCTCCAACTCGCGCACCACGTGGATGTTGTGAACAATTTGCTTACGCACATACACCGGAGCGCCGTAACGCTCGAGTGCTTTCTCGACAGCAATCACCGCCCGGTCGACACCCGCGCAGTATCCGCGGGGGGCAGCGAGGAGAACCCTCTTTGTCCCCGAGACGGGGCGGTTTTCGAGTTTCTCCCGCCTGGCAGGAATCGTCGGCTGTTCGAGCAGCGTGGCAGACCCGTTTGAGATGGACACCCCTCGAGTGTAATCAGGCAGNGGGAACAAAGACTTAAAGTCGCCCGGTGCAATGACTTAGCCTGAGAGGGTGAGTGCTGCTNGGGCAAACGATTCCTCGCCGGAGGAACCGTGGAGCTTGCAGAAACTCTCCGAATCGCTCTCTGTCTACATTGAACGGCTCGGCTCGGTCTGGGTCGAAGCAGAAATCACCCAGTGGGGCGTGTCCGGAGGACACGTCTATGGCCGGGTCAAAGACCCCGACGCTGAGGTCACCGTCGACATCACCGTGTGGCGCTCGACGAGGGACACACTGCCTGACGGAGTCGGCCAGGGCGACCGGGTCCTGATCAAAGTCAAACCCAATTGGTATGTCCGAGGTGGGCGCCTGTCCATGAATGTGCTCGACCTGCGGCTGGCGGGCCTCGGTGAGCTACTGGCCAAAATTGAGGCACTACGTCAAGCACTCGCCGCGGAGGGCCTATTCGCACCGGAGCGGAAACTCGTCCCGCCGTTTCTGCCCTCCAGAATTGGCTTGATTACCGCGAGAGATTCTGATGCGGAAAAAGATGTCCTACGTAATGCCGAGCTTCGGTGGCCGGAAGTCGACTTCGAAGTCGCTCACGCCAGCGTCCAAGGCGACAAAGCCGTTCCAGAAATAATCCGAGCACTCGACACTCTNGAAGCCAGGGACGATATCGACGTCATCATCATTGCCCGCGGGGGTGGTGACTTTCAAAATCTGCTGCCCTTTAGTGACGAGACTTTGCTTCGTCGAGTGGCCACGAGGCGAATTCCGATTGTGAGTGCGATTGGCCACGAAGCCGACAAACCGCTCCTGGACGACATCGCCGATGTTCGTGCCTCGACCCCCACCGACGCGGCAAAGCGCATCGTCCCGGATGTCGGCGAGGAACGCCACCGAATCGCTGACGCCCGCGCCCGGCTCCTCGGACGCCTGCAGTCGTTGGTGGACGGAGAGACAGACCGACTTCGGCAATTTCGAGAACGCCCGGTCTTGGCCTCACCGGTCAGTGTGGTCGACAGCTATGCCGAAGATATTCTTCGCCTCGTTCAGCGAGGCGTCGACGTGACCGACACCCTGGTGGAACTCGCCAGAACCCGATTAGACGGGCTGCGGGCGAGTATGCGAGCACTATCGCCCCAATCCACTCTCGACCGCGGCTACGCGATTGTTCAAGACGATAAAGGTGACCTGGTCGACTCGGTGGACGACGTGTCGTCCGGGGACAGGCTCCGTGTTCGCGTACGAGATGGCGATATCGGTGCTGTCGTAGGCGACTCCTAGGATGGTGGCGTGACAAAGAAGGCCACTCCCGAGCTCCCCGAGGACATCCAAGGGATGTCCTACGAAGCAGCCCGGGACGAACTTGTCCAGGTCGT
Source organism: Cellulomonadaceae bacterium TMED98 (assembly GCA_002172585.1). Taxonomy (GTDB): domain Bacteria; phylum Actinomycetota; class Actinomycetes; order Actinomycetales; family Microbacteriaceae; genus Pontimonas. The sequence goes on along the minus strand of NHEZ01000036.1, from coordinate 7,612 downwards.
CGCCAAGCTCGAGCAGGGTCAGGTCAGCCTCGAAGAGTCAATTTCCCTCTGGGAGCGGGGCGAAGCCCTCGCCACACGGTGCGAGCAGTGGTTAGACAATGCTCGCGAACGACTCGACCAGGCTCGTCAACAACACGATGAGTAGCGCCGAAACACCCGACGAGGCGGCTGCCAGAAAAGCAGAGGCGAAGCGGCTTCGCCGCCAGCGCCAAAACACCAGAAACCTGGTGGCCTCGATTGGTGCCTCACTCGGACTCGTGGTCTTTCTCGTGCTCGTAGTTGCCAGGCCCGACGAAAGCATCGTCCAACCCATTGACTATGAGCTGGTAGCGGGCAACACGCAGCCAAGCGCCCCGGGACAACTGCTCGCTCCACCCCTGGATGAGACGTGGTCGGCTAACCGCGCCGAGTTGACCGAAGAAGCGTACGGCCGGGTCTGGGCGATTGGGCTCGTGAGCTCCACCGGAGACTACGTCGAACTCGCCCAAGTATTTGGCGACCGGGAAGAAGCGATTACTGACCTGGTCGGTGTGGGGGGCACTGTGGGCCAGACGACACTGGCCGGGCAGTCGGAGGTGTCCTGGACAACCATTGACCGGTCTGACNTGGACAACCCGGGTAATGCCCTGTTCGCGCTGATTAGTGACTCTGACGACGGCGTGGTGGTGATCTCTGGCACCTCAGAGCCAGGTGTGTTGTTTATTGCCTCCCGGGTGCTCGATGCCGCACCAGAGAATTGGGGCCTTCAGTGAGCCCCAGCCCAGAAATCATTTGGACAAAGCTCCAAGACGGAAACCGCCGGTTCACCTCGGGAGAACCTGCCCACCCCTCCCAGGGTGCGGACCGGCGGGCAGACATCGCTGCCGCGCAGACTCCACGGGCTGCACTATTTGGCTGTAGTGATTCGCGGATTTCGGCGGAAATCATTTTTGACGTGGGGCTTGGTGAGTTATTTGTGGTCCGAAATGCCGGGCATATCGTCTCAGACTCTGTGCTGGCGTCGTTGGAATACGCCGCCGAGGTGTTGGACGTCGGGCTGATCGTGATTCTCGCCCACGACGACTGTGGAGCGCTCCACGCCGCCATCGAGCTCGACTCCGGCGACGCAGGCCACTATCCCCCCAAAGTGGCAGAGCTAGTCTCGCAACTCCAGCCCGCGATTGAGCGCACACGACTCTCCCTCGCCGAAACCGATAATCAAGCCCTCACCGCCGATCAGGTAGCGAGCGAGCATTTAAAAGACACGATGTCTCGGCTTCTCGCGGGATCTGAGCTTCTCGGCCAGAAAATTGCCGACGGTAAACTGGGGCTTGTCGGCGCGAGATATCGGCTGGTCGAAGGACTAGTCCAACCAGAGGTCCTGGTGGGCGCCTTGGGCCAAGACGACGGCCCCCTAGCCCCACCACCGGCGCCCTAAGGAGAGGCAGTGATGAGCGACGAGTTCCGCATCGAACACGACACGATGGGTGAGGTCAAAGTTCCCCGGGAGGCGTTGTACCGGGCGCAAACCCAACGCGCAGTCGAGAACTTTCCCATCTCCGGACAGGGGCTCGAGTCCCGCCACATCATCGCGCTTGCAGAAGTGAAGCGGGCGGCGGCAGTAGCGAACAAGGAGCTCGACATCATCGATGGCGCCATTGCCGAGGCCATCATTGCGGCAGCTGATCAACTCATCGCCGGTCAGCACCAGGAACACTTCCCCGTCGATACCTACCAAACAGGCAGCGGCACCTCCTCCAATATGAATATGAATGAGGTGTTGGCAAGCCTCGCCGAGCGCTCACTGGGTGGCGAGGTGCACCCCAATGACCACGTCAACGCCTCCCAATCCTCCAACGACGTCTTCCCCACCTCCGTGCACGTCGCCGTGACCGGAGCGCTTACCGACGACCTGCTCCCCGCCCTGGACCACCTGGCTCAGGCACTCGAGACCAAAGCGAGTCAGTGGGCGGACGTGGTGAAATCTGGTCGAACTCACTTGATGGACGCCACTCCCGTCACCTTCGGACAAGAATTCAGCGGCTACGCCCGGCAAATCCGCCTGGGGATTGAGAGGATCCGCTCCGCTCTGCCCCGGGTCGCCGAAGTGCCGTTGGGCGGGACGGCCACAGGAACGGGAATCAACACCCCNATCGGCTTTTCCGAACGAGTGATCGCTGTCCTCGCCGAACACACGGGACTGCCGATTACCGAAGCAGAAGACCACTTTGAGGCCCAGGGGGCCAGGGACGGCCTTGTCGAAGCGTCCGGGGCATTGAAAACCCTGGCGGTGTCGCTCACCAAGATCTGCAATGACCTTCGCTGGATGGGCTCTGGTCCNAATACTGGCCTGGCCGAAGTGGCTATTCCTGACCTCCAGCCGGGAAGCTCGATTATGCCGGGCAAAGTCAACCCCGTTATTCCCGAAGCGGTGCTGATGGTGTGCGCCAGGGTAATCGGAAACGATCAGACCGTGGCGTGGGCTGGTGCCTCGGGGAACTTTGAGCTGAACGTGTCGATTCCNGTCATGGCNTCGTCCCTGCTGGAATCCATTCGACTGCTTGCCAATGGCTCCCGNGTGCTTGCNGATAAGACGGTGGCCGGACTGGAAGTGAACGAAGAACGGGCTCGTGCGCTGGCCGAATCGTCCCCCTCGATTGTCACTCCGCTGAACCGTGTCATTGGCTATGAAGCGGCCGCCACCGTGGCCAAGCACGCGGTGGCCCAGAAAATCACGGTCCGAGAGGCCGTTATTGCACTGGGCTTTGTGGAGCGNGGAGANATCACCGAAGAGCANCTCGANANNGCGCTCGACGTNCTGAAGATGACCTCNCCCGGTCTTTANACCNGGGGCTGGTTACCCTCCANCAAATCCGTCACCAAGGCAGCAATCTGGCTTCGCTCGGAACGGGTCAACGTGATGTGGCCAAAGAGTGACTGGCCTTTGAGCGCTTCAATCACACTCGCCACACCGTCGTGCCGGCCGACTCGCAAGTTATCCCGCTGCGCCACATCGTGAGTGAGGACNACNCGAGAGTTCTGGCCGATACGACTGAGCACCGTGAGCAACACATTGCGCTCCAGCGACTGCGCCTCGTCCACAATCACAAANGCATCGTGGAGCGAGCGACCCCGGATGTGGGTGAGGGGGAGAACTTCCAAAATGCCTCGCTCCATCACTTCGCTGACCACGTTGGGTGAGACAACAGAGCCCAGAGTGTCGAAGGTGGCCTCTGCCCACGGGTTCATTTTCTCGGTGTGATCGCCAGGGAGATATCCGAGCTCCTGACCCCCCACGGCATAGAGCGGGCGGAAGACCATGATTTTGCGGTGCAGGTTGCGCTCTAACACTGCCTCTAACCCCGCGCAGAGGGCGAGGGCGGATTTCCCTGTTCCTGCCCGTCCACCAAGAGANATGATTCCCACCTGGTTATCCAAAAGCAGGTCTATGGCCATCCGCTGTTCTGCCGAGCGGCCGTGCAGGCCAAAGAGGTCACGGTCGCCACGAACCAGGCTCATCGTCTTCGGTGACGTCACTCGGCCAAGAGCAGAGCCGCGTTCACTCGTAATCACGACACCGGTGTTGAGCGGCATGTCCTCGACGAGNNTTGTGGTGAGTGATTCGGTGTCGTAGAGCCTTTGGACGTCGGTTGACCCCAGAGAAATCTCGGCCATTCCAGTCCACCCGGAATCCACGGCCAATTCAGCNCGGTATTCCTCCGCGGCGAGGCCGACCGACGCTGCCTTCACACGCATCGGCAGGTCCTTCGAGACCACTGTGACGGCGAGACCCTCGGCAGCCAGGTTCACCGCGACCGCCAAAATGCGGGAGTCGTTATCCCCAACCTGCAAGCCGCTCGGCAGGACGGACTGGTTGGAGTGATTCAACTCGACGCGAAGCGTGCCACCATCTCCCACCGCAATCGGGAAGTCCAGGCGTTCGTGCTTGTCCCGCAGCGAGTCCAAGTGGCGCAGTGCCTGTCGGGCAAAGTAGCCGATCTCGGGATCGTGGCGCTTGCGCTCCAACTCACTGATGACCACGACCGGAAGCACGACGTGGTGCTCGGCGAAGCGGAAGATAGCCGCTGGATCACTCAGGAGGACCGAGGTGTCGAGGACGAAAGTCCGCTCCCTCGTCTCGGCTTTCTTGGTACTTGCCTTGCTGGTTCGAGGGCTGGCGGCTTTGGTCACCTGGGCTCCTTGCGGGTCGGGGATGGCCGTCTGACAAGGACGGTACGCGAGGGGAGGCCTGTGGTTTGGATGACACGCGGTGAGAGCGCGTGGTCAGAAAGTGAACTCCTAGTGACCGAAGCGGCGTTGGCGCCGGCCGAAGTCGCGGATTGCCCGGAGAAAGTCGACCTCGCGAAGGTCGGGGCCCAAGGCTTCTACGAAATAGAACTCGCTGTGGGCTGCCTGCCAAATCATGAAATCGCTCAATCGCTGCTCGCCAGATGTCCGGATAACCAGGTCGAGATCCGGCTGGCCTTCGGTATACAGGTGGTCGGCAATGGCCTCCACGCTGATCTGTTCAGCGAGACCTTTCACGTCACCACCCGATTTGGCATAGCTATCAACCATTCGGCGAACCGCTTGGGTGATTTCTTGGCGCCCGCCATATCCCACCGCGAGGTTCACCATCAGCCCAGAGTTCTTTTCTGTCCTCGCCGCCGCGGCGTCTAATTGACCAAGCAGGCCCTCAGGCAGATCATCGCGGTGGCCCATGTGCCGGACTTTCCAGTTGCGAAATCGCGAGAGCTGGTCAGCGAGCGATTCGATGATCTCGCACAGCGCATCCAGTTCCTTCTTGTCCCGACCCTGGATGTTGTCGCTGGAGAGCAAATACAGGGTGACGACCTCAACACCCAAGTCGTCACACCAGGTCAGAAACTCGTGGATTTTGTCCGCACCTGCTTGGTGGCCGTGGGCGGAGGACTCGAGTGCACGCAGTCGTGCCCAGCGGCGATTGCCATCCAGGATGAGGCCGACGTGGCGGGGAACATTCTTTTCCTGCAGCTGGCCCTTCACCCGGCGGATATACAGCCGGTAGAGAAGCCCTCGTGCCGGAATCACACTTCTGGGAGCCACAGAAATACCGTAGTGCAGTCGCCGAGGGCTGTGCGTGCCCTGTCACACTCGGCAACTGTTCACAGCGCGGACCTAGCCTGGGATCATGTCAGATTCCTCGGAGCACCCAGACGAGGCCTCTGACGGGCAGTATCTGGCGCTTCCCCTTCTCGAAGAATCCATCGAGTACCGAGAGCTGGACCACAAACCGAGCTGGCGGGGGTGGATTCACCTCGGCACCTTTCCCATTGCCCTCGCGGCCGCGATTGTGCTGGTTTCTCTCGCCGACGGATTCGCAGCCAAGATCGCAGGGGCCGTCTTTGGAGTGAGCTCGCTGACCCTCTTTGGTATTTCGGCGGTCTACCACCGGTTTCATTGGTCAGAGGGGACGCGGGCTGTTCTGCGACGGCTCGACCACGCCAATATCTTTTTCCTCATCGCCGGCACCTATACCCCCATTGCGGTNTTGGCGCTTCCTCCCAGTCAAGGCCAGCTCCTGCTCGCCCTGGTCTGGAGCGGGGCACTAATCGGTATTGCCCTCCGCGTGTTCTGGCTCAATGCTCCCCGCTGGATATATGTCCCGCTGTATTTGCTAGTGGGGTGGGCAGCGGTGATGTACACCCCGGAGCTCCTCGAGGCGAATGTCGCCATGCTTGCCCTTGTCTTCGTGGGTGGCGGGCTGTATTCACTGGGCGCCGTGATTTACGGGACAAAGTGGCCCAATCCTGCACCCCGCAGTTTTGGGTTCCACGAAATCTTTCACGCACTCACCGTGGCAGCGTTTCTCTGCCATTGGACAGCGGTACTGCTTATTTCCCTGAATCCTCCGCTGTAGCGCGCTGTTCCATTTCACGGTCGAGGCGCTCGGAGATCTCTGCGCGGTAGCGCACCCGCCGGACACGTCGGGCCATATCGAAAATCAGAGCGACCGCTCCGGCAGCCACGAGAAACGTCGCAAAAAACCCAATGGCTCCGGGTGAGACCAACACTGGGTCGACTTGGATAGGAGGGATCAGCTCCTCGGCCAGAATGAAAGACCGTGGCATGTGATTCCTCCTTCAGCCCACACCCACACCGGGCAATTACGCTTGCCACCACGGTAGCGGGGTGAGGTGAGTAATGGCTCGACAAGCAGACGATGCTGGCCAGGCGGACCTTCTTGCTTCCCGATATGGCACCACACCACGATCACGCACACGCCAGCGCCTGCTCGCCTACACCGGAGCTGCCGGCGTCACCGCCGTGCTCATTGCCTGGCTCGCGTGGGCGGGTCTCGCCCAGCCGACCGCCCAGTTTGAGACGCGGGATCTCGGATACGAGCTCGTAAGTGAGCGAGAAGTGGTTGTGAAATTTGAACTCTCAGCACCACCCGGCACAGAGCTTGCCTGCGCGGTTCAGGCCCTGAACGCCTCCTATGGAATCGTCGGCTGGCAGGTGCTGGGGATTCCCGCGTCAGACGAGCGCACCCGTGTGTTTAACCAGCCCGTGCGGACGAGCGAACAGGCCGTCACGGGTTTGCTCTACGAGTGTTGGGTGCCGTAGTCTCAGGCAATCTCAACCGGATTCCCAGGGGGACCGGTTGTTATGTATTTGGAGGAAGTACGTGATGGCGCAATCCGAACAGACGGTCTGGCTCACCCAAGAGGCCTACGACAGGCTTGCCCTGGAATTGGAGCAGTTGACCACCAAAGGCCGCGCCGACATTGCCAAACGCATTGAGGTGGCCCGGGAAGAAGGCGACCTCAAAGAAAACGGCGGGTATCACGCNGCGAAAGACGAACANGCAAAAATCGAAGATCGCATCCGNACCCTCACCCACATGCTCAAACACGCTCACGTTGGGGATGTGCCAGAAAGCTCCNATGTCGTCGAACCGGGCACCGTCGTCACCGCACATATCCACGGCGATGAAGAGAAGTTCTTGCTCGGCTCCCGCGAACTGGCCGGCGACACAGAGCTCGATGTGTATAGCGAGCAGAGTCCACTGGGGGNAGCGATTCTNGGCCTCAAAGTGGGCGACTCCAGCACCTATACCGCGCCAAACGGCGCAGAAATCGCCGTCGAAATTATCGACGTCGAGACCTATCGGCCCTAGACAGCGCTGGGGTTAAAACTCAGTCCGCGGGTCGTAGCCTTCTCGGCGGAGAGCCGCCAAGACCTGGTCAATGTGTTCGGGGCCCCGGGCTTCGATATGCAGCTCAAGCTCCACTTGGTTGATATTCAGCCCCGTGCCGTGTCGGGTGTGCAGGACCTCTACGACGTTGGCGTTTTGATCGGCCACAATCTCGGAGGTCTTGGCGAGTTGACCAGGCCGATCCGGCAACGGAATGCGCATCTTCATATACCGTCCGGAGCTTGCGAGCCCGCGGCTAATCACGCGCTCCAGCATCATCGGATCAATATTGCCGCCACACAGCACCGCCACGGTGGTACCGGTCGCGTGGACGCGTCCCTCAATAATCGCCGCCGCAGCGACGACTCCGGCTGGTTCAACGACAAGCTTCGCCCGCTCCATCATCATGAGAATGGCGCGGGCGGTCTCGTCATCCTCCACCGTCACGACCTCGTC
>NHEZ01000035.1 GCA_002172585.1 Cellulomonadaceae bacterium TMED98 | reverse complement strand
GGCCTATGCGTCAATCGCCAAAGAGCTCGACCAGTGTGAAATCCGGCGCGCCGCAGAAGCCCTCGACGTCCACCGCGCCGACGGTCTTCCGCTGATGACCAACCCGGCCGCGGTTCTTGGAACCAACGAAATTGCCCCCCTCACGATGGCCACTGCGTTTGGCGGTATCGCCAACGAAGGCGAGGTGTGCCAACCGATCGTGGTCGACCGAATCGTAACCGCCGATGGCGAACGCCTTGCAGGACAGAAAAGCTCCTGCCGTCAGGCTGTGTCCCCACAGGTGGCAGCTGCCGCCGCATCACCAATGCGNGNCGTGGTGACGGGTGGAACNGGAACACGTGCCAACCCTGGAGGTGAGGTTCCGGTGATTGGAAAAACTGGAACCACCGACAGNCANGTGCAAACCTGGATGGTGGGCTCCAGCACCGAGGTCGCCACNGCGGTCTGGGTGGGAAACATCATCGGNGANACNAGTCTTCGGAGAATCTCCGGTGGCACGGTGATGCGCCACGACATCTTCCGCCCCATCATGGAACAGGCCAACNNNATGTATGGCGGAGAGTCCTTCCCCACTCCTCCCGCTCGCCTGCAAAACGGTGCCGGAGTGCAGCTGCCGGATATCTCCGGCCTCTACATCGATGAAGCGATGACCCTCTTGAGCACGCTGGGTCTGCAGCTGGAAGTGCTCGAAGGTGGCGCTGGAGCCATTGCGCTCTACGAGCCGGTCGCCGGCACTCTGATGGCTCGAGGTCAAACCGTCTACGTCGTGCTCGACGGCAGTGGCGGCGGGGATCGCTATGTGCCAAGCACTGTGATGCCGAACCTCATTTCCCCCGCAACAACAGAGGTCCAGGCCAGGGGCCTCTTGTCTGAAGCGGGTATTTATGGACCTTTCACCGCCTACTGCTTCCCCGGCTCCGAAGGCTCAGACACCGGAAACGCTCTTGCCATCGGCCAGCTACCTGACCCCGGCGCACTAGTTCGAGTCGACGTGCAGGTCGAAGTGGCCATGAACTGTCTCGCCGGCTCAGCCCCCGCACCCGATGTGGAGCTCGAGTAGGAGTGGCCTCGCCACAGTCCACCATCCTTCGCTCACTCTGGGGTCTCGGCGCTCTCGCAGTGGGAGCATTTGCCTACGGGGTGATTGTCGAACGCGGCAATTACCGCCTCCGGCTCGAACAGGTCCCCGTTCTGGATGCGGGGAGCGAACCGATCCGGGTCCTTCACTTAAGCGACCTGCACCTCGCCCCCTGGCATCGAAATGCAGTGTCGTGGATCCGCGCGTTGGGTGATAACCCTCCTGACCTGGTGGTCGGAACAGGGGATTTCTATGGGCACCGCGACGCACTGCCCACCATCACAAAAGCCCTCGAACCACTTCAAGGCATCCCCGGTGTTGTCGTCCACGGCTCGAACGACCGGGTTGGGCCGCGATCGGTGAACCCACTGTCCTATCTGCTCTCTCCCACCACCCCGGAGGAACACGGAGAAGCCCTGGACTTTGACGGCCTGCGACACCTCTATACCGAGGTGCTCGGCTGGCACGATATCGACAATGCGCGGGTGAGCCTCAGCGTTAAAGGCTCGGTCCTCGAATTTGTCGGACTCGGTGACGCACACGTCGGTGCCGACCACACCGACCAGCTTCCCCAGTGGCTCGAGGCGGCCAGAGANGAGGCCGAGGCGGACAGCACGGCCCCGGCACGCTCAGTCACCACGATTGGTGTCACNCACGCGCCGTATCAACGGGTGCTCAACGCCCTCACCACTCACGGGGCAGAAATGATTTTCGCCGGACATACGCACGGCGGTCAAGTGTGTGTGCCGGGAGTGGGAGCACTCACCACCAACTGCGATTTACCCACCTCCATGGCCCGCGGGCTGCANATCTGGGAGCACGGCAGCCGCAGGAGTCATCTCGGTGTCTCGGCCGGGCTTGGCACAAATATCTATGCACCCTTCCGTTTTGCGTGCCCACCAGAGGCTGTTCTCGTCACTCTGGTCGGTGACGACATCGGGTACGCTTAACCCGATTNCGGGGTGTGGCGCAGCTTGGTAGCGCGCGTCGTTCGGGACGACGAGGCCGCAGGTTCAAATCCTGTCACCCCGACTCTGTCACTGGGTCTTAGGCAAAGTCCGGATGGGGCCCTGGTGGGTCTGCCGGTTTGGCGTGATNCTTAGCGGCTAAACGACCACCGCTCTCCCCCAGGTAGCACTCGCCACAGAGCGACTCGTAGGTGACGTCGACCCCGTCAATGGCGACCTGATCGCCATCAAACACGAATACTCCATCGGCTAGACGTGCGTTGAACACCGCTTTCCTGCCGCAGCGACAGATGGTCTTGAGCTCCTCGACAGCGTGCGCGATTTCCAGCAGTCGTCTGCTGCCCGGGAACGCCACGGTCTGGAAGTCGGTGCGAATGCCGTAGGCCAGCACCGGAATGTTGACTTGCACCGCCACCACAAACAGGTCGTCAACTTGTGCGGGGGTAAGAAATTGTGATTCGTCAACCAGGACACAAGCGAGTGGTTCACCCGTCTCGGCTTGAAGCCTGTCGATGTAGTCGGCCACGACCCGCACCACATTCTCGGCCGGCTCGACAATCAGATCAACTTTTCTGGAGACACCCAGACGAGAGACGATGCTGTCATGGCCTTTGGTATCAATCATGGGCTTGAGCAAAACCACCCGCTGGCCGCGCTCTTCGTAGTTATGCGCTGCTTGGAGTAATGCCGTGGATTTGCCCGAATTCATCGCTCCGTAGCGAAAGTAGAGCTTAGCCACGGCAAGCCTGCCTCTCCGCCATCTCGACAACGTTTTGCAGCAGGAGCGCTCTGGTCATCGGTCCCACTCCTCCGGGATTGGGAGATACCCATGAGGCCACCTCCGCGACAGCGGGGTCGACGTCACCAACAATCACACTCGATTGGCCGTCCGGGCCTACCTGTCTGCTCACCCCCACATCCAACACGATGGCACCTGGCTTCACATCATCAGGTCCCACGATGTGGGGAGAACCAGCAGCCGCCACGATGACATCAGCCTGGCGAAGAAACTGTCCTAAGTCGGGGGTGCGCGAGTGGGTGAGTGTCACCGTCGCGTCGACGCCGCGCCGGGTGAGGAGTAGACCAATGGACCGACCCACGGTGATTCCTCGACCGACCACGACCACGTGTTTTCCCTCAAGACTCTGGCCGTGACGCTCGACCAGTTCGATGACGGCGCGGGGTGTGCACGGCAGTGGTGAGGTGATGTCTCCGGAAACCCTCGCCACGAGGCGTCCAAGATTCATGGGGTGCAACCCGTCGGCGTCTTTGTCGGGATTAATCGCCTCGAGCACTGTTTCCGTCGACACCGCGCGGGGCAGAGGCAGTTGCACGATGTACCCGGTGACTTCCGTAGACGCGTTGAGCTCGTCGACGACCGCGAGAATGTCGGCCTCCGTGGCGGTGGCGGGCAATTCTCTTGAGGTCGATTCGATTCCGACCTCCGCACAATCGCGGTGTTTCCCCGATACGTACCACTCCGATCCAGGGTCGTCTCCCACCAGAACGGTCGCGAGCCCTGGCTGATGGCCAGACGTCGTCAACACCTGCACACGCTCTGCGAGCTCTGCTTTGATGGCCTGCGCGGCCTGCCGCCCATCCAGAATCTTCGCGCTCACCGACCGACTCCTCTCGGAGAAATTACGGGAGTTCTCGGTAGAGCGGGAAGCGTGCGGTGAGCGCTTCCACGCGAGCCCGCAGCTCCATCATCTGCGGGGCAGGCTTCAGTGCCTCGGCGATGACGTCAGCGACTTCCGAAAACTCTGGCTCACCAAACCCTCTGGTGGCGAGAGCGGACGTCCCAATCCGAACACCGCTGGTCACCATCGGAGGTCTCGGGTCGAACGGAACGGCGTTGCGGTTGACCGTGATGCCCGCTTCGTGCAGCCGGTCTTCTGCCTCCTGGCCGTTGACCTCGGAGGTTCGGAGGTCGACCAGAGCGAGGTGCACATCGGTCCCACCGGTCAACACGTCGATCCCCGCTGCCGTGGCATCAGCACTGGTTAGTCGCGTGGCGAGGGTTTGTGCGCCGGCGATGGTGCGCTGTTGGCGCTCCACAAAATCAGGCTCCATCGCCAATTTGAAGGCCACCGCTTTCGCGGCAATCACGTGCATCAAGGGTCCACCCTGTTGGCCGGGGAACACTCCAGAGTTCAGTTTCTTGCCAAGCTCCGCGTCGCGACTCAAAATCACACCCGAGCGCGGGCCGCCCAAGGTCTTGTGAACTGTCGAGGTGACAACGTCGGCATAAGGGATGGGCGAGGGGTGGAGGCCAGCGGCCACCAAACCGGCGAAGTGGGCCATGTCCACCCACAGCATCGCGCCCACCTCGTCAGCGATCTCGCGGTAGGCCTTGAAGTCGATGTGGCGGGGATAGGCCGACCATCCNGCAATCAGGACCTTGGGACGGTGCTCGAGGGCCGCGTCTCGCACGGCATCCATATCAATCAGGAAAGTTGTCGGGTCGACGCCGTAGGCGGCTGGGCTGTANACCTTGCCGGAGAAGTTCAGCTTCATTCCGTGGGTGAGGTGTCCGCCGTGCGCGAGCTCCAGACCCAGGATGGTGTCGCCNGGGTTAGCAATGGCCTGGAGCACGGCCGCGTTTGCTTGCGCTCCCGCGTGCGGCTGAACGTTCGCAAATTCCGCACCGAAGAGTTTCTTCGCTCTCTCGATGGCTAACTCTTCCGCGATATCGACGAACTCGCACCCGCCGTAATAGCGNCGACCGGGATACCCTTCGGCNTATTTATTGGTGAGAACGCTCCCTTGNGCTTCCAGAATGGAAAACGGAACGAAGTTCTCGCTCGCGATCATCTCCAGCGTGTGTTCCTGTCGATCACGCTCGTTTTGGATAACCGCGGCGATTTCTGGATCGACTTCGGATAGTGGGGCGGTGAAGGATTTTGCGCGGGTGTCGGCTGCAGTGGTGGGATTCACAGTGTCTCCTTACGGACTCGTCGTGGCCGCCGCGGCGGGCCCAGGCGTACGGCCGTTCCGCGTCTGTGTCGCTCCCCGATGGTGACCCATCTACACGCCAGTTGCGATGGGCTCAGTCTAGCCACGACTGATAGTTGTCTTCTGAAGACTCTCGGCACTTTCTCGGNGTCCAAAGCTCTNNGNGCCCGATGCCTAAGCTGGTGGGGTGAGCTCTGATCGTCANCACCTCGTCGTCACCCTCAGCTGTCCCGACCAGCCGGGGATTGTCCACGCCATCAGTGGTGCCGTGGTTGAGGCCCAGGGCAACATCACCGAGTCTCAACAGTTCTCCAGTGACGACACCGGNCGGTTTTTTATGCGCCTCCAGGTCGAAACATCTCTGAATGCGAGCGCCTTGGAGCACGCGCTGGCCCCGGTGGTTCAGGCCTATTCCATCGATCACGCGGTGTCNGAAGTGGGCCGGAAAACGAAAACGCTGATTCTTGGTTCGACCGCGAGCCACTGTGTCTCCGATTTACTCGCCCGTCAACGAGATGGCCATCTCGACATCGACGTGCCACTCGTGATGGCCAACCATCCGGATCTCGAAAAAACGACGTCGTTCTATGACACTCCTTTCGAGTGGATGGCAATAACGAGCCCCGAAGACAAATTGTCGTTTGAACAACGCGTCATGGAGGTGGTGANCGAGCACGAGATTGAGCTCGTCGTCCTCGCTCGGTATATGCAGGTGATGAGCCCTGAGCTGTGTCGAGCCCTTACCGGTCGAATGGTGAACATCCACCACTCGTTTTTGCCGGGTTTCAAGGGCGCCCAGCCCTATCGTCAGGCCCATGAGCGGGGTGTGAAGCTGATCGGTGCGACCGCCCACTTTGTCACCGAAGACCTCGACGAGGGTCCGATTATTGAGCAAAACGTGGTTCGGGTGGACCATTCGCAGTCGGTGGATGAGCTAGTCCGAGTGGGCCAAGACGAGGAGTCACGAACGCTGTCTCGAGCCGTGGAGTGGTTCAGCGAGCACCGGATTTTGCTGGACGGGATCCGCACCATTATTTTCCGCTAGCGACGCGGTCTACTTTTTCAGCCAATCCTCACGGATATCCCGCACACTAAAAGACATGTTCTCGCCTGCCGTTGCTCGCTCCGTCGTGGCCTTAAGTTCTCTGGCGGCGCTTGCCGGCTGTCAAGCCGGTGAGGTGGCTGTCGACCAGCCACGAATGTCTGAGGACGAGGCCCGGGAAGAAAAGGTCGATCGCGACCAGGATCGTGACCGAGACCGAGACCGAGACCCAGACGAACGAGACGAACGGCGTGGAGACGACGATGCGCCAAGGATGGATCAGCCAGGGGCTGGTCTCGCTGATGGCACCTACCAAGCCGGTGGTGGCTACCAGTCACCGAACGGTCCCGAGACCATCGAGGTATCCCTCACCATCACCAACGGGGTTATTGAAGAGGTGAGCGTCACTCCTGGGGCCACGAGCTCGACGAGTAAGCGGTATCAAGGAGACTTCGCTGGTGGTATCGCTGCCGAGGTTGTCGGAAAATCACTCGATGAGGTAGACGTCACCCGTGTGGCTGGGTCGTCTCTGACCAGTGGCGGATTCCAGGAGGCGTTGGCGACCATTCGTCAGGACGCGACGGTCGGGTAACTGGTGGTCGCATGGCGCTTTGACGCCATCGGCGTCCCGTGGAGCATTGACTCCGAGGAGGCCATCCCGGACTCCCTTCGGGAGCTCGTGCTCAGTCGAGTCGAAGAATTTGACCGCGCCTACTCCCGGTTTCGCAGCGACTCACTGGTCACCGCCATGGCCAGGACTCCCGGTGACTACGACTTTCCGCCCGACCTTCCAGCCCTTCTTTCTCTTTACGAGGATTTATGGTCAGCAAGCCGCGGAGCAATCAACCCGCTTGTCGGGCAGGCGATGGACCACTGGGGCTACGACGCGAATTACCGACTAGAACCCCTTCCCGGTGAGCCGCCGGTCATTCCCCCTCTCCGCGAGACCATTAGCGTGACCGGAAGCTCNCTGCATGCTCTGCGTCCCATCAGNCTTGATATCGGTGCGGNCGGCAAAGGTTTCCTGGTCGATACGGTGTGGGCGCTTCTTCGAGACCAGGGTGTGACTGAACTGGTGGTCGATGGCAGCGGAGATATTCGACACAGCGGTGGATCAACCGAACGCGTCGGTCTCGAGCATCCAGTCCAGACCGACAGGGTTGTGGGGGTCGTGGAGCTGGACAACGCCTCCCTCGCAGCCTCCGCGACCACCAGGCGGTCGTGGCCTGGAGCACACCACATTCTNAATGCCCTCACCGGAATGCCCACCAAGACCATTCAGGCGAGCTGGGTTGTGGCGGAGGACTGCGCCGTGGCCGACGGCCTCGCCACCGCGTTGTTTACGACCACGCCCGACGAGCTCGCTCGCTTTTTTGGCTTCGAATGGGTCATCCTGGACCAAGACAATCGGATTTATNCGTCGGAAAACTTTCCCGGAGAGGTGTTNGCATGAGGTGGCCAGGNATGTACCGCGTGATGACGCTCTCGCTTTTTGCCCTCCTCGCACTGGCCATGGTCGGGTCAGCTCTGGGCCAGGTGGGGTTTAGCCCGGCAGGAATAGCGGTGACCGCGTTTTTGGGAATTGCCGCCACGGTGGGAACCAGCGCTCTCGGTNCACTGATTCGGCGAGCACCGGTTCAACTGGAGTCGAGTGTGATCACGGGGCTTCTCATTGCGATGATTGTTCCNCCCACCCTCGAGGCCAGAGACCTCATTGGTGTGAGTGCAGCGGGTGCACTGGCTGGTGCCTCAAAGTGGCTGATTGCCCCGGGCGGGAGGCACCTGCTGAACCCGGCTGCGACAGGCGTCTTNGTCGCNTCGCTCTTCGGACTAACGGTGGGATTTTGGTGGATTGCCACACCTTTCNTCACTCCNCTGATTCTGGTGCTGGGCGCCGTCGTGGCCTATCGATCCGGACACGGCCGCACGGTCGCGGTGTTCCTCGCCATTGCCCTCGCGCTACTTGNTGGNCGACTGGTGATTGCCGGTGAACCNGTGAGCGAGACGCTGGTGNTGTCCNTGACGACCTACCCCCTGGTGTTTATGGGTCTTTTCATGGTCAGTGAACCGCTCACCCAACCCACCCGGTGGTTCGATGCGGTTGTCACCGCCACGGTGATGGCCGTGGCAGCAGCCCTGCCGTTTAGCCTGGGGCCGATCAGTTCCTCCCCCGAATTAGCTCTCATTCTTGGCAATCTCGCAGCAGCTGGACTAACAGCGTTGCGGGCGGTGCGTCGAGCGTCCTGGGTCACACTGCACTCCACCCATCCGCTCTCCGATTCGGTGGTGGAATACCGGTTTCGAAGCGATCGCCCCGTCGAGATTGAGCCGGGGCAGTGGGTCGAGCTCCAACTTCCCCANCGCTCCGATGGTCGCGGGGAACGACGGGTAATGACCGCCTCCCGGATCTCTNTNNACCCAGATGCTGATGGGTGGAGCTTCGCTGTGACCACCAGACACAGCTCCCCCGGGAGCACCTGGAAGAAAGCACTACAGAGGGCCCAGGTGGGCGATCGATTCCGCCTCGTCCAGATTGGTGGGGATTTCTTCCCCTCCCATGCCCTCGTGGGGACCATGGTGATGGTGGCGAANGGNGTGGGGATCACGCCCTTCCACGCCATGGTGGATACNGCTCATCAACGAAGCGTCTTACTCGAGGCCACACTGCTCGTCGTGGGGAGCGGCCCAGAGTCGCTCTATCCGGAGCTGGGTGATATCCGTGGGGTGCGGCGGATCACCGTGGAGAGTGTCGACCAACTGCACCAGCATCTGCCGGACGACCCGGTTACCTGGACCGGTGTGTCTGGATCGCCAGAGTTTGTTCGGGAAGCCAGACGTCAGTTAGCTGCCGCCGGAGTGACNAAGGTCGAGACTGACCGGTTTATCGGGTACTANCGGTGAGGNGCTGGTTTAGCCGCAGNNGCANAGCTCNTCGGGGCTNAAGGGGCTGAGCGCCTCTTCAATGTGTTGGCCNCAGCCACTCCAGGTCACGAGGCCGCATCGGTTACAACGCACGGGACTGCACACGTCACTACTCCTTTAGTTGGTTCACGGTGGTCTTACCNAGAACTNTACTATACCCCAGGGGGTATTAGTGACCNACGGAGCTTAAGNNGNCANNCGGGCCTGCAGGTTGCGATCNAGCGTGTCGAGGAATTCCTCTGTGGTGAGCCACGCCTGGTCCGGGCCGACCAGCATCGCGAGGTCCTTTGTCATGGCCCCGCTCTCCACGGTCTCCACTACGACCTGCTCGAGTGTGGTGGAAAAGTCAATCAGCGCCTGGTTGTCATCGAGTTTCCCGCGGTGGGCAAGCCCCCTGGTCCAGGCATAAATCGACGCAATCGGGTTGGTGGANGTGGGGCGCCCCGCCTGGTGTTCGCGGTAGTGGCGAGTCACAGTGCCGTGTGCGGCTTCTGCCTCCACCACCGAGCCATCGGGTGAGCTCAACACACTGGTCATCAAGCCCAGTGAGCCAAATCCTTGGGCGACGGTGTCGGACTGGACATCGCCGTCGTAGTTTTTCGCCGCCCACACATAGCCGCCCTCCCACTTCAAGGCAGCAGCGACCATGTCGTCAATGAGGCGGTGCTCGTAGGTGAGGCCTGCGGCAGAGAACGTGTCGGCAAACTCCTGATCAAAAATTTCCTGGAACAGGTCCTTGAAACGACCGTCATAGGCCTTCAAAATCGTGTTCTTGGTGGACAGGTAGACGGGGTATCCGCGGGCGAGGCCATAGTTCATGCAGGCTCTGGCNAAGTCTCGAATGGACTCGTCNANGTTGTACATCGCCATCGCCACCCCGCCACCGGGTGCGTCGAAGACCTCNAAGCTCTGTGCCTCTGAGCCATCANTNGGCTGGAANGTGATGCTGAGGGTGCCTGGCTTGTCAAAGACAAAATCGGTGGCCCGNTATTGGTCCCCAAAAGCGTGACGACCAACAATGATGGGNTTGTTCCAGCCGGGAACAAGACGGGGAATGTTGGAAATGATGATCGGCTCGCGGAAAATCACACCGCCGATGATGTTTCGAATGGTCCCGTTGGGGCTGCGCCACATCTTCTTCAAGCCAAATTCTTCGACCCGGGCCTCATCGGGGGTGATGGTGGCGCATTTGACGCCAACACCGTGTTTTTTGATGGCGTGGGCGGCGTCGATGGTGATTTGGTCGTCGGTCTCGTCGCGCTTTTCGATACCTAAGTCGTAGTACTCGAGCGTGAGNTCGAGGTANGGGTGGATCAGCCGGTCCTTGATGAACTGCCAGATGATTCTCGTCATCTCGTCGCCGTCGAGCTCCACGACCACACCGTCTACTGCGATTTTCTCCACGAACCTCACCTTTCGGCTATTGCCCTTGACTGGTTTCGGGAAGAGAGTCTACCCCGAAAAACGCATTTATCTTTACGTAAAGATACCCCCCACATCCTGCCCCAAAGGCATACCCTTGCCTCATGGACAGCCTACGACTCGACGAACTCTCGGCCGACTCGGCCCTCATCGTGAACCGACTGGAGCTGCGACCAGGCCAGGAAGACTTCGCCACCCCCACGACCTACATCGAAGAAGAACCGGGCATTGACCCCACTAAAACCTGGGCCAAAGTCATCAAGAAAGGTGATGAGGTGGTGGGCTTTGTCCGGGCGTATTTTGACCCGTCACACCACCGTCCCGAACTGCAGTGCAGTCTGTGGAATCTCACCGTCACCGCCCCGCACCAAGGCGCCGGCGTGGGTCGCTTTGGTGTCCACGCCGTCGTGGAAGAAGCACGGGCACAGGGGTTTGAGACCCTCACGGTGATGTGGACCCCGGGAGAGGCCGGACCGGGAGAGTTTTTCCATCGCCTCGGTTTTATCGACTCTGGCGAAAGCTCCTACGGTGACCAGATTGGCTCCCTGNCGCTGACCTAGTTAGTGCAGGAAGTGCCTCTCGCCGGTCAGAAACAGTGCCACTCCGCCGGCAACCGCCGCCGCAGTCACCTCGTCATCTCGTACTGAGCCACCTGGATGCACGACAGCACGAACCCCCGCGTCAATCAAGAACTGCAGTCCGTCAGGGAACGGGAAAAACGCATCTGACGCCGCCACTGAACCCGCTGCGCGCTCACCCGCACGAGACACCGCTAGGTGACACGAATCGACGCGGTTCACCTGACCCATCCCAATACCGACGCTGGCCTGCTCGTGAGCGAGCAAGATGGCATTGGATTTCACCGACTTCACCGCTCGCCAGGCAAACCCCAAATCCCGCAGCACATCCTCGGACACATCCGGGCCCGCCACTTGATTCCACGACTTGGGCGGGGCAAAGTGCCGATCGCGCTCCTGCACGAGGATGCCACCAGAGATCATCCGGTAGTCGGTCTCGGCATCATCCGGGGTGACTTCTAAGACACGAAGATTGGCTTTTGCCGCGAAGACCTCGGCGGCCTCTGGCGTGATGGCGGGAGCGACAACGACTTCGGTAAACACGGAGGCGATGGCCTCAGCCGTCTGACGGTCAACCGGGCGGTTCAGCGCAATGACTCCTCCAAATGCAGAGACCGGGTCACAGGCGTGTGCTCGGGAGTAGGCCTCATGGAGAGTGTCGGCCACGGCAATTCCACACGGATTCTGGTGCTTAATAATCGCCACCGCCGGCATCTCGTGGTCGTAGGCTGCGCGAAACGCCGCGTCTGCGTCGAGATAGTTGTTGTACGACATGTCTTTGCCCTGCAACACCGTGGCGTGGGCCAAGCCGCGCGGCTGCCGGAAATGAAACAGCGACGCAGACTGATGCGAGTTTTCGCCGTAGCGAAGGGGAGTTTCGTCCCCGGCTGCCAGCACGAGCGATGACCCGTCTGGCCCTTCGAACCAGGCAGCAATGGCCTGGTCGTAGGAAGCGGTGTGGGAATACGCTTTCGTCGCGAGCGCCCGACGCCAGTGCTCATCATTCGTGCCGTTCGCGAGGCGTCCCAGCACATCCACGTAATCTGCCGGGTCAACAACCACCGCCACGGAGGCATGGTTTTTTGCCGCGGCACGAATAAGTGCTGGCCCGCCGATGTCTATATTTTCAATCACCTCGTCGTCCGCCGCGCCAGAAGCCAGCGTCTCGCGAAACGGATAGAGATTCACCACCACGAGCTCAAACGGCTTAATCACCAAATCCTCTAATTGGGCGACGTGGTCGTCTCGGCGCCGATCGGCCAGAATC
>NHEZ01000034.1 GCA_002172585.1 Cellulomonadaceae bacterium TMED98 | reverse complement strand
GCGTGTGGCCGCGAGAGAGGCGGTCGACCAGGCACAAGCCGCCGAAGTGGAACAGCGGGTCCTGGTGGAACAGCGACGCCGCGACGCTGCCGATGCCAGCAAGCAGGTGGAGGACCTTCGGGCTCGCCAGGTACGCGCCGAAGAAGACGCACAGCTCGAGCAGCGACGACAGCTGCGGCGGCGAGAGCTGGTGGAGCGTGCACGGGCTGTCAGTATGGTGACTCCTGCCCTGTTGTCGGTGGCACAGCGCAGTGTGGAGGAATCAGCGCAGGCGGTCGCCACGGCAGAGGCGGAGAGAAAGTCTGCAGAAGAAGCGGTCGGGGCTCTACGCGTGCGAGAAAACGAGTTGCGGGAGCGCGTGGGTCAGATGACCGACACCGTCCACAGCATCGAAATGCATATCTACGAAAGAAACCTGCAGCGCGGACAGTTAGTCACAAGGGCCGACGAAGAACTGGGCCTCACCGAAGAAGTGCTGCTGGCGGAATACGGCCCCGACCAGCCGGTGCCAGGTGACGAGGGCGCCAGTGACGTCTTCGACCGAGACGCTCAGAAGAAACGGCTCGCCACCGCGGAGAAACAATTGGATCAGTTGGGGCGGGTCAATCCCCTTGCCCTCGAAGAGTTCGAGGCGCTAGAGACCAGACACCAGTTCCTCGTCGAACAGTTAGANGANGTCCAGTCGTCGAAAAAAGACCTGCTGGCGATTGTCGACGATATCGACCACACCATGCGCGATGTNTTNNTNGANGCNTTNCACGACACCCAGNCNGCCTTCGANGAGNTNTTCCCGGTGCTCTTTCCCGGNGGGCAGGGCTCCTTGAGCCTCACCGACCCNGATGAGCTGCTCACCACCGGGGTCGAGGTGGCGGTGCGCCCGCGGGGGAAGAAAATCGAACGGCTGTCGTTGCTCTCCGGTGGTGAGCGCTCGCTCGCCGCGGTGGCGCTGCTGATTGCGATTTTTATTGCCCGGCCAAGCCCCTTTTACATCCTCGACGAGGTAGAAGCCGCCTTGGACGACGCGAACCTCGGACGCCTGATTGATGTGATGGAGCGGTTGCGCAAAGACTCGCAGCTGATCGTGATTACCCACCAGAAGCGGACGATGGAAATTGCCGATGCGCTCTACGGCGTCTCGATGCGAGACGACGGGGTCAGTGCGGTCGTGGGCCAGCGGGTGCGAGATGACATCCGTCAGGCCAGTTAAATTCCCGGAAACAAAACGAGAGTAGTCTGGCGCCGTGGGACGGAAGCAAGCCGTGGGCTGGATGCTCATCGCCGTCGCTGGGATATTAAGCGCCTCGCTGTTTACCCAAGCGATGGTCGAGCGCTCGGTCGTCCCCGAGACCTCCCCGGAGGACACCCCGGTAGTGGGTCTTGTGCCTCTGGATGAGGACTAGGTTCTGTGGCTTCCTGGTCTCTGGGAAAAGCCCTTCGGAGCCTCTGGCAGAAAGAGACTCTGGACGAGTCCACCTGGGAAGAACTCGACGACGCCCTGCTTCTGGCTGATGCCGGTCCTGACGCCACCGACGAGCTGATGTCTGGCACCAGAGCCGAAGCCGAGCGGATTGGGCTGACTAAGCCCTCTGAGGTGAAAGATCTCCTCGCCGAGCGCATTGAAGCGATGCTGGCCCAGTATGACCCCACCCTGCGGCTGACGGAACGCCCCGCGGTGGTGCTTGTGGTCGGGGTGAATGGGGTGGGAAAAACGACCACGATTGGCAAATTTGCGAGGTTTCTCACCACAGCAGGCCGCAGTGTGGTGATCGCCGCTGCCGATACGTTTCGCGCGGCTGCGGTCGATCAACTGGCGCACTGGGCTGAGCGCGCAGGAGTGGATATTGTCCGGCCCGACACGGACGGTCAAGACCCTGCGTCGGTGGCGTATCAAGCCGTCGCCAAAGCCCAGGCCGAAGGCATCGACATTGTCCTGATTGACACCGCCGGGCGCCTCCACACCAAAACCGGTCTGATGGACGAGCTGGAAAAAATCCGTCGGGTGGTCGAAAAACTCCAACCGGTCTCCGAAGTGTTGTTGGTGCTCGACGCGACCACCGGGCAAAACGGTGTCACCCAAGCAGAAGCGTTTTTGGAACAAGCCGGCGTCACCGGCTTGGTGCTGACCAAGCTCGATGGCTCCGCCCGGGGTGGTTTTGTGTTGGGCGTGCAACAATCCACGGGTCTGCCGGTGAAGTTGATTGGCGACGGTGAGTCGATTGACGACCTGCGCGGTTTCTCCGCCCCGAGCTTTGCGAAAGCTCTGGTCGACTAGCGGCCCAAATACTGGCCGGTTTTCTCCAGGTAGTGCTGGGCATTGCGGTGGATGGCCTCGACATCCTCGTCACCAAGTTCGCGAATAACTTTCGCGGGCACTCCCGCGACCAGGCTTCGCGGCGGAATTGTCGTGCCTTCTAACACCACTGCGCCGGCGGCCACGAGAGATTCTGTGCCGATGGTGGCGCCGTTCATAATCGTCGCGGACATGCCAATCAAGCAGTGATCGGCGATGTCGCAGCCGTGAATGGTGGCGTTGTGGCCAATGCTCACTCCGCGTCCGATTGTGGCGGGGAAACCAGGATCGGCGTGAACGACGACACCGTCTTGGACATTCGAGCCCTCGCCCACCGTGATCTGCTCACTATCGCCGCGCAGCACGGCGTGGAAAAGCACACAGGCTCCAGGCTCCACCCGCACCTGTCCGATCAGGTCGGCGCTGGGGGCGATAAACGCCCCCGGGGCGACCTGGGGGGCGTGGCCGGCAAAGTCGTAGTCCATGCCCCACAGCCTAGGAGGCAGTGAATGCCCTGGCTGCTTCGCTAGGGTAGGGCCACCATGGCCTTTGGTTCACTCTCCGATCGGCTGACCGAGACCTTCCGCTCCCTGCGGGCAAAAGGAAAGCTCCAACCCGCCGATATCGANAAAACCGTCCGGGAAATTCGCCGGGCNNTNCTGGAATCTGACGTCTCGCTCGACGTCGTCAAATCCTTNACCCAGGCGGTGCGCGACAAAGCCCTCGGCGACGAGGTTAATAAAGCCCTGAACCCCGCCCAGCAGGTCGTCCAAATCGTGATGGAGGAGCTGGAGACCATCCTCGGAGGGTCTGGCAGGCGCCTGGAGTTTTCGAAGAAACCGCCGACGGTCATCATGTTGGCGGGATTGCAGGGTGCAGGAAAGACGACGCTGGCGGCAAAGCTCGCCCGGTTTTTAAAAAACGACGGCCACACACCCGTCCTGGTCGCCTGTGACCTGCAGCGCCCCGGCGCTGTCGACCAGTTGCAGATTGTCGGCGAGCAGGCAGGTGTTCCCGTGTTTGCTCCGGAACCAGGAAGTGGTGTGGGCGACCCGGTGAAAGTCGCCAAAGACTCGATTGGTTTTGCCACAGACAAACTCCACGACATTGTCATCGTCGACACCGCTGGTCGAACCGGTGTCGACGAGGAGATGATGGCGCAGGCTCGGGCGATTCGAAAAGCCGTGGACCCGGACGAAGTGTTGTTTGTGGTCGACGCCATGATCGGTCAAGACGCCGTCCACACGGCCAAAGCCTTCCAGGACGGTGTCGACTTCACCGGTGTGGTGCTCACCAAACTCGACGGTGACCAAAAAGGTGGCGCGGCTCTCAGCGTTAAAGGAGTGACCGACCGGGACATCCTCTTTGCCTCCACCGGCGAAAAACTCGACGAGTTCGAGATTTTCCACCCCGATCGGATGGCCAAGAGAATTCTTGACCTGGGTGATGTGATGACCCTCATCGAACAGGCGCAGAAGGCCTTCGACGAGGAGACCCAGGCGGAACTGGAAGAAAAATTTCGCTCGGAAACCTTCACCCTGGAAGACTTCCTCGACCAGTTACAGCAGGTGAAGAAAATGGGCTCGCTGCAGTCGATGCTGGGGATGCTGCCGGGAGCACGGGGGATGAAAGACCAGCTCGACCAGGTCGATGAGAAAGACCTCACCCGCACGGAGGCGATTATTCGCTCGATGACGCCGGCGGAGCGCCAACAACCCCGGCTACTCAACGCCTCCAGGCGCAAACGGATCGCCCAGGGCTCAGGGATGACCGTGACGGATGTGAACCAGTTGATGGCCCGGTTCGAGCAGGCCCAGAAGATGATGAAAACCGTCGCCAAGGGCGGTGTTCCCCAAATGCCCGGTATGGGTCCGATTCCAGGGGGCGCTGGCTCGGGAAAGTCCAAACGTAAGCAAAAAGGCAAGAAANCAAAGNCNCGCTCGGGCAATCCCGCNAAACGCGCCCAACAGCTGCAGGGCACCGAAACNCCTCAGACTCCCGGCTCCAGTTTTGGGCTGGGAGGCTAGACCAGCGGCCTGTGGTGCGCTTATGCCCCACATCTGACACAATGGGACGCTGGTACGCACCGCGACCCGACCCTCTATCAGGTCACAGTGTCCGACCACATGCTTTCTCGCTGGGAAGTCCCCCACCTCCTGCGAGCCTGGCACCAAGACTCATCACGACTGGAGAAACGTGGCTGTCAAAATCCGTTTGAAGCGCATGGGAAAAATCCACGCGCCGTTTTATCGAATCGTTGTGGCCGACGCGCGCAAAAAGCGCGACGGACGCGTGATTGAAGAAATTGGGAAGTACCACCCGACCGANAACCCGTCACTTATTGAGGTGAAGTCAGACCGCGCGCAGTATTGGCTCGGTGTTGGCGCTCAGCCGACCGAACAGGTCACCGCCATTTTGAAGCTCACCGGTGACTGGGGCACATTCAAGGGTGAAAAGGGCGCGAAGAGCACCGTTCAGGTCGCCGAGCCGAAGCCCGAGTTCAGCCCCGACACGAAGAAAAAGCCTGTCTTGAAGCCGAAGGCGAAGAAGGAAGACAAGCCCGCTGAGCCCGTGGCCGAGGAGGCTGCAGAGACTGCCCCCGCTGANGCACCNGCNGCAGAGGCGCCCGCTGAGGAGACCCCTGCTACCGACGCACCGGCTGAGGCCGCAACCGAGGCTCCTGCAGAGGATGCTCCTGCCGCGGAAGAAGCTCCCGCTGCTGACGAGGCTCCTGCNGAGGAAGCTCCTGCGGAGGAAGCTCCTGCCGGAGGAAGCTCCTGCTGAGGAAGCCCCTGCTGAGGACGCTCCCGCTGAGGAAGACAAAGACAAGTAATCATGTTGGACCGCGCACTTGGACACCTCGTGGGGGAAATCGTTGAACACCCCGACGAGGTCCAAGTCGTCTCCAGCGATGGTCAGAGAGGTGAACTGCTCGAAGTAACGGTTCACCCGGATGATTTGGGTCGAGTGATCGGCCGCGGTGGCCGCACCGCAAAAGCACTACGCAGTGTGATCGGAGCACTCGCCGGGGGCCGACGAGTCCGCGTCGATATCGTCGACCAGGACGCCTAATGTCCAGTCGGAAGGATGGCCTTCCGGCTCCGAAGCCCCAGCGTGTGGAACTTCGGGTTGCGCGTCTGGTGAAAGCCCACGGGCTCAAGGGTGGACTCAAACTTGAGCTCTATACCGATTCCCCGGAACTTCGGTTTCAGCCAGGGGCCCAGCTGAGCCTTCAGGTGCCCACCGATTCCCCGTGGTTTGGCCAGCAGCTCACTGTCCGGGAGCTGAAATTCTTTAACGCCCAGCCGGTGGCTTTTTTTGACGGGGTTGACGACCGCACCCAGGCCGAGTCGTTGGTCAAGGCGATTTTGTGGATTGAGCACGATCCGGAGTCTGTGCCCACCGAAGACGATGCCTGGTTCGACCACCAGCTCGTCGGCTTGGATGTGCGGCGCGACGGCCAGAGTGTCGGCCGTCTGGTCCGGGTCGATCACCTTCCCGCCCAGGACCTTCTCGTGATTGAGGCTCCGGCGGGTGAAATCCTGCTGCCCTTTGTCAAAGCTTTTGTTCCAGTAGTCAACACCGACGAAGGATTTGTCACCATTACCCCGCCCGGCGGGCTGTTTGAGGGAGAAGGCAGTGGTGATGGCTCCGAAGATTGACATCGTCACGATATTTCCGGACTACTTTCAGCCACTTCAGCTGTCGCTGATTGGGAAATCTCAGGCGGATGGACTGGTGGACATCACCATTCATGACCTTCGCGGGTTTACCGGTGATGTGCACCGCAGTGTGGACGACACCCCTTATGGCGGGGGTGCCGGAATGGTGATGAGTCCAGAGCCGTGGGGTCAGGCATTGGACTCGGTGCTCACCACGCAGAGTGTGTTGGTGGTGCCGACTCCCGCGGGTGAGGTCTTCACGCAACCGATGGCAAAGGGCTTTGGCGACTCTGCTCACCTGGTCTTTGCCTGCGGCCGCTACGAAGGTATCGACCACCGAGTGGTCGAGTACTACCGGGAGCGGGTGTCTGTGCGGGAAGTCAGTATCGGCGACTACGTCCTCGGTGGTGGTGAGGTGGCGACCCTGGTCATGCTGGAAGCGGTGATTCGTCTGGTGCCGGGCGTGCTGGGAAACCCCGAGTCGTTGGTGGAAGAAAGCCACGAGTTGCCGGGGGTTGAGTACCCGAACTACACCAAACCCGCGACCTGGCGAGGTCGTGATGTGCCAGAGGTCTTACTGTCTGGACACCACGACAAGATTCGTCAGTGGCGGCAGGAGCAGTCCAGGCAGCGCACCGCACAGAACAGACCCGACTTACTGGGGCCTGCTGACACNGACTAACCCGGACGCTCGGTCAGCACCAAGGCGTNGCTGTCGGTAATCGCGATCGTGTGTTCGGTGTGGGCGGCGGGGGATCCGTCGGCGCTGCGGAGTGTCCAGCCATCGGCGTCGACGACGAGNTCGCTTGTGCCGGTCATAAACCACGGTTCAATGGCAAAGACCATCCCGGGTGAGAGCTTTAATCCGGTGCCAGGCGTACCGTCGTTGGGAATTGAGGGTTCTTCGTGCATTGTTCGCCCGACGCCGTGGCCACCAAATTCGGTGTTAATCGGGTAGCCATAGGCTCTGGCTACCTCACCGATTGCGTATTGGATATCTCCCAGCCTGGCGCCGGGGCGTGCNGCNTCAATCGCGTGCTCGAGCGCCTGTTCCGTGGCCTGGATTAATCGCTGAAGCTCTGCGTCAGCGTCACCGACCACCACACTCCTCGCTGCATCGGAGACCCAGCCGTCAATGCTGACGGCAAAGTCCACGGAGAGAAGATCTCCCGATTGCAGGGTGTAGTCGTGNGGCAGACCGTGGAGGGCNGCGTCGGCGACCGAGGTGCAGAGGACTTTGCCAAAAGGGGAGGCGCCAAAGCTCGGGTGGTAGTCGATGTAACAGCTGGTGGCACCCCGGTCGCGAATACGCCGGTGGGCGTGCTCGTCGAGCTCCAGCAGGTTCACACCAGGGGCTGCCATGTCGACNAGTTCCGCCAAGACCTCGGCGACAAAACGCCCGGCGGGACGGATTTCGTCGACCTGGCGGGNGGACAGGCGGGGAGGTTTCCTCGGCATTAAGAAAGAGGGATAGAGGCGCGGAGGTAGTCGCCGATGACTCGCCTGGCTTCTTCGATGATGGCCTTATCGCCAGCGGCGTCGTGTCGGAACGCTTCTGTCATCAGCGCTAAACCCATAGAGGTGGCAATTTGNAGGTGAAAAAGCATGTCCTTCGTGACTGGGACCGAGTGGGTTTCTGCGACGATGTCGGCAAAGTGGCGGGTGATGAACTCCACATTCGGCTCGTCGGAGCTTANGAACTTTTCTGTGAGGCGGTCACCAAAGCCCAAAACCCGGAAGCTCGGCTCGTTTCGACACAGCTCNACATAGGAGTCAAGGGTTAAATCCCAGGACGACCAGGGGTGGTCAGGCGTCATATCGCTGCCCTCGCGCACTCGGGTCATATACAAATCGAGGTTGCGCCGGGCGAGTGTGCGCAGCAGCGCATCAATGTTGAGGAAATAGCGGTAGAGCACACCGACGGAGGAGCCGCTGCGGTAGGCCACGGAGGTGGAGGTGACGGCGTCAATGCCCTGTTCGTCGATAATGGCCGCTGCCGCATCGAGCAGGGCCTTCACNCGCNCGTTACTGCGCTGTTGAACAGGCTGCGAGCGGACATCAGAGGCCGATTGCGTGGGTGAATTCATGCAGGCTCCTGGACATCACAGCCCAGTCCGAACACCAAGCTGAATTCGCTTCAGGCTAGCAGGTGTGGCACAATGAAGCGCTGGATGCCGGGCTTCTGCCGCGGGGGAGACAGACCGGTCCAGACTGACGATTCCGAGGATGTGGAAGACCACATCCGCTCACGAGCAGCCCGTGGTGCTCCAGAAAGGCCAACATGCAAACGCTCGACGCCGTCGACGCCCAGTCGCTCAAAACTGATCTTCCTGACGTTCGCCCCGGCGACACCGTCAAAGTCCACGTGAACATCATCGAGGGCACGCGCTCTCGTGTGCAGGTGTTCCAGGGGCTCGTGTTGGCCCGCACCGGTCACGGTGTCAAAGAGTCCATCACCGTGCGCAAGGTGAGCTTCCAGGTGGGTGTCGAGCGGACCTTCCCGCTGCACTCGCCGGTGATCGACAAAATCGAAATTGTCTCCCGCGGGGACGTGCGCCGGGCCAAGCTCTACTACGTCCGGAACTTGAAGGGCAAGAAGGGCCGTATTCGCGAAAAGCGCGAGTCCTAAGCTCCCTGTTTACCCCCCGATGACCACCGGCTCAGTCAGGAGCACCTGATGAGCGCGAGGCCTGGCCTGCTTGGCCGTGTCGGCAGGTACCTCCTGGTCATCCTGCGCGACCTCGTCATCATTGTGCTGGCAGCACTTGTGGTGTCGTTTCTGATTAAGACTTTTCTGATTCGCTCGTTTTCGATTCCGACATCGTCGATGGAGCAGACGCTACAAATCGACGACCGCGTCATCGTCTCCCAGCTCACACCAGGTCCCTTTGACCTGGAGCGAGGCGACGTGGTGGTCTTTGTTGACCCGGGAGGGTGGCTTCCCTCTGGCCTGGCCACCGAAGATGATCCGTTGACCAGGCTGTTTAATTGGGTCGGGCCACGCCTGGGTTTGCCCGACCAATCCGGCGATCAACATCTGATTAAACGCGTCATTGGCCTGCCAGGCGACACGGTGGTGTGCTGTGATGCGCTGGGAGCCCTCAGCGTGAACGGCGTGCCACTAGAAGAGCCCTATGTCGTGGTGCCNGAGGGTCAAACAGACGTGAGCGGCTCGTCGTTTTCTGTCGTAGTGCCCGATAACTCTCTCTGGGTCATGGGGGATAACCGCTATAACTCGGCCGATTCCAGGGCGAACCTCTCCAAACCAGGGGGTGGGTTTGTCCCCGTGGGCAATGTGGTCGGCAAGGCCGTGGTGATTAGTTGGCCGGCGGAGCGCTGGAGCACACTGTCGAATTTCCCCCCGGTCTTTCAGGGCATTCCCGATACTCCTCCCGGGTCATGACCCGCCCCACCCTGGAGAGGGAATACGCCCTGGTGACAGACGGGTTCGACTGGGTCATCGCGGTGGATGAAGTGGGCCGTGGTGCGCTGGCGGGTCCGGTGTGGGTGAGTGCCGGGGCGTGGTCGGCTGAATTAGGGACCCCTCCGGAGGGGCTGCGTGATTCCAAACTGGTGCCGGANAACAAGCGTGCAGCACTAGCCGACGCGGGGCAGGACTGGTTGCCGGTGATCGCGTCTGGCCAGTCGGAGCCGGGGTTTATTGACCGGCACGGCATTATTCCCGCNCTCGCCGAGGCCGGCGCGCAGGCCGTGCGCGCGGTGTGGCAGGGGCTTGGATCCCCCGAGCGGACGGTGGTGTTGCTTGACGGTGTGCACGACTGGTTAACCCCAGCGCTGGAGCAGTCATTGCCGGTGCGGACACAGAAAAAAGCAGACCGGGATTGTGTCTCGGTGGCGGCGGTGTCGCTGGTGGCCAAGGTCTCCAGGGATCAGCTGATGGTGGAGATGGATTCTCAGTACCCGGTCTATGACTTTGCGAGGAATAAGGGCTATTCGAGCCCGTCTCACCAGGAGGCTCTGCGCGAGCACGGGCCCTGTGCGGTGCACCGGATCAGCTGGATTCCCGCCCCGGAGCTTCGTTTTGGGGAGGACTAGACTGTGGCGGCAATGGACGAAGAATTCGACGATTTTGACCGCGAAGCAGAACTCGCGCTCTACCGCGAATATCGCGACGTGGTCAACCAGTTCCAGTTTGTGGTGGAGACCGAGCGCCGGTTTTATTTAGCCAACGATGTGACCCAAACCGTCCAGGAGCGTGGTGGGGATTTTTACTTCGAACTGACCCTGAATGATGTGTGGGTGTGGGATATCTACCGCTCCGACCGGTTTGTGAAATCGGTGCGGGTGCTGACGTTTAAAGACGTCAACGTCGAAGAGTTGGGCAGTAAAGAACTCAAGCTGCCCACCGACCTCGCACTCGAGGAGTAGTCCACCGCGGGAGCAGCAGGCCTGCTCTCCACAGCCTGTGCTTGGTCCTCACCACCCGCCCTGCTCGCCGTGCACACTCCCGGTGTGCTGACCGATCTGCTGGCCCGAGTGTGGTTGTCACGCTGGGCCACCCCGGGAGACGAGGTCCTGGGAGATGCGGTGTGGCGATACGGCGCGGTCGAGACCGCCCTGGCTGTCAGCGGAGCGCTCCCGCGGCGCCACAACACACACGGCACGCCGCTACCGCGGCCGCCCGCAGAGCTCACCACCTCCCCGTTAGACACCCAGGCCAGAGCTGTCCTCGCTGCCGGACACCGCGCTGGCACGCATGCGCTGGTGCCCGGAGACGTGTCCTGGCCAGCAGGTCTGCGTGATCTCGGACCAGGGGCGCCGCTTGTGCTCTGGGTCGCGGGGTCGGTGGACTCGATTGCCAGCATTGATCACGCCGTGGCGATCGTGGGCACCAGACGAGCGTCAGATGCCGGTGAGGAGGCCGCGGCGGTGATTGCCCGCAATCAGGCAACGAAGAAACGCGTNGTGGTCTCTGGTGGAGCCCGGGGAATTGATATCGCCGCGCAGCGTGCCNGCCACGAGGCAGGAGGTCGCACNGTGGCGGTGCTTCCCCGCCACCCCGCACAGCCCTATCCGCCNGAACACCGGGACGATTTTGCGTCCTTTGNNAGGCGNGGCGCGGTGNTGAGTGAGATGCCCCC
Source organism: Cellulomonadaceae bacterium TMED98 (assembly GCA_002172585.1). Classification (GTDB taxonomy): domain Bacteria; phylum Actinomycetota; class Actinomycetes; order Actinomycetales; family Microbacteriaceae; genus Pontimonas. The sequence goes on along the minus strand of NHEZ01000034.1, from coordinate 2,632 downwards.
CGGGCGTGCGCCACGGGCGACAGACTTCCTGGCAAGAAATCGACTGATTGCTGCTCTCTGTGCGGTCACCGTGCTGGTCGAAGCACCGCTGCGCTCTGGGTCNGTGAACACCTGTCGGTTGGCGGCTGAGCTCGGACGAGACGTCGTGGCGCTGGAGTGGGATGAGCAGAGCCCCGGCAGCACTCGGGTGGTCGAGCAGTATGCAGCGCAGGGTATNNCCTGGGGATAAATCTCCCCTGGTCGTAGGCTGGTCGGATGGAGCCGCTTAGCCAACACGGCCGCCCAGAATTTTCTNTGCTGCACATCAGCGACACCCATTTACTCGCTGCCGGCAAGCGCCTCTATGGCGNGGTCGACGCGGAAGAACGACTGGTGAACCTCCTGCAGCGCGTTCACCGCAGTGAACACGACGTGCGGGCGGTCGTGTTCACCGGAGACCTCGCTGATCTCGGCGAACCAGACGCCTATCAGCGCCTGAAAGACGCGGTCGANCCNGTNGTNGCCGAGATGGGTGCCCGCCTGGTGTGGGTGATGGGAAACCACGACGAGCGAGCCCCCTTCGCCGAAGTTCTNCTGGGTGCCCAGCCNACCGATCAACCGCTCGATGCCGTCTACGACATCGACGGGCTGCGACTCATTGCCCTCGACACCTCCGTCCCCGGCTATCACCACGGCGAACTGCGCCCGGCCCAACTGGAATGGCTGGCACAGACGCTGTCAGACCCCGCCCCACACGGCACCCTNCTGGCACTNCACCACCCGCCCATCCCCACTCCCATCGACATCATGGGAGTTCTCGAACTGCAACAACAGCAGGAGTTATGGGAGGCCATCGAGGGGTCGGACGTGCGGGGCATGGTGGCAGGCCACCTGCACTATTCCACCCACGCGACCTACCGAGGAATTCCGGTCTCTGTGGCCGCAGCGCTGTGCTACAANCTCGACCTTGCGCCTGCAGACGGCTCCATACTGCGCGGCATTAACAGCGCTCACACCGCCTCCCTGGTCTCGATCTANCCCACNCAAGTGGTGTTCTCGGAGCTTCCTGCCCACGAGTTGGACGAAGTGTTTCTGCGCACCGACGAAGGAGTGGACACGGTGCGTCGGATGTCCCTTCAGGAGCGCCACGAAGTGCTCTCCAAGAAAACCTCGGACTACAACATGGCCGAGCGNANACGCGAATTGGGTGACTAGACCCGGAGTGTTGAGCGCGAAGGCGACGACGAGTCGGAAAAGCTAGAGCCGTGGACGTGGCAGAGAGTATCGAGCAGTATCTGGCCGACCGGGAGGCGGCGCGCTCGCTGTCTGCCCATACGCTGAAGGGCTATCGAAGCGACCTGGACTCGTTTGCCCAGTTNNTAGAGACCCACCAGCACACCGACACCGGCCAGATCACCCGTGAGCTTCTTCGCGAATGGCTCTGGCAGGAAGCCTCCATCCCCCGGGCTCCCCGCACTCTTCGCCGGCGGGTCTCCAGTGTGCGGGGATGGTCGGCCTGGGCCCACCGCCAGGGCCTGCTCGACAAGGACCTGGCCTCCGGGCTGCACCAACACAAAGCCCCCTCCAGGCTTCCCCGGGTGCTCACCGAAGCGCAATTGGGAGATATTTTTGCGAGCCTCCAAGCATCAGCCGACACGGACGACCCGATCGCGAGGCGAGATCTTGCCATCGTGGAACTGCTGTATTCCTCGGCCATCCGTGTCAGTGAGCTCTGTGGTCTCACCCTCTCCTCTCTTGATCGCACCGAGCGCACCCTCCGGGTCCTCGGCAAAGGCGATAAGGAACGAACGGTGCCCCTGGGAGCCCCGGCCCTTCAGGCACTGGAGTCCTATCTGGAACACTCCCGCCCGACGTTGCAGACCGACGGCTCAGGCGAGGTGTTGTTCCTGTCCGTCCGGGGACTGCCGGTGAACCCCCGCTCGGTCTATCAAGTCATTGCCCGCATTCTGGAGCCCTATCCAGGCGCTGGTCCCCGGGGGCCACACACTCTTCGACACTCGGCAGCGACCCACCTGCTCGACCACGGAGCAGATCTACGAAGCGTTCAAGAGCTCTTAGGTCACGAATCCTTAGCCACCACCGAGCTCTATACCCACGTGTCCATCGAGCGCCTGCGTGGCGCCTACGACCAAGCCCACCCCCGGGCTTAACCGACTAATACGGCCCGGCGCACAATCCCCAATTCTCTCGCCGGCGAGCGGTAGTCGCCCTCGACCCGCAGGCCAATATGCAGGCAGCCGCCTGGACAGTGTCCACGAGCGACCACTCCGATTCGCGCTCCAGCCCGGATTCTGTCTGGGGGAGAGTCATCCAGTTCCACAGGCTCCAGGGTGACCTGAGCACCAGACGGAGTCGTAATGGTAATCACCACACGATCAACGACGGAGCCAGAAAAACTCACCCGCCCCGAGACGGGTGCGACGACCGTGGTCCCCGGTCGTGCCCGGAGGTCAAGCCTCCGGTGTCCTGGCCCCCATTCTGACTCGGGGGCGTCAAAGTCCCGGACGACCTCTTTGCTGGTCACGACCGGCCAGTGCCAGAGGGCAGGCGGCGGATCCAACAGGCCAACGACCAGAGCCACGGTCAGTCCACCGGGCACCCTCCACATACCGGCAGGGTGGGGCGTGGGGCA
>NHEZ01000033.1 GCA_002172585.1 Cellulomonadaceae bacterium TMED98 | reverse complement strand
CTGTTGGTCAACAGGCAAGAGCCAGCCCTTCTCGCCTTAGGGGCTGACCTACCCGGGGTGGCGGTGCATTCGATTGACCTCAGCCAGCAGGTGCTTGATGCCTCGCCAGAGGGAGTGGGTGCTGCGACACTGTTCGACGAGCGCGGAGAGGCCACCACGAATGACCCTCCCGTCGCACTCCTCGAGGCGTCTGACGGACGACGTGCCCACATCAGTGTCGACGGTCAGGCCGCCGATATCTCTCTTCCTGACGAGGGGGTGCATTGGGCTATTGATGCAGCGTTAGCCGTGGGGTCTGTCCGCATTCTTCTGGGCGATGACTGGTCGTGGGAGGCGACCCGGCAGGCGTTTGCCGCCTTACCCGTGGTCTACGGACGAGGCGAGACCGTGTCGGCCGGAGGAGTCGACATCACATTGTTAATGCAAAAAAACCTGCCCAGCATGCGTGCCAATCTCTCGGTGGTGATGAGCCAGCCAGAACGGTTGTGGATTGCGGTCGACGAGGGAACGCCAGACCCTTCCTGGATTTTTGACCTCGACCTGGGTCCCATCGAGCGGGTCGACGTGCTGACCGGGTCGAAAGCCCACCACTGGGCGACGTTCCTCGCCTACCGGGGTGTTCAGGTCGGTCGCATCATTGACGACACTGCTGATGCCCTGCAGTTCTTCTCGTCGAGTGGGACCAGCCCCGTCACCGCGATTGTCAATTACGAACAGATGATGAGTATCCGCCGGCTGGTCGGCAAGCGTGATCTAGAAGCTGCCGTTGGAGGCGAGGCAGCATGAGCACACCACTGCGCCTTGTCCGGATTCTTCCCGATCTGTTGGGCATCAATGGCTCCCTCGGTAATGCTGAGGTCCTCCAAGTTCGCGCCCGGTGGTGGAGCGTCCCGGTCGAGGTGACGGATGTGTGGGAGGGGCAGCCATTGCCACCCTCGGCAGACATCGTGCTGCTGGGCCATGGCACATCGTCTGCCGCAGCACGCGCGGCCGCCTCCATTGAGACGTGGCGCGATGAGCTTCATGCCCTTTACACCCGTGGAGCCTCGGTCGTCGGGGTGGGCCTCGGTGGTGATCTTCTCGGTCAAAGCCTTCGCGTCGGACAACAGCAGCTCTCTGGAGCAGGTCTCACCCCGGGCCGCGCCACCTTGCAGGCCACCAAAGTCTCCTCCGAAGTGGTGGGTATCGATTCTGATGGCCGGGATATTGCCGGGTATCTCAACGACCTCACCGAACGCGAGGCTGTGTCGACGCCACTGTGCACACTGCAGCGGCCCCGNNNCCTANGGGACACCGACGGATACCGNGNAGAGCGAATCTGGGTCTCNAGNCTGTCCGGACCTCTTCTTGCNCTGAACCCCCNTCTTGCCGACGACATCCTCTCCACACACCGCACNCTCCCGGCCCCCACTNANNAGCACGNGGCNGCCGATACGGCAGCAGCGANGGCCCGTGCCGCTATTGCCGCCAGGCTCNGCGCTTAGTCTTCCCAGCTGCGCGGAATCTCCGGGCGAAGCGCCACCAANACNTCATCGCCGATGGTNCCGCACCATCCGGCCCACTCCTCNATAGAGGGGGCACCGGNTGCCGCCCCGAGNATCGGCACCGTCTCGCCCGNAGAGAGGGCAGGCGCCGCNGAGTCGGTGGTCGCGTGGTGTNAGCGAGGTCTGGTCAATCCCAACCTGCTGAATGGAGTAGCGCTCACCGTGGANGGTGATGTGCGCGGNGGCATCGNTCGGGGANAGNAGCCCGTGGGAGGNGCCNATGCCGAGCANGAGNCGNTCGGCATTNACCTCNANCACGGGCNCGTGCACNGTCATCACCGGGTGGAACCCNAGCNCCTCGGCACTCCGGTCNGCCACGGGGCTNACTCCATAGGCGAGAATNCCCAGACGCACCATCTCGAGCNTGGCCTCCGGCACGTCAATAAGCGCNTGAGAGGCCGCGAGGTGNCNCAGNGGCGGATTGAGCCCANCAGCACGAGCAACGTCCACGGCCTNGAGAAGTCGCTGNAGCGCCTCGCGACTGGTCTGGGCCGAGGTATCNGCCAGGTGGGACCACACCGCGTGAACCCGCAACACTCCAGACGCCTCCANGTCGGCNGCTCGGGCCACGAGCTCTGGCCACTNGGCAGCGGTGGCCCCATTTCTNTTNAGACCGGTNTCGACTTTGAGGTGAACNATGGCGGGGNTCCCCGCTCGNTGGGTGGCAATATCGNCCAGTTGACCCTNGGTGGACACCCCTAAGTGAACACCNGCGGNGACCGCGTCGGTGTAGTCNGTNTNTGGTCCAAACAGCCAGGCCAAAAGTGGTGTCTCGGGGGCGTGGGCGTGAACAGCCAAGGCGGTGGGCAGATCTAANACGGCAAACGCGTCGACCCCGGCTGCGACNGCCTCTTGCACCACGTGTTCCATTCCGTGGCCGTAGGCGTTTGACTTCACCGCCAGCATCACCTGGGTGGTGTCGCCGGCGAGTTCGCGTGCGCNCAGAAGATTTGCCGCCAGCGCCTGGCGAGACAGCGTGATCTGCGGGCCACTCACCGGGGATCCTCAATCACTCGGACGCGCTCCCCGAGGCCTGCTCCGAGCAGTCCCACGGGGCGCGTGGACCACTGAGCCCACTCGGCCAGTGAGACCGCCCCGCCCCAGATAGTGACACTGTCGCCGATGGCAGGAGCGTGGCTTCCGGCATCCACAATCAATTGGTCCATCGCGATGCGCCCGGCAATGGGCAGCCTGTGGCCTGACCACTCGACCCACCCGCCGACCGGGTCCAGCCGTGGCACACCATCGGCAAAGCCGATGGCCNCCAGCGCGAGAGTGGTCTCTGTCTGCGTGCGGTAGTNCCCGCCGTAGGAGACATCNTCTCCGGCGGGCACCTGTTTGACGTNNACAATCTGTGCNGAGAGAACCTGNGCACNGCGCTCGTGTGCTCGCNTCACCCAGGAGTCGTCACCGGTGCTGGCGTCCTGGAGGGCGGCGTGGCTNTGTCCCGGGGAGAACAGAGCGGAGTTCCACCCAACATCCCNGGCCAGAGGGGCGACACGGTGGAGCGCCAAAACCGTAGGCGTCGTGGCGCAAATCGAGCGGTGNGTCGCCCGNTGGGCCGGAGAGAGCGTCGGCAAGCGCAGAAGCTGGGTAAGACACCCAGCGAAGAGGCTGGTTAGCTCGCGTCTGCGACATCGCGCAGGCGGTGGGTCTCGTCGTGCCAGACGAGGGCCGTGTCCGCGAGAGAGTCCCGGTGCTTATCGGCGTGGTGGGCACAGAACAGGAGAACACCAGAGGGAAGAGTGACTCGCACGTAGGCNTGAGCGCCGCAGCTGTCGCAGTGGTCGCCAAACCCGAGCGGAGTCTCGGCCTCGACGGAGCTGTCGATGGTGGCTGCTGACTGAGTCATCGTGCTTCCCTTCTCGAACGGTTGCACTATTCCACCACGCCGGAGCGGGGAAAACCTGCAAGATGGCTCCCGTTTCGCCCTGCGCGTAGTTTTCCCCCGGTCCTGTGTGGCGNGAGGGGGTGGCTCCTGCGGGTTGTCTATTCTCGAGGAGGCAGCCTCCAACGAGGTNGGCCNGAGAGGTGTNAGTGGCAGCCGATACNTATTCCGCCCGGCATTTGTCGGTGCTCGAGGGGCTCGAGGCTGTTCGGAAGCGTCCCGGGATGTATATCGGCTCGACCGATACCCGCGGNCTNATGCACTGCGTGTGGGAAATTATCGACAACGCGGTTGATGAGGCCATTGGTGGCTTTGGGNACGNCATTGAGGTGGTCATCCGACCAGACGACAGCATCGAAATTGTCGACCANGGGCGCGGTGTGCCCATCGACATCGAACCTCGAACCGGGTTGACCGGAGTGGAGCTGGTGTTTACCAAACTGCACGCCGGCGGAAAGTTTGGCAGTGACTCGTACCAATCCAGCGGTGGTTTGCACGGCGTCGGCGCGTCNGTCGTCAACGCATTGGCGTCCCGAGTGGACGTCGAAGTGGATCGCGATGGGGCGACCTGGGCGATGTCGTTTCGCCGCGGGGAACCCGGTATTTTTCATGACGCCACGGAGCCGTCTCCCGACGCCGACTTCGAAGCCTTCGTCGATAACAGCGAGCTGCGCAAGGTGGGAAAAGTGGCCAAAAAGACCACGGGCACCAGAGTGCGTTTTTGGCCAGACCCCCAGGTGTTTAGTGGCGCCCAACTTTCCTCCACCGACCTCGTAGACCGTGCTCGGCAGACTGCGTTCCTTGTCCCCGGGCTCACCCTCACGATTCGGGATACCCGAACCTCACCGGAGACGACGGAGTCGTTTCGGTTTGACGGTGGCGCGACGGAGTTTGCTGAATATCTCGCTCCCGACCAGGCGGTGGTTGGCCCGTGGCGACTCAGTGGCTCGGGGACGTTCACCGAGACCGTGCCGGTCCTGCACGACGACGGACACTTGGAGCCCGCGGAGGTGGAACGGGAGATGTCGGTGGATGTGGTGGTGCAGTGGGGCACCGGCTANGACACCGTGGTGAAGAGCTTTGTCAACATCATCCAAACCCCCAAGGGTGGGTCTCATCTACAGGGGTTCGACCAGGCGCTTATGCGCACGCTTCGCAGTGAAGTGGAAAAAAACGCCCGGCGTCTCAAAGTGGGAAACGACAAGTTAGACAAAGACGACGTGTTGGCCGGTCTCACCGCAGTGGTGGCGGTGCGCGTCCCCGAACCGCAGTTTGAAGGCCAGACCAAAGAAGTGCTCGGCACTCCCGCGGCGAAGGCGATTGTGCAGTCCGTGGTGGCCGACGGCTTACGCGCGCACCTGCAGTCAGGTAAGCGCGACGATAAAGCCCAATCGGCTGTGCTTCTGGAAAAAATCGTTGCCGAAATGAAGACCCGATTGTCGGCCCGGGCCTTAAAAGAAACGCAGCGGCGCAAAACGGCTCTCGAGAACTCCACCCTTCCCACCAAGTTGGTGGATTGCCGGAGTAAAGGCGTCGAGGACACCGAGTTATTCATTGTGGAGGGTGATTCGGCGCTTGGCACGGCCAAGCTCGCGAGGGATTCTGAGCACCAAGCCCTGTTGCCAATTCGCGGAAAAATCTTGAACACTCAAAAAGCCAGCCTTCAGGACATGCTGAACAATCAAGAGTGCGCGGCGATTATTCAGGTGATTGGTGCGGGGTCGGGTCGGACGTTTGATCTGGAGCAGGCTCGATACGGAAAAGTCATCATCATGAGTGACGCCGATGTGGACGGCGCCCATATCCGCACCCTGTTGCTCACCNTGTTTTTCCGCTACATGCGCCCACTGGTCGAAGACGGCAGGGTCTTCGCGGCCGTGCCGCCCCTGCACCGGGTCGTGGTCAAACACCGCGGCCAGACCCCGAACGACGTGATCTACACCTACTCCGAGGCCGAACTNAACGCCGTGCTGACGGATCTGGAGAAAAAAGGCCTGTCCTATGAAGACCCGATCCAGCGCTACAAGGGTCTGGGGGAGATGGATGCGGACCAGTTGGCCGAGACCACGATGTCGCCCGAGAAGAGAATGCTTCGGCGGGTGCGAATGGCCGACGCTGAGGCGGCCACAGCGATGTTCGAATTGCTGATGGGNAACGAGGTGCAGCCGAGGCGGGANTTCATCGCCGAGCGNCCCTATGTCGACACCTCTCGGATCGACGTTTAGTCGAGTCCCGCCGCCTCACCGATCGTTCCCACCGATGCCGGCAGGACGACTCCGGAACCATCTCGTTTTGCNAGCNCGTNTGGCAGATCNACAGCCCGGCCACCCTGNCTCATGGCGCGTGGAGATCTCGCCACGCCCGCCACCACGAGGCAGTCTTCGCCTTTCAAGAACGAATGGCCGCGCACTCCTTTCGTTCCCCGTCCCTTGACCGGGAACTCCGACAGGAGAGAAATTTTCCCGCGGCCCGGTCCGACACCAGATAGTGCTGCGGAGGTCGAGGACACGGTGACGACCCGGTGGTCCTCGGAGTAGGCAGTGGCCAGACACAGCACGTCTGCGCCGTCATTGAGAGAAATCCCGGTCATGCCCCCCGCGCCTGGCCCCTGCGGTCGCACCTGCTCAGCACTAAAGCGCAGCACCTGGGCATCCGAGGTGATGAAGCACAGCCAATCCGCATCACCCGCCATGCCGACCCCCACCACGTGGTCGTCTGGCTTGAGCGACACAATCGCTTGGCTGGTCTTGTCAGGAAGGGTGCTGAGGTCCACGCGTTTGATGACCCCGGAGCGGGTGCCAAGGGCAATAGTGGGCGCTGCGGAGCCAAGGGGGAACAGCCCGAGGACGCGGTCGCTCCCGGGTAAGTCGAGGAAGGAGACAAGATTGACGCCGTCTTTTGGCGTGGGTTTTGCCGGGTCCAGTGCCGTGAAATCCCCCGGTTCAATACGAAGCAGGTCCCCGGACGAGGTGACTACGCCCAGAGGGCTGCGAGTACTGGAGCGGAACTGGCTCAGCAGTGCATCGTGGCTGAGACGCTTTGCTGGCGGGGGAAATTCGGTCCCCTCAATCCTGGAGGCGAGGCCAGAGGTAGTAAGCACCACCACACAGTCGGTGTCTTGGCGCTCGAGCGAGACGGGGTTTTTTGTGGTGGCCTGCGGCACGGGTGTGTTGTCCTGGTCGCGTATTTCTGTTCGTCTCGGGGTGGGGAAGCGGTCTTTCATCTCGGCGAGTTCCTGGGACACCAGCTGTCGGATTTTTTCTGGCGCCGAGAGCAGCTCATCGAGGGAGGCGATGTCGTCGCGCAACTGGTCCCGCTCGGTTTCCAATTCGATCCGCGAGAACTTGGTGAGCCGGCGCAGGCGAAGCTCCAAGATGTAGTCGGCTTGGATCTCGCTTAAGTCGAAGACGGAGCAGAGTGTGGCCTTCGCGATCTGTGCGTCATCGCTTCCGCGGACGACTTGAATCACTTCGTCGATATCGACAATCGCGATCAGCAACCCATCGACGAGGTGCAGGCGATCTTTTTTCTTCTGCAGTCGGAACCGACTACGCCTCGTGGTGACCTCGATGCGGTGGTCGATAAAGACCTGGAGGAGCTCTTTCANACCCAGTGTGTGGGGCTGACCGCCGACGAGTGCCACGGAATTGATCGAGAAGCTCTCTTCCAGTGGGGTGAGGCGATAGAGCTGTTGGAGAACAAGCTCCGGGTCAAAGCCGGATTTCACCGAAATGACCAGTCGAAGGCCGTGTCGCCGGTCGGTGAGGTCGTTAACGTCACTGATGCCTTGAATTTTCTTGGCCATCACGCCCTCTTTGATCTTTTCGATCACCCGCTCCGGTCCCACGAGATAGGGAAGTTCCGTGACCACAAGCCCTTGGCTGCGCGGGCCGACCTGTTCCACNGCCACCCGGGCGCGGGTCTTAAAGCTTCCTCGCCCGCTCCGGTAAGCATCGGCAATTCCGTCGCGACCCACGATGATGCCGCCTGCGGGCAGATCCGGCCCGGGGACAATCGACATCAGCGCGTCGACATCGGCATCGGGTGCGTCAATGAGGTGCCTNGCGGCGTCAATAATTTCACCGAGGTTATGNGGGGCCATATTGGTCGCCATTCCCACGGCGATGCCGCTNGCGCCATTCATCAGCAGATAGGGAAGAGCAGCCGGCAGCACGCTTGGTTGTTGGAGCTGATTGTCGTAGTTGGGGACGAAGTCCACNGTGTCTTCGTCGATGTCATCGACCATGGCCAGTGCTTCGGCCCGAAGCCTCGCTTCGGTATATCGCGCGGCTGCGGGGCCGTCATCGAGGGAGCCGAAGTTTCCGTGCCCGTCCACCATGGGCACGCGCATAGTGAAGTCTTGGGCCAGTCGAACCAGCGCGTCATAGATGGCACTATCGCCGTGGGGGTGGAGCTTTCCCATGACTTCCCCGACGACTCGNGCCGATTTCACGTGNCCTTTTTCTGGCACAAGCCCCATTTGCGCCATTTGGTAGAGAATTCGACGCTGCACCGGTTTCATACCGTCACGGGCGTCCGGAAGGGCGCGTTGATAGATCACCGAGTAGGCGTATTCGAGGAACGAATCCGACATTTCGTCGGTCAGTTCGATATCGGTGATTCGTTCAGCCGACTCGTCAGCCGGATCGGAAGCCGGTGGGGGAGGAGGCGGAGTCATAGGATGGCCACCATGTTACCGGCGAGCTCCCGGCCTCCTCGGAGCCTGGCCGATACTGGGGATGAACTGATCTCTGTTCTTCTGGGTCACCAGGCCCACCAACCTCCCACCGGCAACGTCGCGGTGGTGGTGATTGATGGCCTGGGAAGCCGGCAACTGGAAGACCATTCTGGCCACGCCCGTTTTCTCACGACCCAGATGAGAACTCTCGGCGAGGAGCGATTTTCCGGCCTCCCCTCNACAACGGCCAGTGCGCTGCCGAGTATTACGACCGGCGCCACGGCGGGNCAGCACGGCATGGTGGGCTATCAAATACGAGACCCCCGCTCCCAGCAGTTGGTCAACCATCTCAAACCCTTCCCGGATGCGGTCAACCTTGAGGAGTGGCAGCCCGTTCCCACCATCTTTGAGCGCGCCCACGAGCAGTCCCTTCCCGCCATTGCCATTTGTGAGGAGCGCTTCCGCGGGTCAGACTTCACCGAGGTCACGCTGCGCGGGGCGGATATCGAAGGCTCCAGCACCTTGGACGATCACCTGCACCTGGTCCGGTCTTTTTTTGACCGAACCGACCGGGGCTTTGCCTATGTGTATTGGCCCGCGCTGGATCGCATGGGCCACCAACACGGGGTCGACAGCGATGTCTGGCGGGATGCCCTGGAGAAGATTGACTCGTTCTGCCGGGAGCTNTCCGCCATGACGTCCCCGGACGAATATGTCGTCGTCACCGCCGACCACGGCATGGTCGATGTGGACCCTGCCGCGCGCCAGGTGATTCGGGCTGCGGACTCGCTTCGAGCCGATGTGGCNATGTGGGCGGGGGAGCCCCGGTGTGTTCACCTCTATCTCCACGACTCCGTGGACCCCGCAGNGTGGGCTGGNGCTNTCCAGCAGACCGTGGGGGAGGGCTTCCGTGTTCGGACTCGGGCAGAGCTCCTTGCGGCCGATGTGTTTGGTCCCGTCGAGCCGGGGCATGACCAGCGCATCGGCGATGTGGTGGTGTTTGCCGACCGGCGGGCGACGTTATACGACGAAGCGAGTGCGTCTGCCCAATCGCTCGCCATGCGAGGCCAACACGGGTCCTTTACGGCCGANGAAATCCACGTCCCCCATATCCGACTGGGGCAGGGCTGAATCAGGCGGGGTCGCTGTCGTCGTCTGACTTCGTGCCAAAGACGATATCGTCCCAGCTCGGCATTTCGGGGCGCCCTTTACGACTGCGGGGCGTGGTATCTGCCTCGTCGGTGGTCTCTTGCGGCGGAATTTCTCCGGTGCCTGGGAACTGGTGAACCCGTGCACCCGCCGGCTCTTCGTCCTCATCGTCGGAGACCAAGCGAATACTGCCGGTCGAGGGGTGTCTGCTCTTGACATCTTCGGCTTCGCTGGACGGCGCCGGTTCGCGTTCCCCACGCCGCCTGCGCAGGGCTTCGAGAAGGTCGGCTGTTTCGTTTCCGGCCGACGCGGATGCCGTGGCAGTCGGGTCCGGGCCTGTTCGGCCGTATGGCACAGGATCGGTCAGCGGGCCGGTATCCGACAGCGGCATATCGTCAAACATTTCGGAGTCAAACCGTTCCCCTGCGGTACTGTCGTCGGTGGCGACCACCGGACGAAGCCTGGGAATCAGTGGGCCCTGGATGGGTTCTGATTGGCTCAGCACTGTGGCGTCCTCGTTTTGGGGGACCAGAACTTGTTTTCTTGGATCAAAGCTCCAGACGGCCTGGTGGTCGACCTCGTTGGCATCTCTAAACGACGTTTCGACAAACCAGCCGGTGTCTTCTTTCCAGGCTGACCAGGTTGCCGCTCCCGCCCCCAGTTCGTTGAGCCTGGCCCGGACTGATTCGCCGAAGCTGGCGTGTCCGTCACGGTCCGACCCATGGGCGAACTGAATGGCCTGGGCTTGTTGGGCAATAAATTCCCGTTCGGCAATCACCGGTCCTTCAAACATCGCCACGTAGTCGAGCGTTTCGCCGGTGAGATCGGCCACCTGCTGTGCGGTGAGTCCGCGGCGAATATGGGCCTGGATGTCTTTCGGAGCGACGCGTTTGGGGCCTGAGGAGGTGGCGCCGACGGGGCGACGCACCGCGTCGGTCAGGGTCTGGTCAATCGGGAGGTGAAAGCGTTCTCCCGTGTCCGTCATGACAACTAACTTGTCGTCATCGCGACCCACCACCTGCAGTGTGCGCATCAGACCTCCACAGCCTTCGTGTGACTAGAATGTCACGCTCCACAATGCCGGTGGTGATTTACCGACAGCGTGGCGAAAAGGGAATAATCCCGCATAGAGGTGTGTTGCACACCGAAATAGAGCGTTTTCCCGAGACACTCGGGGGGATATTGCGGGGAACACCCCGGTCCAGCACGAAGGGCAGGAGTCAACACAGATGGCCACCGACTACGACGCACCGCGCAAAGTCGAGGAGGAGACCGAATCGATTCAGGCGCTCCAGGAACGTGTTCCGGACAAACTGAGCGGCGCCGTCGACAGTGACGACGCCGACAATCCAGGCAGTGTGGAGCTTGCTGGGCAGGACCTCGCGAACGTCGAGCTCGATGTGGTCGTGCTTCCGCCTCAGGAAGACGAATTCACCTGTGTGGAGTGTTTCCTCGTGAAACACCGCTCTCAGCGCGACCACGACACGAAGCTCGGTTCGGTCTGCCGGGAGTGTTCGGCCTAAGGCCTCGTCGCTGCCCTCCAGGTCTCGACAACCTGGTCAGGTCGTCTGGTGGAGACGAGCCAGTACGGCGTGGGGTCGCGTGGGTCGTTGAGCGTGATTTTTACCGCCGGTGTGATCCAGGGGCGTAGGACAAGAAACGCTCTCGCATCGAGTCGCACACTCTTTTCTTCCCGAGCCTGTGTGCGGTCAATCGCCTCGATGGTCGCGATGTGGTGATAATCCACGCGGGCAGGCCCGGCGTGAAGCTCAGTGTCGCGAAGCTCGAGAACGGGAGCGCCCCACCAGAAAAACCCCACACTGGCCGCCCAGAGTCCCACGCCCACCGCAGCACCCAACACCCAGTTGAGGGGAAGGAAAATCAAGAGAGTGGTGGGGACAAAAAGAAACAGCGCAAGAATCATCCACCACGACGGAGCCATTCGCTCCCGATACGCCGTCACTCCTGTATTCGACCACGTATAGCCTGGGAGCGTGGAGACAGACCGGCGCGTGCAGATTCTGATTCACGGGGAGCCCCCGCGTTCTGCCCATCCGGGAGATGCCGGTATGGACCTTGTGGCCCGCGAATCTCTCACCCTGCCGCCCCTGGGACGGGCGCTGGTGCCCACCGGGGTGTCTATCGCACTGCCCCCGGGATATCTGGCCTGGATTACCCCCCGCAGCGGGCTTGCGATTAAGCATGGAATCAGCATGGTGAACGCCCCCGGCATTATTGACGCTGGCTACCGCGGAGAAATCTCGGTGGTCTTATGGAATACCGACGCCACGGAGTCGTTCGAGGTGGTCGCCGGGGAGCGGATTGCGCAGATGATTGTGACCCCCCACAGCACGGCGGAGATGGTCCAGGTGGAATCCCTGCCCGGTACTCACCGTGGTGGGGGAGGATTTGGTTCGACCGGTTCGACAACACCCCCAGGAGATGCCTCGTGAGCGATATCGCCACCAGTTTCGCTGCCGACGATTTCGAGTATCCAAAATCTGCTCCCGCGGACCGAGCAGAACGCGGCCCGCTAGACGATCAAGAGGCGGGCAGTGTGAAGCCCGCCATTGACCTTGGCGCGGTTCGCATCGAGCCCCGAAAGGGCCTCCAGATGAGGCTTGAGGTGGAGAAGACCAATAACCGTGTGGTCGCGGTCACTCTCGAAATTGCGGGCTCCACCGTGCAGGTCCAACCCTTCGCCGCTCCGCGATCGACCGGTTTATGGCTCGGTATTCGTCAGCAGATTTCCGATCAGGTGAGCAAACAGGGGGGCACGGTCGACGCCAGAGACGGCGAATTTGGCCCGGAGCTTCTCGCGCAAGTGCCGGTGCAAAGCGGTGGTCAATACTCGACCAGGACGGTGCGGTTTATCGGTGTCGATGGCCCTCGCTGGTTTCTCCGCGGAGTGGTGGGGGGTCCCGCCGCCAGTGATCCCGTTTCGGCGGAGACCATCCATGAGGTGTTTCGGAGCATCGTGGTGGTGCGAGGAGATACGCCCATGCCACCGAGGGAGTTGTTGCCNCTGAAAATGCCGCCNGCGGCAGAAAAACCCGGCGAGGCCACGGAGGGGGNTGGCGCGTGANCGACGAGGCTCCCGAGTTATCGACAAAGTTTCGCGAGAGCCTCGGCCGCTCCGCCTTTGCCGCGGTAGAGCCCGGTCAACAACCCACGGCGCACGATGTCTGGGCAGCGCTCGGCGGCCGGCGCGGTGTCATTGAGTCGGTGCTTCCCGGCCTGGTGTTCCTCGTCGTCTACACCATCACTCAGTCTCTGGTGTGGTCAGTGGTGACTCCGTTGGTGGCGTCTGTGGGGTTCATCGTGACCCGGTTAATTCAGCGTTCTCCGCTACAGCCGGCCGTTGTGGGCCTGTTCGGAGTCGCCATTTCTGCCACGGTGGCGATTGTGTCGGGGCGCCCCGAAAACAACTTTGTGTTGGGATTGTGGGTCAACGCCGTCACCCTCACCGTCCTNCTNGGTTCGTTCCTGTTTCGGCGTCCCCTTATTGGAGTGATTGCCGGTGCACTCGTGGGAGATGCCGCGTGGCACACCGACCGGGCGCGCATGACGATGGCCTCGATTGCCACGCTGCTCTGGGTCGGCCTGTTTGGCCTCCGTCTCGGTGTGCAAGTGCCGCTCTACCTGGCGGGCGAGGAGGCTGTGCAGGCTCTGGCGACCGCGAAACTTGTCATGGGAATACCGCTCTATGGGCTCACGCTGTGGCTCACGTGGCTGCTGTTGCGCTCGGTGTATCGCCGTGACGAGTCCAACGGGGAGTGATAGATTTAGCTTCACATGAA
The DNA here is from genome assembly GCA_002172585.1 of Cellulomonadaceae bacterium TMED98. Taxonomy (GTDB): domain Bacteria; phylum Actinomycetota; class Actinomycetes; order Actinomycetales; family Microbacteriaceae; genus Pontimonas. The sequence goes on along the minus strand of NHEZ01000033.1, from coordinate 9,184 downwards.
GATATTTGGAGGATGCGGTGGCGAGTAAGAACAGTCTGGGAGCACGAGACACACTGAGTGTTGGCGGCACCGANTATGAAATCTTCCGGATCGACGCCGTCGAGGGCTCCGATCGTCTGCCCTTCAGTCTGAAAGTTCTTCTCGAAAACCTGCTGCGCACCGAAGACGGNGCNAATATCACCGCCGAGCAGATCCGCTCTCTCGGCGCCTGGGACGCGAACGCCGAACCGTCGACGGAAATCCAGTTCACCCCCGCACGCGTCGTTCTCCAAGACTTCACTGGAGTGCCCTGCATTGTCGACCTGGCCACCATGCGGGAGGCCATCGTTGAGCTCGGAGGGGATGCCCAAAAAGTCAATCCCCTCTCGCCTGCGGAACTGGTCATTGACCACTCGGTCATTGCCGACCTTTTCGGCCAGGACGACTCCCTCACCAGAAACGTGGAGCTCGAGTATGAGCGAAACGGAGAGCGTTACCAGTTCCTGCGCTGGGGTCAAACCGCGTTTAAAAACTTCAAAGTTGTCCCACCGGGCACCGGCATTGTCCACCAGGTCAACATCGAACACCTCGCCAAAGTGGTCTATAGCCGCGATGTCGACGGTGTGGTGCAGGCATTCCCTGACACCTGTGTCGGGACCGATTCACACACCACCATGGTCAACGGCCTCGGGGTCTTGGGCTGGGGAGTGGGCGGCATCGAAGCCGAAGCAGCCATGTTGGGCCAGCCCGTGTCGATGCTGATTCCACGAGTCGTGGGCTTCAAGTTGACCGGCGCCATCCCCACCGGCGTGACCGCCACCGATGTGGTGTTGACCATCACCCAAATGTTGCGTGAGCACGGCGTGGTCGGGAAATTCGTCGAATTTTATGGAGCGGGAGTCGCGGAAGTCCCGCTGGCAAACCGCGCCACGATCGGCAATATGAGCCCCGAGTTTGGTTCCACCGCCGCGATGTTCCCGATCGACCAGGTCACCTGCGACTATCTGCGGCTTACCGGACGCGACGAACAGCAGATTGCCCTGGTCGAGGCGTATGCGAAAGCCCAAGGTTTATGGCACGACCCGTCCCTGGAGGCCGCCTACAGCGAATACATCGAGCTTGACCTTTCGACGGTGGTCCCGAGTATCGCCGGGCCGAGGCGCCCGCAAGACCGCATCGAAGTCTCCCGCGCCAAAGAACAGTTTGAACGGGACCTCGCCGACTATGTCGCGCCGGGCACAGCCGGTGACCAGGTACCGGTGACCGTCGGAGACGAGTCGTTTGCTCTCCACAACGGCGCCGTGACAATCGCCGCGATTACCTCGTGTACCAACACGTCGAACCCGTCGGTGATGCTTGCTGCCGGTCTTCTCGCGCGAAATGCCGGTCAGAAAGGCCTGAAGACAAAGCCGTGGGTGAAAACCACACTGGCGCCAGGCTCCAAAGTGGTGACCGACTACTACGAAAAAGCCGGACTCATGGATGACCTGGAAAACCTGGGGTTTTATCTGGTCGGCTATGGCTGCACCACCTGTATTGGTAATTCCGGTCCACTGGCAGAAGAAATCTCGGCTGCGGTGAACGACGCCGATCTAGCGGTCACCGCGGTGTTGTCTGGAAATAGAAACTTCGAGGGTCGAATCAACCCCGACGTGAAGATGAACTACCTCGCGAGCCCTCCGCTCGTGATTGCCTACGCCCTCGCCGGCACCATGGACTTCGATTTTGAGAATGAGCCTCTCGGTCAAGACTCCACCGGCACCGATGTCTTCCTGCGGGATATTTGGCCAAGTGCCGCCGAGGTCCAGCAGACCATCGATTCATCAATCGACACCGGCATGTTTGACAAAGAATACTCAGCTGTGTTCGACGGAGACGAGCGCTGGAAGTCACTGCCGACACCCACGGGCGACACCTTCGAGTGGGATGCCGAGTCGACGTATGTGCAAAAGCCCCCGTACTTCGAGGGAATGGCCGCGACTCCGGCACCGGTGGCCGATATTGACGGCGCGCGAGTTCTGGCATTGCTGGGCGATTCGGTGACCACCGACCACATTTCCCCGGCCGGNTCCATTCGGGCGGATAGCCCCGCCGGCCACTATCTGCAAAGCCACGGTGTTGACCGTGTGAACTTCAACTCCTATGGCTCCAGGCGTGGAAACCACGAAGTGATGATTCGAGGCACCTTCGCCAATATTCGCCTGAAAAATCTGCTGCTCGATGGCGTCGAAGGCGGGTTTACCCGCGACTTCACGACTCCGTCCGGGGAGCAAAGCTTCATCTTCGATGCAGCCGAAAACTACCAACGGGCTGAGACACCCCTAGTGGTCCTGGCCGGTAAGGAATACGGCTCGGGCTCGTCGAGGGACTGGGCGGCGAAGGGCACCATGCTGCTCGGGGTCAAAGCCGTCATTGCGGAGAGCTTTGAGCGTATTCACCGCTCCAACCTGATTGGTATGGGAGTCGTGCCGCTGCAGTTCCCCGAGGGACAGACAGCGTCTTCTCTCGGTCTGGACGGGACAGAAGTGTTTACTATTTCCGGTATTGAGGCGCTGAACGACGGTCACACGCCACAGACGGCGCGGGTCCTGGCTACTCCCAGCGCGCACTCGGCGGACGGGAAGACCCCTGTGGAGTTTGACGCCCGGGTCCGTATCGACACACCGGGTGAGGCGGACTACTACCGAAACGGTGGAATTCTGCCCTACGTCCTGCGCCAGCTGGTTTAACCGCCTGGCGGTGTGGAGTTTTTGAGCCGTGGTCTCTTACGCTAGGNACGTGGCTCTTCTCGACTCTGTGCACTCACCCGCCGACCTGCGGGGTCTCGAGGCCGAACAGCTGCCCCAACTGGCCCAGGAGATTCGCGAGTTTCTGATCCACGAAGTGGCCCAGTCCGGTGGCCACTTGGGACCAAACCTCGGAGTCGTCGAGCTCACTATTGCGCTCCATCGGATGTTCGAGTCCCCGAGCGACCCGATGGTCTGGGACACCGGGCACCAGTCCTACGTCCACAAGATTCTGACGGGACGCCGAGACTTCACCAAGCTTCGGCAAAAAGGTGGTCTCGCCGGTTATCCGCAGCGGTCTGAGTCAGAACACGACATTGTCGAGAGCTCGCACGCGTCGAGTTCGGTGAGCTGGGCGGATGGCATCTCGCGGGCGTTCCATGTGCGCGGAGAGCGCGACCGATACGTCGTGGCGGTGGTGGGCGATGGTGCACTCACCGGCGGAATGACGTGGGAGGCGATGAACAACATCTCCCACGACAATGACCGCAACCTCATCATTGTGGTCAACGACAACGGCCGCTCCTACGCGCCAACCATTGGTGGCCTCGCCCGATTCCTCGGCTCTGTGCGCACGCAGAAGTCGTATCGCTTTTTCCGTGGCGGCAGTGAGGCCTTCTTTAATCTCTTCGGCCCCTTTGGGCGCGCGGTCTATCGAGGCTTCCGTGGGGCAGCCCGCGGGTTTGTCTCGCGCTTTGCCAACAACGAATCGCTGTATTCCAACCTCGACATTAAATATGTCGGCCCAATCGACGGACACAACCTCCAGGACTTGGAAAAAGCCTTTGCCCAGGCCAAGGCCTACCGACAACCTGTCATCGTTCACGTCATCACCGAAAAAGGTCGGGGCTTTCCTCCGGCAGTCAACGATGAGGCCGACCAGTTCCACGCCGTCGGCCAGATCGACCCGGTGACGGGCACGCCGATGGCGAGTTCTGGTTCGATGGGCTGGACCGACGTGTTCTCCCAGGCCATGGTGCATCAGGCGGAGAAGAATCCGTCGGTATTGGGTATTACCGCTGCCATGCTCCGTCCCACCGGCCTGCACGAAATGGCCAAGCGTTTCCCCACCCGGGTGATGGATGTGGGAATTGCCGAGCAGCACGCGGTCACCAGTGCCGCGGGTCTCGCCTATGGCGGCCTCCACCCTGTGGTGGCGATTTATGCGACCTTTATCAACCGGGCGTTTGATCAGGTACTCATGGATGTTGCCCTGCACAAAGCGGGAGTCACGTTCGTGCTCGACCGCGCGGGTGTGACCGGCCCCGATGGTGCGAGCCACCACGGGATGTGGGACCTGTCTGTCCTGCAGACCGTGCCGGGGATTCGCATTGCGGCCCCTCGGGATGCGGCCAGGCTTGTCGAAGAGCTCGATGAGGCGATCGCCGTGGACGACGCTCCGACCGTGATTCGCTTCCCCCGCGGATCCGTCTCACCGGAACTTCCCGCTGTCCGCCGCACGGACGACGGCGTTGACGTGTTGGCAGAAGCCGCTCATAAAGACGTTCTCCTGGTGGGTGTCGGCCCGATGGCTCACCTGGCGATGGATGTNCGNGAGCGNTTGGNCGCCCAGGGAATCGGAGCGACGGTGGTTGATCCGCGCTGGGTGGTGCCGGTGCCGGAGAGCATCGTNGAGATGGCCCGGGANCACCGAATCGTCGTCAGTATTGAGGATGGCACCCGGGTGGGCGGTGTGGGCACCCGGATTCGTCAGGACCTGCGCCGGGNCGGGGTCGACACCGCNGTNGATGANGTGGGNCTGCCCGACCAATTCCTCGACCACGGCAGCCGTGGNGAGATTTTGGACGACGCCGGGTTGTCCGCCCAACACATTGCGAGAAACCTTGTCGCCCAAGTGCTGGGAAAGAAGGTGCCGGTGGCGAGGCCGCTTCCTGACGGTGAAGACTTCGAGAACGAATCCGAACGGCTGTCCAACCCGTCTGACTCACGCGAGAGCTGAGGCCTCCGACTCGTCGATACTCCGCGCCTGGGTAAACGCTTCGACAAGGAGGGGGACGGCAATATCTCTCTGCCAGCGCCTGGCACCNAACTGTTCGAGTTGGCTGTCAATCGCTGAGGGTCGAAGCGGATCGTCGGGTGCCCAACACAGGCGTCGCAGATGCTCCGGGGTCAACACGTTCTCGGCGGGAATCGATAGACGCTCGGATTGTCGGGCCAGGACGTCTCTGGCAATCGCGAAGCGACGAGCGGCCTCTGGATTCCGATCAGACCACGCCCGAGGCGGCGGGATGCTGTCTTTTGCCGCGCGCAAAGAAGGAAGGTCGTTCGTGGCCAATCCACGCTCAATTGCCGACCACCACCGACTGGCTTCTTTTCTGCTGGCGCGGCCGTGGAACTGTTTCAGACCGGTGAGGGCTTTTTGTGATTCGGGACGTGCTTGCGCCGCAAACACGATTGACCGATCGGGAAGCAGGCGTCCGGGAGCAGTGTCGGTCAGCTGGGCAAGCTCGTCACGGGCGAGCCACAGTTCTCTCGCAATGGCGAGGTTTCGTTGGCCGCGCACGGTGTGCAGACCAGAGAGCCGTCGCCACGGCTCATCCCGTGGCGGGGCGGGGGCCTCCAGGACAATCGCCTCGAACTCCTCGAGCGCAATGCGAGTCTTGTCAGCCTCGGCCAGCACCGTGGCGATGGCGTCGCGCAGATCGGGCAGGAGCTCCACATCGAGTGCGGCGTAGTTCAGCCATTCGGCGGGAAGGGGTCTGGTGGACCAGTCAGCCGCGGAGTGTTCTTTTGCTAACTGAATGCCCAGCAGATCTTCGACCGCGCCCTGCAGACCCACCCGAGCGAGGCCCGCGAGGCGAGCACCCAGTTCGGTGTCGAAGAGCGCCTGTGGCTCGATGCCGAGCTCACGCAAGCTCGGCAGGTCTTGTTTGGCGGCATGCAGGATCCACTCGGTGTCACCAAACGCTGTGGTGAAATCCCCTAAATGGCCGACTTCGAGGGGGTCCACCAGGTAGTTGGTGGTGCCCCGCCGGTAGACCTGGACCAGATAGGCCCGGGGGGAGTAGCGAAAGCCACTGGCCCGCTCCGCGTCCAGAGCAATAGGGCCTTCTGCCCTTTCGATGGCGTCCAACGCGCGCGCCCAGGCTGTGGGCGAATCCACGAGCTCAATGCCGTGCTGTGGCGCACGAAGAAGGGTGGGGGTCTCCCCGTCGGTCATCGCTCGCCGGCAGGTCGCAAAGGAGTCACCCCTTCAGACTGCGGGGGCAGTCCCGCCAGCATGCAGACAAACTCTGACCACGCGTCGACGTGGGGAGCCAGGGGACCGGTGCCGGGTGACCACGAAGCGCGCATCTCAATTTCTGTGCCCACCTGATCGGTCTCCAGTTCGCCAAATCCCGTGGAGACAATCGTGCTGGATGTCCCAGAGGCCCGGGAATAATCCGCACCACGGTGTTCGAGTGCGTCGGTGAGCCAACTCCACGCCACTTTGGGTAAGAACGGGTCATCGCCCATCGCCTGGTCCAGCGGTGCTTTGGCGAAACAGACAGCGCGAAAACGACCGCCCCAACTATCCGGGCTGGAGGGATCAAACAACATGACAAGCCGGGCCGTGCCGTGGTCGGCGTCGGAGCCGCGGTGGTCAATCGTGGCGGACCAGGCGCGAGAAAACGGCGCGATTCCCTCCGGCGCAGGAATATCGGTGACGTGAATTTCGGATCGAAACGCTACATCGTTCACGCCCGCGAGGGCGTCGGCAAATTCAGGGGGCAGGGAACTCTGCGGGTCGCTCATAGAGCAAATCTAAGCCGGAGGACCCCAAACGCTTGGTCGAACGCGCCGACTACACCGAATCGACGTGGACCTGGTGATAGCGCAGGTAGAGGTAGCGCATATCGTCGGTAAACACATCAGCCGCACTCCACTCGCCCCACTCGTCTTTCCACCACGGAAGTGGGGGATGGGTGTCACTCCGGGGTGCTCCGGTCAACGTGAGGGTCAGCGAGTGGACGATGCCTGCATCAAGACACTGGCCTGCCAGGTCACGCCCTGCCTCGAGCAGCACCTGCGTCACGCCCCTCGATGCCAGCACGTCTCGCACGGACACGGCGTCCACGCCATCTGTGCCCGGGGTGGTCAGATGGATCGCCACCCCTTCCGGAAAAAACTCTGTCGGGTCGTGCGATAGGCCCTCGGGGGTCACAACCCACACACTGTCTGGTCGGAGAGATTTTTCGGGAATTTGATGACCACGCAGGTCGCCAGAGCGCGAGACCACGACCAGGGGCCCCGAGGTGGGAACGGGAACGTTTTCTGCACGGAGCGTGGCACCGCCCAGCACTACCGCCTCGGACTGATTGCGCATACTGGTGAGCACCGCGCGATCAACGGGGTTACTGAGCGCTCTGCTCGCCCCGTCGGCATCGATTGTGTCCCCGCCGGGAGTGCTGACCAGGGCCCACGTCCAGCCGGGTGCTGGTCGAAACCAATCTCGAAGAGTGTCCGTGGCCGCCGGGGTGTCGAGGTCGAGCGACTCCGTGGTGGGTGCGACGCGGTAGAGCTTCACGCTGCGTCAGTCAGTTGCCGCTGGATGCGCCAAATCATCCCGGCCATCCCACGCAGCCGCAATAAACTCACCGCCTCTTCCAGTCCCAGAGATTGAGGGAAATCCAGCGGAATTCCGAGGATTTCCTCCCGGCTAGCTCCCTGGCACCCGGTCACCAAAATGGAGGCAAATCCTCGTGTGGTGGGAGCCTCTGCCGGTGCGCTGGCATTCACCACAGGGGGAGTCTGATCGGTCGCCACGTGGATAAACACCGGGGACTGACATTCGGGCACGCGCTCCCAGGCGTCCTCGGGGATGATGCCCTCTGGGGGGTCTGGCAGGTCGTCAGAAAACTCGAGCAGAAGCTGAAGCCGGTCGGATTGGCCCAGGGCGAGAAAATCGTCGCGGATNGTCTGCAGACCCGCAGGGAGTGTCTGGTCGGTCATGACCTCGCCGGGGCGTCGCCTGGCTCGGAGCCTTTCACGATCGGAACGCGAACAGCCGAGCCCCATTCCGTCCAGGAGCCGTCGTAGTTGCGGACATTGTCGATACCCATCAGGTGCTGGAGGACGAACCAGGTGTGGCTGGAGCGCTCACCAATCCGGCAGTAGGTAATGACGGGNTCAGACCCGTCGATTCCNGCGCCCTCGGTGTAGACCGCTTTGAGCTCATCGAGGGGTTTAAAGGTTCCGTCCTCCGCGGCAGCGCGCGCCCACGGCACACTCTGAGCGGTGGGGATATGGCCCCCGCGGAGAGCGCTTTCTTCTGGGTAGGCCGGCATATGGGTGCGCTCACCGGTGTATTCCTCCGGGGAGCGGACATCAATNAGTGGTTTGCCGAGGTGGTNAAGAACGTCGTCTTTATANGCCCGNAGGNCGGAGTCATCGCGGGTGATGACGGGATAGTCAGTGGACNGGCGAGGCTCGACGTCGCGGGTGAGGTCCCGTCCTTCCGCCACCCACTTGTCGCGGCCGCCGTTGAGCAACCGGACATCGTCGTGACCGAAGAGGCTAAACACCCACAGNGTGTAGGCAGCCCACCAGTTGCTTTTGTCTCCGTAGAGCACGATGGTGTCGTCGCGGGAGACACCTTTGGCCGACATNANGGCGGCNAANTGNTCACCGTCGAGGTANTCGCGCAACACCGGGTCGTTTAGTTCGGTGTGCCAGTCGATTTTGACAGCGCCTGGGATATGCCCTGTGTCAAACAGCAGGACGTCCTCGTTGGACTCCATCACCACGAGCCCGTCTGTTCCCAGGTGTTCTGCCAGCCAGTCGGTGGTNACCAATCGTTCNGGGTGGGCATACTCCTGNAGTTCGGGGGCGGGATCGGGGGCANCGGGCATGAATGCTACTTTCCGGTTGGTGGCGCTCTAGACTTCTATTCTCGCATCGACCGGCTGGGTACTCACGGGAGTAGGTGAAACACTTCGTCATGTCTGTTCCTGCCGGATCTGCCGAGATAGTGAGCCTGGTCGAGCGCAATCCGGANATGAGCGCTGCCGACCTTCTCGAACACTTCACTCCACCGGCTCAATTCGAGAACGCGTCTCTGGACAACTATGTCCCCGATCCTGCCTACCCGTCGCAGACAGAGGCACTNGAGAGTGTGAAACAGTTTGCCGTCGGGGGGAGTTTTCGGNCGGCAAAAAAAACACTGTTTGGAAAGAAAAAGGCTNCNTCGGGAGANCGGCCCGGNCTGTATTTAGANGGTGGNTTCGGAGTGGGNAAGACCCACCTTNTGGCAGCNCTGTGGCATCAGACCCCNGGACGGACCTACTACGGNACGTTCATTGANTACACCGCGCTCGTNGGAGCCCTCGGGTATCAAGGCACNGTCCAGNATTTGACCGGGGCGGACTTTCTCGCCATCGACGAGTTCGAATTAGATGACCCCGGCGACACCATGGTCA
>NHEZ01000032.1 GCA_002172585.1 Cellulomonadaceae bacterium TMED98 | reverse complement strand
GGGCTCCGGTGCCATAGAGCACTTCCAGCAGCGCGCGATCTCTCAAGGACACCGGATCATCACCGCTCACCGAGTCCAAAAGCTGTTGAATCACGCCAACACCAAGAGCCTTCGGCAGGCGCGCGGGGCTCGCTGGGCCAGAGACACCTAACGAGGGGTTTGCCCCCACCCGGTCGTCATCGACCAAAAACGCGTGGAAGGAGCGCACGGCGGAGAGCCGTCTCTGCACCGTCCGAGCCGATCCGGTGAGGTCCCTGGCAAACCCTTCGACGTGGGCGGCGGTGATGGCGGAGAGCTCGACCACCCCTGCCTGGTGGAGCCACTGGTCATAGTGGCTGAGGTCAGCCCGGTAGGCCGCCACCGTGTTGGTGGAGCGTCCGCGCTCCAAGGTGAGAAACCGCACGAAGCGGTCGATTTCTGCCTGTATCGGCCCGTNATTAGCGTCCNGGCCAGGCATGNGCAATCAAGAGTCCNGTNACCGCGATTTGATTGGCAATAGTGCCCTCCAGGCAGGCCTCCACGGCGTCGGCAAGGGGTACACGGTGGACTTCCATATCGGCTTCTTCACCGGTGCGGACATAATCGCTGTCCACCTCCTGGAGGTCCCGAGCGAGGAAGATATGGATCACTTCGTTACTGCCCCCCGGTGACACATTAAGCGTCACCATATGCTCCATCCGTCCGGCCTGCAGGCTCGCTTCCTCTTCCAGTTCGCGGTGGGCAGCCGCAGCGGGGTCTTCCCCCGGCATATCCAACAATCCAGCGGGAAGCTCCCAGTTTCTGGAGCGCACCGGATGCCGGTATTGCCGAAGAAGCACCACCTGGTCGTCGTCATCCAGTGCAACGATGGCGCTTGCACCCGGGTGGTCGACAAAATGTCGCGACAGCTCAGTCCCCTGGTAGTCAAACCGCTCGTTGACCACATTCCACACCGCACCGGTGAAGACGGTCTCGCGGGAGTGAACCTCCAGAGTTTCGTCGGCGTCGCCGAGTCCGCTCACGCGGCGTCCTGGTTTGCTCCTACAGGAAAGAGAGCCGAGGCTTCGTGCCGTTCAATGGCTGCTTTCACGAGCCCAACAAACAGGGGGTGGGCTCGATTGGGGCGACTACGAAGCTCCGGGTGGGCTTGGGTGGCCACATAGAACGGATGCTCCCGTGCAGGAAGCTCGACAAACTCCACCAGGTTTCCCTCGGGAGATTGCCCGGAGATGACGAGACCCGCTGCGGTGAGGGCGTCGCGGTAGGAGTTGTTTACTTCGTAGCGATGACGGTGTCTCTCCTGGATCGAGTCCTCGCCGTAGAGGTCTCGCACCACACTGCCTTTTTGCAAGGACGCCTCATAAAGACCCAGTCGCATCGTCCCGCCGAGATCGCCGTTGCCGGAGACAATATCGACCTGCTCGGTCATCGTGGCAATCACGGGGTGAGGTGAATCTGGATCGAACTCGGAGCTGGAGGCTCCCTCCAGACCAGCGACATTCCTGGCGTATTCGATGACCATGCACTGCAGGCCAAGACACAGGCCCAGTGTGGGAATCCCGTGTTCCCGGGCAAAGCGCAGCGCGCCCACCTTGCCTTCAATTCCGCGGATACCAAAGCCTCCCGGCACGCAGATGCCATCGAGGTCTGCCAGCTGTTTCTGTGCTCCCTCCTCGGTCGCACAGTCATCGCTCGCGATCCAACGAATCGACACTTTCGTTTTATGGGCAAAGCCTCCTGCCCGAATCGCTTCGACCACTGACAAATACGCATCGGGCAGGTCAATGTATTTGCCGACCACGCCGATGGTGACCTCGCGGGTGGGGTTGTGCACAGCGTCGAGCAAATCCGACCACCCGTCCCAAACCATTTCACCGGCGTCGACCCGCAGGTGGTCCACGATGTAGTCGTCCAAGTCTTGGCTGTGCAGCATGGAGGGAATGTCGTAAATACTGGCCACGTCCACCGCGTTCACCACAGCGGCCTCATCCACGTCACACATCAGGGCGATTTTGCGCCGGTTTGCCGCCTCCACCGGCCGGTCACTGCGAAGCACCAGCGCGTCTGGCTGAATACCAATCGAGCGCAGTTGGGCCACCGAATGCTGGGTGGGTTTCGTTTTTTGCTCACCAGACGCCCCCATATACGGCACCAGCGAGACGTGNACGAAGAAGACGTTTCGTCTGCCGAGCTCATGCCGGATTTGTCTGGCCGCTTCGATAAACGGTTGGCTTTCAATATCCCCGACCGTGCCACCGATTTCACTGATGATGACGTCGGGTCGGGGTTCCACACTGGCTTGTTCCCGCATGCGACGTTTGATTTCGTCGGTGATATGCGGAATCACCTGGACAGTGTCGCCGAGATACTCTCCGCGCCGCTCTCTGGCAATCACGTCGGAATAGACCTGGCCGGTGGTGACATTGGCCGCGCGGGACAGGTTGATATCGAGGAAACGTTCGTAGTGGCCGATGTCGAGGTCAGTTTCTGCCCCGTCGTCGGTGACAAAGACTTCCCCGTGCTGGAACGGGTTCATCGTTCCGGGATCGACGTTCAAATACGGATCGAGCTTTTGCATCACGACCCGCAGTCCGCGACCGGCAAGAAGATTTCCGAGCGACGCAGCAGTGAGGCCTTTGCCGAGGGAGGAGACCACGCCACCGGTGACGAAAATGTGTTTCGTGACCGGAATCAGACCTTCTTGGACCTCATCCTCCACGGAGAACAAATGTAACCGGTTTTTCCTATCCGGCGCGACGACTCACCGACTCGCGCTCGAGCATTTCCTGGGCATGCTCTCTGGCGCTCTCCGATTCACTATCGCCGCCCAGCATTCGCGCAATTTCTCCTAGACGCTCGGTCCCAGTGAGAACCTGCACACTGGACTGGGTGACATCCCCCGACTGGTCTTTCACCACCCGCAGGTGGGTATTGGCACACGAGGCCACCTGCGGCAGGTGGGTCACACAAATCACCTGGGCACTAGTGGCTAACCTCGCCAGGCGCCGGCCAATTTCCAATGCGGTTGCTCCCCCGACTCCAGAGTCGACCTCATCAAAAATGAACGTTGGCACCGGATCAGCCTCCGCGATTACAACCTCGAGCGCCAGCATGACCCGGGAGAGCTCCCCGCCGGATGCGCTTTTGGCAAGGGGCCTCGGCTTCGCCCCCACATGCGGTGCTAAGAGAAACTGCACCTGATCGGCACCGCTTGCCGTGGGCTCACGGGCCTGCACGTCCACCACAAACCGCGCATCGGGCATCGCCAGGGCATGCAGCTCGTCCGACACTCGCACAGAAAGCTCGGTGGCAGCAGCTTGTCGGTGCCGGGTGATCTCGGCGGCGAGGCGTGCAAGTTCTGCTTCCCCCTCCGCCACGGCGCGCTCGAGATCCGCCCGGGATTCCCCCGAGACATCAATCCGGAGCAGCGTGTCATTGGCCCGCTGTTCAAACTCCAAGACATCCTGCAGTGTCGGCCCAAACTCTCTCATCAACCCAGTAATCTCCGCCCGGCGGTTCATCACCGACTCCAAATCCACACCGTCTCCGTCGGTCAGGCCGGTGAGATACGACGAAAGCGTCTGGGAGGCTTCATCGAGTTGGAAAAGTCCTTCGCGGAGGGTTTTCAAAATGGGCTCTAGCTGTTGATCGCGGTCGCTGACCCGCTCAATAGCTCGAATCGCTTGATCAACAAGCCCCCTCGCGTCAGCACTTTCCATGCCGACCTGCTCGGACGACAGGGCCTCTTTGGCCTGAACGGCGGCGTGCCGAAGATCTTCAATGGATTCGAGCCTGGCGCTCTGGGTNCGAAGCGCCTCGTCCTCTCCGGCTTCTGGGCGCACTNTTTCAATCCGCTCGAGCGCGTCNCGNANCCGNTCCGCCTCGGCGCGGTTGGCTTCCCGGTTCGCATCGAGCTCAGCCAGTTGTGCAGCCCGNTCCCGGTGGGCAGNAAAAAGGNCNTGNTAGTGCCCCAGNACCTCCCGAAGCGCTGGCCCNGCAAAACGATCGAGCGCGTCGCGCTGGGCGGATTCGGAGCGAAGGCGAATCTGGTCGGANTGNCCATGCACAACGACTAAGTGTTCCGCNAGNTCCTGCAAGACCGAGACCGGTGCTCCCCGACCGCCCACGACCGCTTTNGAGCGNCCCTCGGCAGAGATTTGCCGGGCCAACACAAGCTCNCCGTCGTCGACGGATCCGCCGAGTTCCTCGACCCGCGGGGCAATATCTGGTGTGGAGGGCACGCGAAAGTGTCCTTCAACCCAGGTCGCCTGGGCCCCCTGCCGCACGCGAGCGGTGTCCGCCCGCTGCCCGAGCAGCAGCCCCAGAGCCGTGACCACCATGGTCTTTCCGGCTCCTGTTTCTCCAGTCAGCGCAATAAAGCCTGGACCGAGGGGAAGAGACGCCCGGGAAATGACTCCCAGGTCGTGAATATCGATTTGCTCGATCACGAGCTCTCCCGGCCGGGACCTCGCCACCCGGTCACCGGGAGCGAAAACTTCCGGACAAGCCGGTCACTAAACGGGCCTGGGTGGAGACGGGCGAGCAAGACGGGCTCGTCACTCATCGTGGCACTCACCCTCGCTCCAGGCGTCAAATCAATGCCCCGGCGCCCGTCACACCACAGCACCGCGTGGTGGTTGGTGCGATCCATCACTTCCACCGCGAGAGTGGAGCCGGGGTCGACCACCAGAGGCCTGGCGAAAAGAGCGTGAGCAGACAGCGGCGTCATCACGAGTGCTTGGACCTGCGGCCACACCACCGGTCCGCCGGCAGAAAACGAATAGGCCGTGGACCCGGTTGGAGTAGACAGCACGACCCCGTCGCAGCCAAAGCTGGAGACCGGCCGGCCGTCTACTTCCAGCACGAGCTCGACCATGCGCTCCCGGCTAGCTTTCTCAACCGTCGCTTCGTTGAGGGCGAAGGTGCGAAAGACCTCGACTCCCCCTTCTTCGACGACGACATCGAGGGCGAGGCGTTTATCTACTTCATAGTTTTTTGACAGCGCTTGTTCGATCGTGAACTGCAGGTCTTCTTTTTCACTTTCTGCCAGAAACCCCACGTGACCGAGGTTGACACCGAGCAGTGGGGCTCCAGAGCCTCGGAGCAACTCGGCAGCGAGCAGAATCGTTCCATCGCCNCCTAAGACGATGCCNAGCTCAATATCGGTGGGCGCGATCTCCACGCCTAACACACCGGGCGCCGTCTCGAGCCCGGCACTGAGTGCCTCTGCTTGATCAGCAGAGACCACGGGGTGAACCCCCGCGTCGATCAGGGCACTCATCACGGTGTGAGCGGCGTCGAGNGCGTCCTGGCGCCCCGGGTGNGACACCACCAACATATTGCGGCTCATCGACACCCCCTACCCTTCNCTGCCGGATACTGTGCCCTGCCATTCTGCTGGATGCACCCTGGCATTCTGGCTGGCATAGGCCAAATACTCCACATTGCCTTTTTCTCCGGTCACCGGCGATTCCATCACGGCCCGAACCGGNAGCTCCCNCGCGCGGCAGGCCGACACCACNGTATCNAGNGCGGCGCGTTGCTTCGCGGGGTTTTTCACCACTCCCCCATCAAGTCCGCCTTTTCCCACTTCGAACTGCGGTTTGACCAGNANGACATAGTGCGCGTCNGGCCCAAAGGTCTGCAGGAGAGAATCCAGCACTTTGGTCANAGAAATAAAGCTCAGNTCCACCACCACGACCTCACAGGCAGGAAGGTCCTCGTGTGCCCACCATTCCGAGCTGAGGGCGACCACATTGACCCCCTCAAACACCGTGACCGCTGGGTTGTCACGGAGCGAGGAATCCAGCTGGTCGTGACCGACATCGATGGCGATAACTTTCGTGGCACCGCGCTCGAGCAGCACCTGGGTGAAGCCCCCCGTGGAAGCTCCTAGGTCGGCAGCGGTGGCCCCTTCTACCGGGATCGGCCAGGCATCGAGTGCGGCGCGCAGTTTGACCGCCCCGCGGCCCACGTCCGTGTCGGTGTCCAACAGCTCGATATTCGCCTGGTCTGTGACCTGCCTCGCCGGAGAGTCTTCGACACCAGAGTCCACGACGACGAAACCGCCCTGGATCAGGCGTTTGGCTTTTGTTCGGGAGCGAACAAGCCCCCTGGTGACCAGGGCTTGATCGAGCCTCTGACTCGTCACTCCTCGGTGGGCGCGTTCTCTGCCTGGACGTCTGCCGAGGTATCCTCCGCACTCGAGCCCAGACGGTCTCGAAGCGCCTGTTCCGCGTCTGCTAATCCGGCCAAACGCTGCTCCAGCGGAAGCTCCATGAGTTGTTCGACCTGGGCTGCGAACTCGTCATCCGTCGCTGCGGTGAATCCTTCGAGTGACATAACCCCAATCTAACGAGCCAGAGAGGAATGTGGGAGGTGGCGTGCCTAGGTGTAGATAACTGGGTCGATATCCAACCCAAACACCTTGAGTCCCGAATCCCAGACACAGTGCGCTCCGGCTCGCAATAGGTCGAGAGGCTCGCCCTTTCGTGCCACCCGAATCACATGGCCTTTGCGCCGGACAACGGCTTTTCCCACCTCTACGGTGTGCACGCCGTCGGAGTCGGTGCTTCGTGTCACGTGGGGATAGCCGGTGTGGAGCCCTCGAAGATCAGCGAGCAGGAAATCTGGCCGCTCCCCCTCCGCNGCNGCGANGANCTGTTTGGCCTGGTCAATACCCGTGAGTACCAGAGCAGANGTAATCCCCGCGCGGTTGGCTCCTGCGATGTCTGTGTCGAGACGGTCACCAATCATGAGCGGCGCAGAAACACCCAGTCGTTTTTTCGCCACGTCGAACATGGCGACTTCTGGTTTACCCGCAAAGGTGGCCAATCGTCCGACCGCCAAGTGCACGGCACTCACCAGAGCTCCGTTTCCAGGAGCCGTGCCGCGGGCGAGAGGAATCGTCCAATCGGTATTGGTCGCAATCCACGGCATCGCGGTNTCCCGTTGCAAGGCAAAGGAGGCTTCGGCGAGGTGTTCCCACCCCACNTCCGGNGAGAATCCTTGAACAACGGCAACCGGTGAGTCATCGGNAGAGCGGGTGACGACGAAACCNGCCTGCTCCACTTCTCNGGTCAGACCTTCCCCGCCGACGACCAAAATGNTNGCGCCTGCTGGCGCCACGTNCCTCAANAGNGTCATCGCTGCCTGCGGAGACGTGACAATGTCGTCTGGCCGGGCNGGAAGGCCGTAGCCCTGGAGTTGACCGGCCACCTGTTCGGGAGTTCGAGACGCGTTATTAGTCANNTANGCCGTGGGGAGAGCGGATTTTTTCATGGCGTCGACCGCGTGCGGGATNGCCCCTTCCCCCCGGTAGACCACGCCATCGAGGTCGACAAACAGGCTGTCGATACCGGTAAGCGGAGTGNTTTTCTTCCGAAGAGGCATTTACGCCTGGCCCTCCGGGTCCTCCGCGTCGTCACGCCGGAGAGCAACCGGCTGGTCGACGACNGNCTCATCNACNNCTGGCTCATCAACCGCTGGCTCATCAACAATGGACGGATCCAGCGCATCATCGACCATCAGTCCGTCGTCTGCGGGCTGGGNGGCCTCCAGCGCCTCGGCAGCCACATTCGCCCGGGAGCCCCAGGTGGCAGCTTCATCGGATCGTCCCAACTCATCGAGCACGACGGCGTAGGCATCGAACAGCGCCGGGGAATATCGGTAGGCCACATCCGGGTNTAGCTCAGGAATCTGCAGCTCCAACAGGGCCTTATCGGCCTGGCCTTTATCGAGCCTNGCGCCGGACAGAGCAATCGCTAATTCCACCCGGACNGTGGTGTCGAGGGNGTTGGGATCNACACTGTGGGCNAGCTCAATGGCTTTATCCGGCCTCCCCAGCCCCCGCTCACAATCCACCATCATCGGCAGGTTCGCATCGGAGCCAGAGAGTCGACGNTGGGTACGAAGCTCACGCAGCGACAGCGCAAAATCACCGGTTTGATAGGCAGCAATCCCGACGGTTTCTCGCACCACGGCGATCCGAGACCCCTTATACGCCGCCGCCTGCGCGTGGGCCAGGGCCAACGCGGGGTCGTCCTCGATGACGCGACCCGCCATCACCAAGTGACTGGCCACAAACTCGGCTTCTTCTTTGCCGAGAGCCGTGAGCTCACGCCGGGCAATCCGATCCAACATTTTNGGCTCAACATCANTGTCAACATCCGGAAAGACNGGCTCTGGTTCGACGGGAGTCCGCTCTCGCCGCTGAAACCGTGGCGCTTCCCCCGACGGGCGGCGATCACTACTGCGTGGGGCGCGGGCGGGACGCTCTGGTCGAGAAGAGCCAGATTGAGACCCGCTCTTGTCGCCAGGCCGGTGCCGATCA
>NHEZ01000031.1 GCA_002172585.1 Cellulomonadaceae bacterium TMED98 | reverse complement strand
CAAGGAAGAACATCAAGACCAGGCCCCAGACTTCACTCCACTCGCCTCGGCCCCGGAAAAACTCAATCCGGGCACCGATGCCGCCTGCTCCGACCAGCCCCAATACCGCGGAGGCACGAAGATTCAGCTCAAAGCCATAGAGCAGGAACGACGTATAGGCGGGGAGAATCTGGGGGACAACGGAGCTGTGCAGGACAGCAGACAACGACGCACCACTTGCTCGCGCGGCTTCGATCGGGCCACGGTCGATCCCGTCAAGTGTGTCCGAGGTGAGTTTGGAGACGACGGCAATAGAAAAAAAGAACAAAGCGAGCCAGCCCGGCAAGACGCCGATTCCCACGGCTGTCACGAACAACAGATCCCACAGGAGATCTGGGATGGACCGCACGANGGCGTTGAAGGTGCGNACAGCTGCCCGCAACGGGGTCCACGGGTTTCCGAAGTCTGTTGCCCACATCGCCAGGGGTAGCGCCACNACNCCNCCNGTNNCNGTTCCNAGTATGGCTAGTTGNAGAGTCTCNACGAAGGCCCCGAGAGATCGCTCTGACCAGATCTGGCTCACATCCGGCCGGAGGAGGCCCTCCACGACGAGGTTTCGACGAAAGAGGTTCTCCACCAACTCGGCGAAGGAAAATTCGACCGTAATTCCGGTGACGACGGTGAGAGCGACCGCGCCGATCGCTCCCCACAGCACAAACCTCGAGGGAGCTGGCTTCGCAGGCAGGTGTGGTGGGGAGAGCGTCTGGCTCATCCCAGGGAAGCCTCATCGCTCAAAGTGTCCTCAGCAGTGAGCGACCGCCCGTAAATGCCTTCAAAGACTTCCGGCGTGCACTCCGCCCCAGGCCCATCGAACACGAGCCGACCATCACGGAGGCCAATGATTCGCTCGGCGTATTCCACGGCGAGGTCGAGAAAATGCAGATTCACCAGAGTGGTGATTCCCAAGCTCTGGTTGATTCGTTGCAAGTGGTGCATGACCGAATGCGATGTCGGCGGGTCGAGCGACGCCACCGGTTCGTCGGCGAGCAGAAGCGTGGGTTCTTGTGCGAGAGCTCGAGCGATACCGACCCGCTGTCGCTGACCCCCTGATAGTGCTGTGGCCCGAGAGTGGGCGCGATCCAGCATTCCGACGCGCTCCAGAGCCTGCGCGGCGATTCCAAGATCATGTGACGGGTAGAGGCCCAGCAGAGTCCGCCAGAGGGGTAAATGGTGCAGCCGACCCACCATCACGTTGTGGAGCACGGTCGTACGATCGACCAGATTGAAGCCCTGAAAAATCATCCCGATTCGGGCACGAAGGTTCCTCAGCTGTCGCCTGTTTAGCGAATGAACNGGCTCATCATCGACGAACAGCTCTCCACTGGACAGGGGCACCAGCCCGTTGATAGTTCGAATCAGAGTGGACTTACCGGCGCCAGAGAGTCCCACAATCACGACGAACTGACCGTCTGAAATCTCGAGGCTCACATTGTCGAGGCCCCGTGTTCCATTGGGGTACTCCACCGTGGCATTCACCAGGCGAATCATGATGCCTCCCTCCGACTCCCCCGACCTTACGACAGTGGCCCAGCTCCGAGGGAGCCGGGCCACTGTGTGGAGAACAATTAGCCGAGCAGTTCGCCCAATTGCTCTTCGAGGTCGCGAATCACGTCAAAGTCGCTTGACTCGACGGGCACGACGTTGTCGATGCTGTACAGCTCGCTGAGCAGTGCAGCGCCCTCTTCGGTAGCCGCGATACTCACGAACGCGTCCTGGATCTGCTGACGCAGTTCAGGCGACAGGTCTCCCGAGGCGGCGAAACCATCGTTCGGAATCGGACCTGACCAGCCGAACACCACCACCTTCTCGCCCACATCAGGCGAGGTCTCAGCGATGTCACCGCGGGCGTCGTTGTAGGAGACTCCGACGACTGCGTCGCCGTCGTAGACAGCCTGGACGGACGCGTCGTGCCCACCAGCGAAGACGCCATCGATGTCATCGAGAGGGTCGACACCGGCTTCCAACAACTGCAGCGACGGAATGGCGTAGCCCGAGGTCGAGCCCTGGTCCACGAAGGAGACCGTTTGGCCAGCCAGCAGCGACAGCTTGTCGGCGCCAATCGGTCCATCGTTCACATCGGCACCGAGGACACCGTTGCAGAACAGGTACCCATCCTCATCGGCGACAGGCTCATCGTCGCAGAAAGTGTCCGGGTCATTGGTAATCCACTGTGTGACATACAGCAGAGATCCGTAGCGCTCTGCCTGGAGCAAGAGCTCTGCGTCGGCTTGCTCTTCGGCCTGCACCATCTGGCGCGGTCCAAGACCACCAGCAATGTGGGCCTGACCTGAGGCAAGCGCTGCGATCACACCGGCGTAGTCACTCGGCACGAGCGGTTCGACGGGGATTCCGAGCTCGTCCGAAAGAAGGGCGGCCAGTGGCTCAGCGGTCTCAATTAAACCTCCGGCCTCTTGCGAAGGGGTGAGTGTAAAGACGAGGGTGTCGGGGTCGTTGGAACCCGCACACCCGCTCAACGTGAGGGCGGCTGCTGCGCCGAGCGCAGCGAGCGAAATTCGTTTCACTGTTTCTCCTGTGTCGTTAATGGGTACGAGAGTGCAATGCACACACATTCACAATCGTTTTCGAACGTGAACACAACCTGTCGGAAAGGTGACGCCAAAGCATCAGGTNCCTGTGAACAAGCCTCTTNAACNCCACACACGGCCATGGCTCTCCCCGTGTGGCCAGCCTCCACCGAGCACCCAGGGCAAACCAATAGAGTGAGTCCGTCGGGCATTCGGCCGGCTTTTGCCCACTAGGCCCCACCCGAGACGAGTGTCATGACAGTAACGATTAGTACTCCTGTTCGCGGAGGGATCCACACCGACCCTGCTGCCCACCCCTATACCTCTGATTTTGCTGGGTTAATTTCCCGGGTCCGAGAAGCGGGACTTCTCGCCCGCCAACGCGGCTACTACGCCGGAGTTCTGACGGTGCTGGGTGTGCTGATGGCGGGGACCATTGTGGGAATGGTGTTTGTCGGAGCCAGCTGGTGGCAAATCGCCCTCGCGCCGGTGATGGCCGTGGTGTTCACACAGTTTGCGTTCCTCGCNCACGAAATGGCACATAAACAGGTGTTCNCCAAGGGTGAAACCAATAGCCGAGTCGGTCGCATCATGGCCAATCTTGTCGTCGGCATCAGCTACTCCTGGTGGATGAACAAACACTCGAGGCACCACGCCAATCCCAACACGGTGGGCAAAGACCCCGATATCGCCCCCGACGTCGTGGTGTTCCAAGACGACCACGCCTCAGAAACCCGTGGTCTGCAGCGGTGGCTTGTNCAACGCCAAGGCTGGCTGTTTTTTCCGCTGCTCACATTGGAAGGCCTAAACCTGCACATTCAAGGCTTCAAGCGCGCATTCTCTCGCGAAGCCATTGAGGGCCGCGGCAGTGAAATCACGATGCTCTTGATTCGCCACGCGGCACTGTTTGGCCTGGTGTTCCTTCTCATGCCGTGGTTTGTGGCCCTCGTGTTTCTGGTGACGCAACTCGCTGTCTTCGGCGTCTACATGGGAGCGTCCTTTGCCCCCAACCACAAGGGCATGCCACTGATTCCCCGAGACCAAAGGGTTGATTTTCTCCGCCGCCAAGTGCTGACCAGTAGAAATATTCGCGGTGGCCGCTGGATGGATATCGCCATGGGCGGCTTGAACTACCAGGTGGANCACCACCTNTTTCCNAANATGCCNCGGCCNTCNNTGGCAAAAGCCTCGCAGATGGTGCGGGANTACTGCCGCGAACACTCCATCAATTACACCGAAACCAGTGTGTGGCAGTCCTACGGCGCCGTCGTGCGCTACCTCAACCGGGTGGGACTATCCGCCCTGGATCCGTTTGACTGCCCCCGTGGAGCACTGCTCACTTCGGCGAGTTGAGCAGGCGCGTTTCGTGTCCTGGTCGCGTTGAGAGCACGAAGCTCACGACGTTCGATAGCTGCTCTGCCTCTGCCCGCAGGATTGCCTGTGGGACGCCAGCGACGGTTAGCGTCCCACAGGCGCCGTCTGGAAAGACCAACCCCCGGCGGTCTTGACAACGGCGTTGTCGGTGCCGGCTTAACTACTAAGAACCGGTTTGGCGTTCCACTTCACGGCGCAGGCAATCAAGGTGAGAAGCGGTAGTCCGATGACGACAAAGGCAATCGGCCCCATATCTCCGGCACCTCCGTACCCAAACGGAGCTGCCGTACCCGCGGAGAGTCCTTGGCTGAGGCCAAAAGCAACCATTGCCACAACCCCGAGACGAGCCCGCAATGGATCGGTCGCAAGAAGGCCNATAGCAAGNATGACGAGNCCCAGCGCAAGAATGTGAAATCCCCACGCCAGTTCGACAACAGCCGCGATCTCNGCCTCCCGTTCAGACAGAGTGCCCGTCCAATATCCCGGCGCTCCCGCCACCGTCTGCCCCGACAGNGCAGCGATTGTCGGAAAGACCGTAAAGAGGGTNCCGCTGGCTAACAACCAAAAACGTGTGTTAAAGAACTGCATTNTTTTCCTTTCGATGGTTTAACCGAGCAGGATGANTCCGTGCCCGACNATGATGCCGATGTGTACCGCAGTGAATAAGAACGCAAACGCAAACCACGGGTTTGCCCGGAAGTGGCGGCCGAAAGACGTCTCGGAGACCTCCTCCGGCAAGCCATCGGCGAGGGCACGAAGNCGGTCAACGGTTGTGAAGCTAGCAACCCACAACACAAGACCAACCGCACAGCTGGCGACAAACAGCCCGATTCCGGCAGGGTCTGCCCCCTGTTCGGTCGCAAGGAACGCCATAGGTATCCCCACGGCCCAAATCGCGATGGCCAACAGGTTAATTCCCAAAAAGCGCGACTGGTCGGCGATGTTCGACGTCGTCCAGTGGACTCTGGAGCTTTCGCGTTGTTCACTCATCGGGTGGTCCCTACCGTTTCAGCATCGTTCCAATGCAGGAGACCGGAAATCACCATTCCAAGGCCCGCGACCGCAGGAATGATCCCAAAGTCAGGAGCAAAGTNGGCGTATCCAACAACTGGACCGACAATGACTAGAACTCCCAGCGCCACCCAGAGGATGATGCTCGCACCCAGTCCGAAGGTCAGCCGAGCACGCGTGGCGCCTCGGGCAAAGTANCCGATTCCAATCGCCGCCAANAGATACCCACCCATGAAGACCAAGCCGTACCAGGTGTAGGTCGCCACGTCTGCGGGGGCCGTCGACAAACCTCCGGCCGCAAGACCTTCCTCGGCCCAGCCGAGCGTCAACGTGGTACCGAATCCAAAGAAAAGTGTGCTGAAAATTAACCAGCCCACTGGGCTAAAGAACTTGCTCATTCCACTCCAATCNCAAGGGTCACACCNTGCGNCCCGCCTTTACATTGCCTCATAAGCGTAATGGGGTCTTGCACCAAACACTCATCTGACTACTTAGCCGACCTGCCGAATATGGAGGGTGTCGGCGCCTGTTCGCGGAGTCCGCCGATATTGGCCAGGGGACATCCCAGAAAACTTGGAGAACGTGCGGGTGAAGTGAGCTTGATCGAAGTACCCCGCCTCCGCAGCCACTTGGGCCAAATCCATCGGGCTATTCAACAGAGCGAGGGCTTTGCGGAACCGCAGAAGGGACGCGTGACGCTCGACTGACACGCCCAACCACTGCTTCGACAATCGATTGGCCTGCGCGGCCGAATATCCGGTGAGGTCTAGTACCTGTTCGGTGTAGGGCACGACTCCACCGTTAGCAAAGATGTCTGTCACTCGGGACGAATATGACAGAAAACGTGGCGGGGCAGCCTGTGTCCCCAGACGTCGACGCAACCACGATCCGAGGATGTCAGAGCGCTGCTGGAAGGTCTGCGCTTGGTTGAGCTGCTCGTGAACGCCCGAAATATCGATACCAAGAGCGGCCGGCGGAATCGACCGGTTTCGCAACTCGGACGCCGGGATTCCAAATAGAAGCGTCGCTGCGGCGGGGTTCATTTGGGCGAGAACGAGATGGAGCGGACGGGCGGCGACGCTTATCGGCCGATTTGCCGCGCAAAAAAGAAAGGCTTTGTCTCTACCAGGTGTCCGTTCTGACTCTGAGTCTTCTCCCAAGAAGAACTCGTTCACACTGCTGTCGTCTAGGAAAAATATGAGTTCGACTTTTCCCCAGGGCATCACAAGATGTTGGGCCGGTCCGGACCGAAGCTCAAAAATGTGGTCGACAATCCCATGGAGACCACGAGGGACAGACACCTGCGGCTCAAAATCCACTGCCGGCGTTACGGGGGCGAGAGTCACTCCGACGCTCTCCTACCCCGGCGAGTGTTGGCAGCCACCACGCCCTAAACATAGTGGACGAATCGAACCCAACCAAGACCAGAGTCTAGTCCGGCCTCCAGCTCCTGAAGCTCTCCAGCGGGTCCGCTATCCCCTGGACGAACCCAATCTTTTTCGCCAGGCCGAAAAACTCTGCACCGGTCCACTGTGGGGCGACCGCAGCCAGGGATACGGGTGAATCTCTGCCAAGGTCGTGAACTTACGGAACGATGGCACCGGGGCAAATGTGACGGCCACATCGTTGTGCGCCGCGTATTCGCAAGGATCACCTAGCAGGACCTCTACGTCCCGCCTGGAGGCAAGGTCCCGGAGGGTTTGGAGGTAAAAACCAATTCGCCGGGCACTGAGCTGCAGCTTGGTCAGCGCCGGGGCATTGAAGACAAACACAGCTGGAAGATCGGGGTGTGCCGAGAGGGCGGGGTCGTCATCGCCCAAAGAATCAATCGTGAGCAACACTCGCTCCGGTGTCCGGAAGAGGACAGGACTCCTCGGGCCAGAAGTGCGCTCCACATCGGGGTCGCTCTGCAAGAGCGGTTCGTACGGGAGAGCAGGCGGACTATCGGCGTCAGGGAACTCCTGGATTGGGCAGCGATTGCTCAAAGGACAACGCTGGCACAGCCCCGGGGCGCGTTTTTCGACCTGCCACCGAGCAAAGCCGTAGGGCTTCCCGGTCCCCGCCCCAACTGTCCACTGCCAACCCAGCAAGTTCGCGGCGCGTGAGCCATCGATGAGTTCGCGGTGCATACGCTCCTGGCCGTGCAGCCAGCCACGTCCGTGCCGAACGCTCCAGTGTGAAGCAAGCCACATTCGCGTCTGGTTAACAAGCCAGCCGTCCTGCTCGAGCTCGGAGACCACTTCGTCAACACACGCCATCCCTGGCTCCCAGCCATCGCCTGGGGAGTCCCAAGGGGCCTCGAAACGGAGGTTTTCAAAGAGCCTCACCCCTACTCGGGCGTACAGGTGTCTGGCGTATTCCTGCCACAGCAACTCATCGTGATATTTGTCTCGGTCCCTCGATGGTGCTTCGCGCACCCGATCCCACACCGTCGCCAGCGTGAGAATGTTGTGGCGAATATAGGGAGAGAGAACGCTTGCTCCGCGGGACTCACGGGGGAGAACTTCGGAGCGCTTGGCGGCGTAGCCGGCGATATCGAGAGTGGCCAACACGGTGTCTGCCGCTGTCTGGCCTCCGGAGATAGAGCTCAGACCCAACTCACCGGAATACATCCCATCGAAATCGCGCTCGATAACAGTTAACGGGTCGTCGTCGATTTGGAGCCGCCGCATGTGCATCGTGACTGAAGGCTAGTGCCCCGAGTCCACGAGAGCCATCACTTCGGCCAGGAGCTCTGGAGGTTGTAGGGCGGACGGGACTTGAACCCGTGACCGACGGATTATGAGTTCGGTGCCTAGGTATTAGCTGGTGTTAGAGGGCAGTAGCTGCCGTTGCGGATGCCAGTATCCAGGCGAGGTTTGGCGTGGCTGGTGTTGGAGCGTGAGAGATGGTGATGTGCACTAAATGTGCACACGCTCCGACCCCGGGCACACGCCAGGACCGTGGTGTTCCCTCACTTCAGAGTTCAACCGGTTGGCTGAAGAATTGCGGTGAGCGTCAAGTCCTTGCTTGGCATCACCACCGAGGCCTCCACAACTGTTCCCTCAAACCAGTCCTCACCGCTTTCGACGGCCGGGTACTGAGCCAAAGACGTGTAGAAAGCGTCGAGGCTAACCCCGAAAACGTCCAAGAAGGGGGTCTCGGAGTCTGGCTTGGCGGGCGGATTCAGCGCGAGGGCGAAGGCTTGTTCTTCGGTAAGGCCCTGAGTGGTCTGGAGTTCTTTCGCCAAAGCGAGCACCATAAATGTGGTGGTGTTCATGTCTGACTCGCCTTGAGCAGCGCCTCCATCCCTGTCATAGAGTTCAAAATCTGCAGGGTTACTGAGGGCGGTCGCGATAACGGGTGACAAGTTGTTGTCGAAGTCGCTGGAACCATAGTGCTCAGCGGTGAACAGGTTCTCCACCACACCCGCACCGCCCTCCCACATCCAGACCGGCCAGCCACTGCCCTGAGGAGGCGAACCTGCCATCCAGGCTCCTCGTTGGTAAACATGCCAGTACTCGTGGGCAATAACGGAATATTGGAAGATGTTTCCGTCAGCCAAATCGACTGGACGCATCTCCAGGACCATCCACGTGTCGCTTCCGTTCCCAGAGATGCTGGTACCTTCCATCCCGGGCCTCTCCTCAGGCCACGGGTTACTCACGGTATTACTCCAGGCATAAATGCTCATAGGTGACTTCGCCGAATTTTCCCCGGTCTCATAGTCCGTGAAGTCATGAAGGCACGGCGAAATGGGGGCAACTTCTTGAAGTTTGGCCAGGATCACAGCAAACTCCTCTCGCCACTTCGTGGGGAGGCTGTCATCAAGCTGGGGGGCAAATTCAAAGGCACCCTTGGGGTGAGCAACAGAAGGGTCGCACGGTTCCGCCTCGGACGCCGCCTGGTTTTCGTCCTCCAAAGAGGACTCTGCCTGAGTTTTTACCTCTGCAGGAGGGCCGACATCTGTGGCTTCTTGAGCGCTACAACCCGTAACGAAAACAACCACTGCCACAATGGCCAAACCAAACAGATTCCTCATGGGCACCGAAAGGTATCAGATGTGTTGTCAAAAGTCGACATTCGCAGAAGAGCCGCTAGAAAAGCGAGAGCCGAGGGCTGAAAGGGAAACCTAACGCATAAGCGTTGAACCCCAGACGGTGATCGCGACTGCGCGCCGGTAGGGCGGACGGGACTTGAACCCGTGACCGACGGATTATGAGTCCGCTGCTCTAACCAGCTGAGCTACCGCCCCGGACGAATCTGAATCCAGATCATCGCTTTCAGTCTAAAGCGGTCCAGCGCTACTTTCTTGAGGGGCACGATTAGAATGGGAGGCATACGCAACTAGGGGATTTCATGAATATCTGGCTCACTATCGGCTCGTCCGCTCTCGTCACCGTGAGTATTGCCCTCGGCGTTTTGCTGGGGATCTGGATTTTTGTGAAGGTTGCGGGCAAGAAAATTGACTGGCTTGCCCCCGC
>NHEZ01000030.1 GCA_002172585.1 Cellulomonadaceae bacterium TMED98 | reverse complement strand
GGCTTTGGTGAGCTCCTCGCGCTGGGTTCGTTGCTTCTGGAGGGGACACCGGTTCGACTGGTCGGTCAAGACTCCAGACGTGGAACCTTTGTCCAGCGCCACGCCGTCATGCAGGACCGCTTAAACGGTCAAGAGTGGCTGCCGCTGATGAACCTGTCCGAAAACCAAGCACGACTGTGGATTTACGACTCGCTTCTCAGTGAATACGCCGCTCTCGCCTTCGAATACGGCTTNTCCGTCGAGAGNCCCGATGCGCTNGTGCTGTGGGANGCNCAGTTNGGTGATTTTGTNAACGGCGCNCAGANNGTCATNGACGANTTNATTTCNTCTGCNGAACANAAGTGGAANCANCGCTCNGGCCTTGTCATGCTGNTNCCCCANGGCTANGAGGGNCAGGGNCCNGANCACTCCTCCGCACGNATNGAGCGATTCCTCCAGCTCGCNGCNGANAACAACATGACCATTGCNCGCCCNTCCACNCCCGCGTCCTATTTCCACCTGTTACGNCGCCAGGCCTACCAACGTCCTCGCCGCCCACTCGTGGTGTTTAGTCCGAAAGCCATGCTNCGCCTGAAAGGCGCCAGTAGTGATGTNNCGGACTTCACCAGTGGTCGTTTTGAACCGGTTCTNGGNGACANNGNCGTNAGTGATCCCNCGGCCGTGACGCGGATTCTTCTGCACGCTGGAAAAATTCACTACGACTTGANGTCNGAGCGCGAGACCCGCGGAGCCACGCACGTGGCGCTGGTCCGGCTCGAGCAGTTCTACCCCCTGCCTGCCGAACAGCTCCGCACAGAGNTTGCGAAATACCCCAACGCGGANGTGGTNTGGGTGCAAGACGAACCAGAAAACCAGGGNGCCTGGCCGTTTATTGCCGTCGAGGCGATNGGGCATAACCTNCCGGCCACNCGGGTGGTCTCCCGCCCGGCCTCGGCCTCACCGGCGACCGGNTCGTCNAAGCGGAGCAGTGACGAGTTNCGTCTGGTCTTAGACCGCGCGTTTGACTAGCGGCCATCCCGCAGNGCGCTCTGAATAGTNGCCTTCAGNTCCTGAGGNGCTTCCTCACAGCANGCGCGTTTCACNGAGTTGGTNAGCGCTTGNCCNACCCGCCANTCGTCTTCACAGT
Source organism: Cellulomonadaceae bacterium TMED98 (assembly GCA_002172585.1). GTDB lineage: Bacteria > Actinomycetota > Actinomycetes > Actinomycetales > Microbacteriaceae > Pontimonas. The sequence goes on along the minus strand of NHEZ01000030.1, from coordinate 10,879 downwards.
CGNTGCAGTCGGAGAGNTGATCNGNNATATCCACCCGCTTCNCGTCGTCGACTTCGTTATGCAGGAAATCTTCCATCCCTTCACGGGCAGCAGTGCATCCACAATCAGCCATGACTGAGCTCACTTTCTGTGTTGGGTGCGTAATCGACAAGTTTTTCTCGCAGCTCCCGGCGCCCGCGGTGCAGGCGGCTCATNACGGTTCCCACCGGAGTGTCCATAATCTCGGCAATGTCTTGGTAGCTATAGCCCTCGACNTCGGCAAAATAAATCACCAGTCGGCGCTCTTCCGGAAGCTCTTGAAGGGCTCTGCGCACCGCGGAATCGGGCATATGGTCAATCGCTTCGGCCTCGGCGGAACGAGCAGCTCTCGTGGTGAGAGATTCGGATTCGCCGACCTGCCACTCTTCGAGGTCGTCTAACCCCTCCTGGATTCCTGTTTTCTGGCGCTTTCGATACAGGTTGATGTAGGTGTTAGTGAGGATTCGATACAGCCACGCCTTCAAATTGGTGCCCTGTTCGAAACGGTCAAAGGCCTGATAGGCCTTCAGATAGGTCTCCTGCACGAGATCGGCTGCGTCGGAGGGGTGTTTGGACAGCCGCATCGCCGCGGCATAGAGCTGGTCGGCATATTCCATCGCCTGCTCGACAAAAAGCTCCTGAGCGGGCTGGTCAGGCGACGGGGTGGCAGACATGGAGCTCCAGTCTAGGGAGGGAGGCTCCAGCAGAACGCTCGGCATCGACACCTCCTCTATAAAGCCACTGCGACTACTCTTATAAACGCATGGAGGCTCCTAATCATTCCCCGAATCCGTGGCCGGCTCCCCAGTCGCCNCGGATTCTGAATGCGTCGCTGTCCCTCCCCGGCTCCAAATCCCTCACCAACCGGGAACTCGTTCTCGCGTCCCTCGCGGACGGCCCCGCTGTTCTCCGCGGCGGCCTGGTTGCCCGCGACACCGAACTCATGATGGATGCCCTCGAAGCACTGGGTGGAGCGATTATTCGACACGGTGACACCTGGTCGGTCACCCCGATCAACTTTGGACAGATTTCCGACGGCCCGGTCACGATTCAGTGTGGNCTGGCCGGCACCGTGATGCGGTTTGTCCCACCACTGGTGTTACTCGGCTTTCAGCCGGTGACCTTCGATGGCGACGAACGCGCGAGGCAGCGTCCCATGTCGCCGGTGATTGATGCCCTGCGGCAACTGGGCGCCCGGGTCGATGATGACGACCGTGGGGCGTTGCCGTTCACGGTGTATCCAGGTGGCCTGCCCACCAGCGCCCACACCGTCCAGATCGACGCGAGCCAATCCAGCCAGTTTGTGAGTGCCCTTCTGTTGGTGGCACCCAGGCTGCAGGCGCCGCTCACCATTGAACACACGGGTTCCTCCCTGCCGTCGCTGCCGCATATCGACATGACCATCGATTGCTTGCGCCGACGGGGCGTGAGCGTGGAGATTGAGCGGGGCACCCGCTGGACAATCGAACCACAGCCGATTGACGCAGAAGACACCACCATCGAGCCAGACCTCTCCAATGCCGCGCCGTTCCTCGCCGCTGCCCTCGTTGCCGGTGGTCAGGTGAAAGTCACCGACTGGCCGGCCACCACCACCCAGGTGGGCGGCNNACTGCCTGNCNTCCTCANAGAATTTGGNGCCGTGGTGGAGCGCGANGGGGACACTCTCAGTNTGGAGGGGCCGCGGATCGGACCGGGGGTGGGACTCCAACCCGTCTCGATGGACCTCTCNGCCGCCGGTGAACTCGCCCCCACACTGGTCTCACTCTCCCTGTTTTCCACCGGGACCTCACGGTTTAGTGGAATCGGCCACTTACGAGGCCACGAGACGGACCGTCTCAAAGCTCTCGTCGACAACATCACCGCACTGGGTGGCGTGGCCACAGAAACGAGCGACGGCATCATTGTGACCCCAGCGCCGCTTCGGGGAGGACCCTGGCGGGCATTTGGTGATCATCGGATGGCCACCTCCGGTGCCCTCGTGGGGCTCGGTGTCGCGGGCGTCGAAGTCGACGACATCGCACAAACCGATAAGACCCTGCCGGAGTTTCTGTCGCTGTGGGCATCGCTGTTGGAGCAGGAGTGAGCAGGCCTTCCGGCGACGACAGTTGGGTCGACGCCTACGAGGAATCCCTCGACCAACAAGAAACAGGCCATAAGCCCCGCACGAAACGTCGACCGCGACACGAGGACGCAGCCCCCGCACTCGTCGTCGGGGTGGACAGAGGACGCTACCGCCTCGTTCTCGACACGGGCACGGCACTGACGGCCAATCGCGCGAGGGAACTGCGGCGGGACGCGATTGTGGTGGGCGACCGGGTCGATGTGGTGGGCGATTTGACTGGAGCAGACGGCACCCTGGGGCGAGTGGTGCGCATTCACCCGCGCACCAACGTCCTGCGCAGAAGTGCGGATGACTCCGACCAGTTTGAACGGGTGATTGTGGCGAATGCCGACCAACTGCTCATGGTGGTCGCCACCCACGATCCGGAGCCGAGGCCCCGTCTCATTGACCGGTACTTAGTGGCCGCCATCGATGCAGGGATCACCCCGATTCTCTGTGTGACCAAAACCGACCTCGGCTCCGCCGACGAACTCACCGACTATGCCCGCGTCGCTGATATCGACGCGGTCTGTCTGCGCAGTGATGGTGAATCAGACGACCTGGCGCGGCTGGTGGATCTGCTCACTGACAAAACGACCGTGGCCGTCGGGCATTCCGGTGTAGGAAAGTCCACGTTGGTGAACCGGCTTGTCCCGGGTGCTTTGCGAGAAGTGGGTGTGGTCAACGTCCACACCGGTCGAGGACGGCACACCTCCTCCTCAAGCAGGGCTCTGCCTTTGGAGGCAAGTGGATGGATTATTGACACCCCGGGGGTTCGATCCTTCGGGTTGGGTCATGTCGCCCCCGAGGCAATNGACCGCGGGTTTTCTGACCTGCAGGACTACCTCGATGCCTGCCCGAGGGGCTGTCAGCACCAAGCAGCCGACGTCGATTGCGCGCTTCGCGCAGCCACCGNCTCGGTCGACCCACTCACTGCAGCGCGCATTGANTCTCTGATTCGNCTGCGGGGGCTTGCCGGAGCAGGATCCGGCTAGTCCACTCGACTACCCTCAGACNCGTGGCTTTGTCTTTTTCCCCNGCAGACGATCTGTCTCTTGCGTTGGCTGCCGCAGCGGATGCCGACCTGATCTCGATGTCCCGTTTTCGACAGGCCGACCTCGATATCGATACGAAAGACGACAACACCCCGGTCACCGACGCAGATCGCGCTGTGGAAGACNGCATCCGCGAGATTATTCGCAAATCCAGGCCTCGCGACCAAATCCTCGGCGAGGAACGCGGACATAGCTCCGGCACCGAATCCTCCCGCGAGTGGGTGATCGACCCGATTGACGGCACGGCGGGGTTTAGCCGCGGGCTGCCGATTTGGGCCACGATGATTGCCCTCACCATTGATGGCATCCCCCAGGTTGGTGTCGTGTCCGCTCCGGCCTTGGGCCAGCGTTGGTGGGCNGCGACCGGCCACGGCGCGTGGACCAAACAGGGTGGCCAGACTCGAGCCCTGGCCGTCAGCAAAACAACCAGGCTGGACCAGGCTGTTCTCAGCTACAACTCCCTGCCCGGCTGGATTGACGCTGGCTACCAAGACAGAATCCTGCCGCTCATCCAGTCGGTGTGGCGCGCACGGGCGATGGGGGATTTCTGGTCCTACATGTTGGTCGCCGAGGGGCACGTGGATATCGCCGGAGAACACGACCTCCAGCCCTACGACATTGCCGCCCTCTGGCCCATTGTGACCGAAGCGGGGGGACAGTTCAGTGACGTGACGGGTACCCAGACGCTCACCTCCGGCTCTGCCCTCGCTACGAATGGCCTTCTCCACGACACGGTGCTGGAGCAACTGAGGGCGACGGCGTGAAGCAGCTGATGTGGGCCGGGGCAATTGTTCTCGGTGTCACCGGGTGCCAAACAGAAACCACCAGTGCGGTGAGCTCCGAGCCAGAGACACCCACGGTGAATGTCCTGGAGCTTGAGGTTGGCACGTGTCTCAACGACGTCGATCAACCACTCGCCCAAGACCTGGTGGACGTACCCGCAGTGGAGTGTTCCACCCCCCACCAATCAGAGGTCTTTGCCGATCTGGTGGTCGACGACTCGGACTATCCAGGAATCGATGCCCTCACCGAGCAGGCGGTGAAGGGGTGCCAGGCCGAGTTCCAACGGTTTGTTGGGGTGGAGTTTGCTGCCTCGGAGCTCAACTTCCACTACTACTACCCCACCCAAAGCAGTTGGTCGGTGGGTGACCGGTCAATCTACTGCGTGGTTTTTGACCCGGGTGCCACCACGGTGGGAACCCTCCGCGGGGTCGAGCGCTAGGGGCTTAGCCCTTGACCGATCCCGCGAGGAGACCCCGGACGAAGTAACGCTGCAGGGTGAAAAACACAATCAACGGGACGATGATTGCGACAAAGGCTCCCGCGGTGAGAACCTCCCAGCCTGAACCTCGGGTACCCACCATTTCGGCTAACCGCACCGTCATCGGCGCGACATCTTTCGACCCTGCTCCGAACGTCAACCCCACTAGGAGGTCGTTCCACACCCACAAGAACTGGAAAATAAGGAACGACGCAATCGCAGGAACCGAAAGCGGCAGCACAATTTTGGTGAACAGAGTAAACCAGTTGGCGCCGTCCACTCGGCCTGCTTCAATCAGCTCGCGCGGGATTTGTCGCAAAAAGTTATGCAGAAGGAAAATGGCCAGCGGAAGCCCAAAAATGGTGTGGGCAATCCAAATGGGAATGTAGGTCCCAGTGATTCCAAGATCAGGAATGAGGGTGACCCCCCCGATGACGAGGCCCCTCGAGAACAGCTGCAAGAGCGGGACCAGCGCCAACTGCAGAGGAATGACCTGAAGGGCGAAAATGGTGAAGAACAGGAAATCGCGGCCTTTGAACTCAAACCAGGCCAGAGCATACGCCGCAAACACCGCGAGGGTGATGGGGAAAATCACAGCCGGAATCGTCACCGCGAGACTATTGAAAAAGTATTGAAACAACGGAGGGTTTACGTTTGTTCCTTCAAACAGAACCTGGTTGTAGTTCTCAAGCGAGAAGGAAGGGTTCGAAAAGAAGGTCCACCATCCCGAGTTGTTGATGTCTTCTTCGGGTCGAATCGAACTCACCAACAGTCCGAACGTGGGAATAGTCCAGATCACGGCAATCACGATGGCGACGGCCGAGGCAAGCGGGGACGAGAAAATATCTTTCGCCTTTTTTTTCTGTGCGATGCTGAGCCCGCGCTGAGGAGTCGTCGCTGTCATTACCGCTCCGACCGTTCCAGTCGCAATTGCCGCAGGTTGTACCAAATAATCGGAACGACGGCGAGGAACAAAATCACCGCAAGAGCAGATCCCTGCCCGTAGTTCAGCTGTCGGAAAGCCTGCGAGTACATCTCATTGGCAATGATGTTGGTCTGGAAGTTACCGCCTGTCATTGTGCGGACGATATCGAAGACCTTGAGCGTGGCAATCGTGATTGTGGTGAGCACGACCACCACCGTCCCTCGAATCATCGGAAGCGTTACCCGGAGGAACCTGCGAAAATTCGAGGCGCCATCCAACATGGCTGCCTCAGTCACGTCGTCCGGGATATTGCGCATCGCAGCCCCCAGAATCACCATGGCGAAACCGGTTTGAATCCAGACCATCACCGCAATCAGCAATAGTGTGTTCAGCGGCGGCTCGAGTAGCCAGTTTCTCGGCTCTAAGTCCAGCCCGCGCCAGATCGCGCTCAGCAATCCGATTTCTGGCTTGTTGGGATTGGGTTCGTAGCTGTACATGAACCGCCAGATGACACTCGCTCCGACGAAGGAAATTGCCATCGGCATAAAAATCAATGACTTCACCCAAGCGCCCCGCTTCATCCTGTCTGTCATATACGCAATAGCGAGACCAACGATGGTCGAGACGATCGGGACGAGAATGACCCAGATGCCGGTGTTACGCAGAACGATTTGAATTTCCGGCAGAGTGAACGCCCAAATGTAATTGTCGAGACCGACAAAATTCTCACTGCGCTTATCCATCAGCGAAAGCACAATCGTGCGCACAGCAGGGTAAATGAGCCCGATCAGCAAGAGCAGGCTCGCGGGACCTAAGAAGACGACGTAGCGCAACCACTCCTGCTGTTTGAGAGAGGCACGGGCACCAATGAGAAAGACGGCGTAGATCACCGCGCCAAATACTGCAAGGGAAATCAGCAACAGCGTGAGGTTGGGAGCGATGACCTCCCAGACCGAAGCGCTCATAAGCCCATNCCTGTCAAACCTCGATGTTTGGTNATGAGTTTGGGGGCCTGCCCACTCGGGCAGACCCCCAAACTGGCTACTNCCAGTGTACCGAGACTAGCTGGCGGGCCAGGTGGCCTCNATGGCNTCGAGAACAGCCNNGTTGGACTTGTCCTCGGCNACCCAGGCCGTCATCTCGGTCCAGAACGAACCTGCACCCACTTCACCGGGCATCACGTCGGAGCCGTCGAAGCGGAAGGTGGTGGCGTTCTGGAGGATTTCCACGGCCACGGCGTTCACCGGGTCCGCCACGTTGGCCGTGTCNAGGCCGAGGTTCGCGGAGAACCATCCACCNAGAGCNGCCTTNGNGTTGTTCCACTCAGGTGTCGTCAGGTAGTGCTGCACAGCGTGCACTTCAGGACGGTCCTGGAAAGCGGCGACGAATTCGCCACCACCCAGAGCGGGACTCTGGTCAGCGGACACACCGGGGAAGTAGAACACGGAGATTCCACCTTCAACATCGGTGTCTTCCGGGCTNACGATCGTTGCGCCGTAGTCGCCAACCAAGATTCCGCCAAGGAACGAGGCCTGACGGTGCATCGCGCAGGAACCGTCGACAACGCCCGATCCACCCTCAGAGAAGGAGGTCGTAGCAATCGAGGGAACGTCTCCGACATAGTCAGGGTTCTTCACGATCTTTTCGGCTTCGGCCAGCACGTCAGCAACCTTCTGGTCGTTGAACGGCAAGCGCGGCTCGGCCTGACCTGACCACTGGTCGTAGGTCTCGGCGTCCTGGAAGCGAAGCATCAGGTCTTCCATCCAGTCCGTTCCNGGCCATCCAGTGGCGACACCGGACTCGAATCCGACGCACCACGCGGTTCCTGCGAAGTCGCCGCCAGCGATTTCGTCGGAAAGNGTCAGCAGCTCGTCCCACGTGGTGGGGATTGCCCAGCCGTTGTCTGCAAAGACCTTCGGCGAATACCACACAAAGGACTTCACGTTGGCGCCAAGCGGCGTGCCGTAGAAGGTTCCGTTAACGGTTCCGTAGCCCTTCCAGTCAGCGGTGTAGTTCTCGTCCACAGACGCGGCAGTGTTTGCTTCGGCGGGGACAAGGTCAGCCTCGAACTGTGAGAGCAGACCCGGCTGGGGGAACACAGCGAGATCAGGGGCGGTTCCACCCTCGACGCGAACAGCAATCTGCTCTTCGAACGACTGGTCGCCGTTCCACACAATATCGATTCCAGTACATTCCTCGAACTCGACGAACGACTCGATAAACAAGGCTGCTTCTGGGTCAATGATGGTGGTGTAGATCTCCACCTCAGTGCCCTCGTTACCGGCGTAGTCCGCGTAGGCTTCGCAGCCCGCAGCTAGTTCGGCAGTCTCTTCGGTGCCACCGGCGTCGGTGGCAGTCTCGTCAGCTGCGGGCTCTTCGGCCCCAGCACAGCCCGCCAACACAAGCGCCGCGACCGACAGGCCAGCGGCACCGATGAGGGAGCGGCGACGAATAGTGTGCCTCATGAATACTCCTTCTCGAACGGATAATGAGAGCAAAGAGGCACTTAAGTGCCCCATTGCTGGCGCAACAATAGCACCGACGCCAACCGGTTCCACCGGGAGGAAGGTCACTATTAGGTAACAGAATGTTTGGGCGAGACAGAAAACAAAAACCCCGGCTGTTGCCGGGGTTTTGTCGTGGAGATGGGGGGAATTGAACCCCCGTCCACTGCTCACGGACGAAGACTTCTACGGGTGTAGCGTGCGATGTCGTGTCTCTCGACCCCGTTCATTCGGCACACGCACCGTGAACGACAGGCCCAGTGTCAGAAAAAGTCCCGAATGACGCTGACACACCGTCATCCAGCAAGCCTTCTCCATGACGCCAGGGTCCACGCTGAAGGCTCACGTGGTCTGACGGACTCCGGGCTCGCTAGCTACTAGGCAGCGAGGGCGAAGTCGGCGCGCTTTGTATTGGCACCTATTGGTATGCAGGGGGCGTTAACGAGACAACCCTGCGTTCTCGACCCGCTTCTCTCCGACTCACCAGCAATGTCGAAACCGATCATCCCCAAGATGAATCACTCATGAAGCTGTTTTCGCCTCTATGGAGTTATCAACTAGCCGAAGCCAGCCCTCCAGTGTACACCCGGTGACTCCCACGCGCTAGGGCGTTTGTTGCTTCTCGCCCCTGGCTCCTAAATCAAACAGCGCAAACATCAACGCCAGCACCACCAGACCCACCGAGACCAGTCCCCCGGCGGTAAACCCGGCGCGGAAGGCCTCCACTTGGCTCGTATCTCCCGCCTGACTGACCACGGCAAACAGTGCAGACAGCACCGCCGCCAATCCCACCGCCGTGCCAATTCGTTGGCCGACCTGTGCAATGGACCCGGCGAGACCGCCCTNTCGAATCGGAATGTCTTCCAACATCAGGGTCTGGTTCGGGGCAATGACCGCGCCCCCACCGAGCCCGGCAATCGCCATGAACCCTGCTGTTGCCCAGGCCATCCACTGATCNGGGACCANATAGCCAGCAACAATCACGCCCGAGAAACCCATCAACACTAAGACCAGCCCGNCCACCACAATGGTCCGGCCGTATCGATTCACCAGAAGCCCGGAGCGCCACGAACTAAGAGCAGACAGCAGGGCGAAGGGAATGGTCACCATTCCGGCCACCACAGGGGAAAACCCGAGCCCCTCCTGCAGCCACAGCGTNTGGGCAATAAAGGTCGCCGGGAGAGCGGCGAAGTAGAAACTCGACACGGCCACGCCATTGCGGAAACTCGAGATGGCAAACAAGGCAAAGTCGATAATCGCGACGCGGCCCTTCGCCAGATAGCGCTTCTCCCACACCCCAAACAGCGCGCCGCTCACCACGGCACCCGCGAGCCACCACCACCGGGCCGGATTATCGATATCGGTGCCGGTGGTCAACACAAACGGCAACATGAAGGAAAAGACGGTGATTCCGAGCAGCAGTGTGCCGACAATGTCGAAATCATTGACCGCGCCCTCTGGAATCTCCTGCGTTTTAGGCAAGAGCCGGATGGCCGCCACNATCGCCGCAATCCCCAGCGGGACATTCATCCAGAACAACAGGTGCCACCCCATGGCCTGGCCACCGACCCCGACCAAGAAACCACCCAGTGTCGGGCCAAACGCGGTGGACAGGCCAATGACCGCCCCAAAAATGCCAAACGCTCGGCCGCGCTCTTTACCAATAAATAACTGCTGAATCAGCCCCAACACCTGCGGCATGAGCAGACCCGCAGCGACACCCTGCGANATACGGCTGACAATCAGCACCTCAATAGTGGGAGCCAGTGCCCCGGTCAGACTCGAGAGAGTAAACAGGCCAAGCCCTGCCAAAAACATGTTGCGNCTGGAATACAAGTCGCCGGCGCGACCGGAGGGAATGAGAAGGAGCCCAAAGGCCAGCACAAAGCCCGCCAGAAGCAGCTGGACCTCGGTGGCACCCGCTCCCAAATCAGCCGAGATGGCGGGAATCGCCACATTGATTTTGGCCAAGTCAAGAATTGTGAGCGACGCAGCACCAACCGCAATACCAAACGCCCGCCAGCGAATTTTTTCCTGTTCGACGGTCAGAATGGGGATTGTCGCGGTAGACGGTCGGCGAGAGCCGAAATCAGAAGACATTAGCGCCAGTGTACGCCTGTCGCCCTGCACACCCGATGCCTAGTCGTTGCCTCGGTTTTTCTGTTTCATTGCCCGCTCCGCCTCGCGTTTGTCCTGCTTTTCGCGGAGTGCCTGGCGCTTGTCATACTCGCGCTTTCCCTTCGCCAAGGCGAGCTCCACCTTGGCCCGGCCGTTGAGGAAATACATCTTCAGCGGCACCAGCGTGTAGCCGCCTCGAGAAATTTGACCACCGAGCCGGTCAATTTCTTTCTTGTGCAGCAGAAGTTTGCGTTTCCTGCGCGGTGAATGATTGGTCCAGGTGCCGGCTGTGTATTCGGGGATATGGACACCTTCTAACCAGGCCTCCCCGCGGTCGATGGTGGCGTAGGCGTCCAGCAGTGAGGCACGGCCGGCCCGCAACGATTTCACTTCCGTTCCCGACAGCACAATGCCCGCCTCGACAGTGTCCTCAATGAGGTAGTCGTGGCGTGCTTTTTTATTGCTGGCAATCAGCTTTTCGCCTTTTTCCTTTGCCACGAGTCACCTCCCCGGCTGTGTCTGGCCACGGAGCACTCCCCCGCGGGCTACACCCGAAGGTAGCGGCTTATCGAGGCGTAGGAGGCGACGGCGGCGAGCGCTACCCCGGTGCCAATCAGGAGAGGCATTGTGCTAAACGCTGCGTCATACCCAATGAACACTGTGGTGGGCAGCTCCTGCACGAGGTAGCCCCGAACGAAGTAATGAACAATCGCCCACACTGCTCCACTGGCCAGCACCGCGCCGACCAGGGCGGCGACGACACCTTCCAAAATAAACGGCGTCTGGATAAACCGATTGGACGCCCCGACCAGTCGCATAATGCCCAGCTCACGGCGCCTCGAAAAGGCACTGAGCCGAATCGTGGTCGAAATGAGCAAGGCTGCGGCCACCAACATG
>NHEZ01000029.1 GCA_002172585.1 Cellulomonadaceae bacterium TMED98 | reverse complement strand
ACCGGGGGAGCGGAGGGTGTTTTCTCTCGCCGGTTTGGCACCTGGTGAATCCTCACCGGTGATTCGCATGGTGAGTGCGGGGACACCGGTCAGCATGACCCTGCACACGTCATTGATTCGTGGCCTCGACCCCGACGGAATGGATCTCGTGGGATTGCAGGACGCGCCCTCTGTGGCGAGATACCTTCCGGGGTTGTATGTCGACTCGGAGGCAGCCCTGGAGAGAGTGAGCGCCCTCGAGGGCTACGACGATGTCGGGCCGGTGTTGCGCCTGCTCGCCCCNGGCGAGNANGCCGANGTGGTGGTCACGATTGTTCGACCAGGACGCGGTGACGTGGTCACNGAGGTGTCGTTNGATGCNGGNCGGGTGTTTGATGTGGCACTGGACGAGCTCGGCGAAGGGCATGCGGGCGTCNTCATCGANTCGTCTACTCCCGTGGTNGCAGGGATTCGACACACGAGTATCGGCGATCCCCGGACAGACCTCGCCTGGGTGTCATCCGCNCCCACGCTGGAGGACGTCGGCAGCGTCGTGGTGCCCGGAGGGGTGGATGCCACCGTGCATGTGNTGTCGCAATCAGACGAGTCGGCGACCGTNCGGTTTGCCCGGGTGAGCGCGGACGGCGCCGATGTGTTGGGTTCGGGCACGATCGAGGTGGACTCNCACGCCGTGGAAATNCGNGGTCTGGGNGGAGCTGGCGGNAACTACCTGTTCGAGACCGACCANCCNGTGTCGATTGCGGTNGTGCTGCGNGANGCNGGNCAGCTTGCGAACCTGGTGGCGACACCGCCTCCACCGGAGCTTCCCACCGTCGACATCTACGCCCGCTAGGCGCCTATTCCCAGGCTTCCCGGCCGGGAGTGAGCTGCCACGGGTCCCAGCCGATCAGTTCAGCCGCTGCTTTAATCACTGCCGATTCGACGACCATTCGCTCATACCACCGGTCTTCCGGGTGGTGGTGGCCGAGGCGTTCGATGGGAAGCCGAAACAGGTGAATGGTGTTGGNGGTGNTGTCGACCCGCCACCGGGGAACCGTGTCGCTGGTGGCCGCCATATCCGGCATGGGGTGGATCGTNACNGTGGTGTCTTTCAGTTGCTCGGGAGCCATTTTTCGCAANTGGTCCATCATCGCCTGGACGGTGTCGACAAAACCGTCTTGCCGNCGNCGCTTTCTCGCAATCCGCGGACCGACAACCACGGAGCGGTGTGCGCGTCTGGTGCGGCCGTGAACCCGGGTCATACCGCCTACGCTAACGGCTTGCTCACTACTGTGGTCGGTGATGCGCGCCAGACACCGGCAAGAAAGAATCTGCACCAAAGTGCGGTGCCAGGACCAGGCGACCGCGACGCTGACGTATGTCTATGCCGACCAAGAAGCCGTGGTCGGTCCTCTCGCCCTGCACCCCGAACCNCANTCCTATGACCTGTGTGCCNCACACGCGGAGCGGATGACNGCTCCGCAGGGCTGGCGGGTGGTGCGCTACCAACCCNGGCCAGACGACGGCTAGCCAGGCGCCTGGCTAGGCTTGGCGAGTGAGCACCGAGCTGTCTGCCATCGTCAAGNCCTATGACGTGCGGGGGTTAGTCGCCACCCAGCTCACCCCAGAGGTTGTCTACGCCATCGGCTATGCCACCTGCGAGGAGCTAGGCCTTGCCGGCAAAGGTTTNATCGTCGGGCACGATATGCGGCCCTCCTCACCCGAGCTCGCGAGGGCTCTTGAAGCCGGTGCAGCTGCGGCCGGAGCGATTGTTCGCCCGGTGGGTCTGGCCTCGACCGACATGGTCTATTTCGCCTCGGGGTTATTTGACGAGGCAGCAGCGATGATTACCGCAAGCCACAACCCGCCGGAATATAACGGCATCAAGTTCTCCAGGGCTGGCGCCAAGGGCGTGAGTATGAATACGGGCTTGGCGGGTATTCGAGACCGGGCCCAGGCGCTGGTGGACGCCGGAGTGGACTGGGTACCCACCGATTCGACGCCAGAGATCACGGATGTGGTGTCGCGGTATGCGGAGTTTTTGCGCGGACTGGTCGATATCGGACAGGTCCGGCCGCTTCGCATCGTGGTGGATGCGGCCAATGGCATGGCCGGCTACACCGTGCCGGCGGTGTTGGGAACCGAGGCGGGGCTTCCAGGGCTCCCACTCGAGATTGATCCGATGTATTTCGAGTTGGATGGCACCTTTCCCAATCACGAGGCCAACCCGCTGGAGCCAAAAAACCTGGTGGATCTCCAAGCACGGGTGGTGGAGACCGGTGCCGATATGGGGCTTGCGTTCGATGGAGATGCCGATCGGTGTTTTGTGGTGGATGAACGCGGTGAGCCGGTGACACCGAGTGTGATCGGATCGATTGTGGCNAGGAGAGAAATCACCCGGGTCCAGGCGCTCGGNGANGANCAGCCGGTCGTGCTGCACAACTTGATTTGCTCCCAGGTCGTGCCAGAGACCATCACCGCCGAAGGGGGTATTGCCCACCGGACCGCCGTCGGGCACTCGTTGATTAAAGACGATATGGCGACAACCAACGCCGTATTTGGTGCNGAACACTCGGCNCANTACTACTTNCGAGACTTTTTTGGCGCAGACTCCGGGTTGTTAGCTGCCCTCCACGTCATCGCTGAGCTTGGNTCGCANGANCAGGCGCTNAGCACCCTTGCCTCGCNGTATATGCCCTANCACCAGACCGGTGAGCGAAACTTCCGGGTCGAGNATGTNGGAGCNGTCATGGANAACATCCNGAACGAGTTTGCCGCGGANGCCACCATCGACACGCTCGATGGGCTCAGTGTGCAGGGGCCANTGAGNGGNCNNGACATGTGGTGGGTNAATGTCCGCGCGTCCAATACGGAGCCGCTGCTTCGGGTCAACGCGGAAGCNGCCAGTCCNNAGAAATTAGCGGACATNGTGGCCCGGGTGGATGCCCTNATTCCAGGCGCCTNAACACCGGGGTGTAGCTGGCTGGTGTGGTCAGAAAACCGTGCCACAATGNTNNTATGTTGACTGCTACCCCGCTCCAGTTCAAAGTTGCTGATCTTTCCCTCGCTGAGGCGGGACGGCACCAAATCCGCTTGGCNGAACACGAAATGCCAGGCCTCATGGCCCTGCGCGAAGAGTATGGCCCGCTGCAGCCCCTGAAGGGCGCTCGCATCACCGGTTCCCTGCACATGACCGTGCAGACCGCTGTCTTGATCGAAACGCTGGTTGCTCTTGGNGCCGAGGTGCGCTGGGCGAGCTGCAATATTTTCTCCACCCAGGACGAAGCCGCGGCCGCGGTCGTNGTGGGGACGGGAACGCCGGANGACCCCCAGGGTTCACCCGTGTTCGCCTGGAAGGGCGAGACATTGGAGGAGTACTGGTGGTGCACCGAGCAGATTTTTGACTGGTCNGCACAGGGCNTTGCCGGTCCGAACATGATCCTGGACGACGGTGGCGACGCCACCATGCTCGTGCTGAAAGGCGTCGAGTTTGAGCGCGCCGGGGTTGTTCCTGAGCCCACCGCCGAGGACCCCGCTGAGTGGCGGGTGGTGTTGGGGGTTCTGAAGAGGACTCTCGCCGAGACTCCGGGTAAGTGGACCGAGATTTCNAAAGACATCATCGGTGTCTCCGAAGAGACCACCACGGGTGTTCACCGGCTCTATGACTTTTTCAAAAAGGGTGAGCTTCTGTTCCCCGCGATTAACGTCAANGACTCGGTGACCAAGACCAAGTTCGACAACAAATACGGNGTNCGACACTCTCTGATCGACGGAATTAACCGTGCGACCGACACCCTTATTGGAGGGAAGGTGGCCTTCGTTGCCGGCTACGGNGACGTNGGAAAAGGCTCGGTGGAGTCGCTGCGCGGCCAGGGCGCCCGCGTGATCGTCTCGGAGATTGACCCGATTACTGCTCTGCAGGCNGCAATGGACGGNTNCCAGGTCGCGAAGTTGGAAAGTGTTATCGACCAGGTCGACATTTTCATCACCTCGACCGGNAACAAGGACATTTTCACGGTGGATCACCTGCTGCAGATGAAGCACCAGGCNATCGTCGCCAACGTCGGCCACTTCGACAACGAAATCGATATGGCCGGTCTGGAGTCGTTGCCGGGAGCCACCAGCATTGAAATCAAGCCGCAGGTGCACGAGTGGCAGCTTCCCAACGGCCGGAGTATTCTGATGCTCTCCGAGGGGCGCCTGATGAACCTGGGCAACGCCACTGGCCACCCGAGCTTCGTGATGAGTACCTCGTTTGCCAACCAGGTGCTCGCCCAAATCGAGCTCTACCAGTATCCGGATGCCTATCCGATTGGTGTGCACATGCTGCCGAAGAAGTTGGATGAGAAAGTCGCGAGACTGCACCTGGACGCGTTGGGTGTGGAGCTCACGGAGCTCACCGACGAGCAGGCCGAGTACATCGGTGTGCCGAAGGATGGCCCCTACAAGGTGGAGCACTACCGCTACTAGGAGCCCCCGGGTGCCGCCAGGCACCGCGGTGTAGTCTGTGAGCCACCAAACGGCCCTCGGCTCACGGAGGTGGGAGTGACTGCGCGCATTCTCGTCGTGGACGATGACGTCGCCCTGTCGGAGATGATCAGCATCATGCTCCGCGGTGAAGGCTTTGACATCCACTTGGCTGCTGATGGCCCGGACGCGATTTCGTCGGTGCAGTCGCATCATCCGGATCTGATCCTCTTGGACGTGATGCTTCCCGGCATGGACGGCATGGATGTGTGCCAAAAAATCCGCGAGGTGAGCGGTATCCCCATCATCATGTTGACGGCCAAATCAGACTCGGCCGACGTGGTCCGGGGGTTGGAAGCAGGCGCCGATGACTATGTGGTGAAGCCGTTTAACCCGAAAGAACTGGTGGCCAGGATTCGCACCCGCCTGCGTCCCACCCAAGAAACAGGGCTGACCGAAATCTCGATTGCCGATGTGCTGATTGACGTGCCCTCGCATGAAGTGCGCCGTGGGGGTGAACGGGTGAATCTGACCCCGTTGGAGTTTCAGCTGCTGCTCACCTTGGCGCTTCGTCCCCAACAGGTGTTCACCCGCGAAGAGCTTCTGGAACAGGTCTGGGGGTATCGGTATAAAGCAGATACCCGGCTGGTGAACGTGCACGTCCAACGGCTTCGCTCGAAAATCGAATCCGATCCCGATAACCCGGTCATTATCGAAACGGTTCGCGGTGTCGGATACCGCTCCGGTAAGGCGGAGTCCGCAGAGGGTCAGAACCAGGCCGGATGATGTGGCGCGCGTGGCGATGGCTGCGGCGAGCTGTTGGCAGTCCGCTTCGGCTGTGGCGGGTGTCGCTTCTTACCCGGACGGTGGTGGTCGCCGGTGCCCTGTCAGGGCTCGCGGTGACAGTAATCGGCGGCTATATGTCGCTCACCATCCAAGACAGNCTCTATGAGTCCAGACGAGACCAGGTTGTTGTCGAATCAGCGAGGACAGCCGCTCAAGTGCAGTCNCTTTTTGACAACGCGGTGACGGCTGCCGGAACGATTGACGTGGAAACGGCTAATGCGTCGGCACAAACCGCGATCCGCACCACTCAGTCCTCCCCTGGACAGGGTGGGTTTGCGATTTTGCGGGTCCCCGGTCAAATTACCGACCAAACGATGACCTCGACTAGTACGGCAGGGCTGGATGTCTCCGTGGTGAGCCCCAGTATTCGACAGGCGCTCATTCAAGAACCAGAAGACGTCCATCTCCAGTCGGTGTCGCTCACCACGGCTNAGGGCATCGTGCCGGGGATTGTGACCGGCTCGATTATTCAAGTGCCGACCGCGGGGCAGTACGAGCTGTATTTGATCTATGACTTAAGNGACGTGCAAGCAACCTTGACTCTGGTGCAGCAAACCCTCGTGGTGGGGTCGATCATCTTGGTGGTGCTGATTGCGGCCGTGACCTGGCTCGTGGTCCGAGTGGCGATTGGTCCGGTCCGCACCGCCGCCCGCACCGCCGAGCGTTTGGCGGAGGGNTATTTGGAAGAGCGCATCGAAGAGCGCGGTGAAGACGTGATTGCGACGCTGTCTCGGTCGTTTAACAAAATGGCCGACAGTATGCAGTCGCAGATTGTCCGACTGGCAAAGCTCTCCCAATTACAGCAACGTTTTGTCTCGGATGTGTCCCACGAGTTGCGCACGCCACTGACCACTATTCGCCTCGCCGCTGATGTGTTACACGGCCAGCGGGAGCAGTGGGAGCCNGAATCACGTCGGTCGATTGAGTTACTGGTTGCCCAAATCGAGCGTTTTGAATCGATGTTGACGGACCTGTTAGAAATCTCCCGCTACGACGCGGGAGCAGTGTCGCTGGAGCGCGACGAGGTGAACCTGGTGGAGCTGGTGGAAGATTCCCTCGATCAGCTCTCGCCGTTGGCCGATCAAAAAGGCTCGAGTCTGCTGCTCGAGGTTCTCGGCGGCTACGGCATCGTCGACGCCGATGCTGGGCGTATTCGCCGGGTGCTGTTGAACTTCATCGGTAACGCCATCGACCACGGCGACGGCAAGCCGATTGTGGCGATTGTCGACTCGGATGAGACCACGGTCGCGGTGGCGGTCCGCGACTGGGGTGTCGGCATGAGCGAGCAGGAAACCGCCCGGGTGTTTGACCGTTTTTGGCGGGCAGATCCCTCTCGCCAGCGCACCACCGGCGGCACCGGTCTGGGACTCGCCATCGCCCAGGAAGATGCTCGTGCCCACGGAGGCTTTATCGACGTGTGGTCAGCACCAGGACAGGGCAGCTGTTTCCGCCTGACTCTTCCTCGTCACGCCGGTCACAGCGTCACCCATTCACCGCTGGGGCTGCCGGCCGAGACCACTCTGGTCGATTCCGACGGTATGGAGCTGGGGCTCGATGAACCGGCGGAGGTCAGCTGATGAGAGTCCTGATTGCCCTGTTGTCGGGCCTGCTGGTGCTGTCTGGATGCACCCAGATTCCGCGCTCTGGACCCGTGGAATCGGTGAACCCGTCCTCGGTGCTAAACGAGACCGATGTGGATTTCCTGCCTCCTGGACCGTCTGCTGGAGCCAGTCCGGAAGACATTCTGGAGGGTTTTATTGCGGCGGGAACCGCGGCCCAAAATAACTACCGGGTCGCCAGAAGCTATCTCACCGACCAGTTCCACGACACCTGGAACCCCAGCCAATCGGCGTTGATCAGCCAAGGCGAAGCCTCGGTGCTGTCGTCGGCGGAGTCCGAGCTGGTCTATCAGGTGCAGGTGATTGCGAGCGTGGACGAGGCGGGGCGGTATGAAGTGGCTGCCCAACCCACGACGCAGGATTTGGTTTTCTCTCTTGAGCGGGTCTCTGGTGAGTGGCGAATCAGTGAGGCCCCCGATGGCGTGGTGTTGGGAGAGGTGGCTTTCCGGGAAGCGTTTGATAGCTACCTGCTCTACTACTACTCGGCCGATTACCGCGAACTAGTGCCAGACCTGCGGTGGTTTGCCTCTAGAGGAGACGTGCTGACAAAAGTNATCCGCGGGCTNCTNGAACCCCCNTCGTATTGGCTGGGCCAAGCTGCCACGGTCTCCGCGTTCCCTCCAGGCACTCAGCTGACACTCTCGCCGGTGCCGGTCACTGACGGGCAAGCCCAAGTGGATCTGAGCGAAGCCGTATTGGACACGGCCACTCCGCAACGAGAACAAATGCTGGTGCAATTGNCCACGACCCTGCAGCAGGTCTCTGGTGTGTCTGACGTGGTGATCACGGTCAATCAAGCNCCCGTGCGGGTTCCAGCCCTCGATGAGGACCAGCCGGGGCTTAGCACCGGCCGGGACCCCCGCAGTGTGGTGGTGCGCGGGGTGAACTTTGGATACCNCCAAGCAGGACAGATCGACACGATTGATGCGCTCTCGAGCACGGTGATTTCCCTGCGTCCGGACCACGCGTTTTATCACCCGGGTTTTCAGCAGGCTGCCGTCGTGAACGAAGACGGCCTCTACCGCGTGGGNGAGAGCGGAACGTCCGAGGAGCCCTGGGATACNAGGGAGGGCTTAATTCGCCCCCTNATTGACTCCTGTGGCTATACCTGGTCGATGACCGCTGAGCCGGGGGAAGAGGCCCTTCNGATTTTCTCCCCGATCGTCGTGGATATTGAGTTCAACGCCNCCGTCTTGCCCGTGGAGCTTCCNGCAGGCTCCCGGGTNGTGACGATGGAGCTCGCTCGAGACAACACCCGCCTNCTGCTNGTCGTGCAAACAGATAACGGGGTNCGGACNTTGTTGACCGCCATCCAACGCTCGCCCGACTGNGAACCNATTGGCTTGGGNGAGTTTCGCGANCTCTCCGCCCTCGAAGGNGAAGCAGTCGATGCGGCGTGGGTGGATGAATATCAAGTGGCNGTCGTCACCCGTGATGGCTCAGCCGGNGACGTGGTCATCCAGGATGTGAACGGTCAGATGGTCTCTGCNGGCCGTCCGACCGGCCCCCAGACTCTGGTGGCGGGCGTCGGGGGACTCTCTGGGCTCCGGCTGTTAAACGACCAGGGGGCCATCTTGCANCCTCGAGGAAACGGCTGGCAAACCACGGGNGATCGCGCCTCCGTGCTGGTCACCCAGCGCTAGTCCACAGACCGGCACCACCGCTNTGTGTCCACCCGGTCATCTGGGTGGCCGGCGACACTTCACCGGCGCCGTCAGTCTGAGCCGGTGAGCATTGACGAGGTCTGGCGACAGACGGGACAGTTTTTCTTTCCCGTCTCCTGTGTGGGGTGTGGGGAACCAGAGACTGAGCTGTGCGCAGCGTGCCGGAACTATCCGGTGGCNTCCCACGAGCCCGTGCTCGCCTGGCGCGACGCTCTGTATCGAGTGCCGGTTCGGGCGGCTGTTTCCTACGACGGCCACTGGCGAGGAGTAATTGTGGCGTGGAAAGAACGCGGCCACCACCGGCTTGCCGGGCCACTGGGCGCTCTGCTGGAGCCTGAGCTTCGGATTGTGGCCGGCGGGACAAAAGCTTTTGTCGTTCCGGTGCCCTCCAGTTTTTCTGGCTGGCTTCGACGGGGTGTTGAGCCAAGCCTCGGTCTCGCGCGGGCCGTCGCGAAACAGGCGGGATTGCCGGCGTGGTCGGTCCAGAGAATTCTGCGCCGACGGGGGGTGAGTCGGCCCAGTCAAAAAACCCNGACCCGTGTGGAGAGGCGGGCCCGCTCGAGCCGATTTCGCCTACAACACGTGGTGCCGCCNGGTCCGGTGGTGTTGGTCGACGATGTAGTGACCACGGGTCACACCGTGGAAGAAGCAGCCGCGACACTTCGCGCTGGTGGATATCGGGTCGTTGGGGTCGTGGTGCTTGCCGCGACTCCTCGGGGTGACAGTGGGTCTGGCACAGGACTACGCTGAAGGGCACTTCACGGTGAATCACCCAGTCAAGGAGGTCTAGGCGATGGAAGTTACTCTCCACTCACACGACATCAGCATTCCGGATCGATTCCGGGACTACGTCAACGAAAAGTCGGACCGGGCGATTGCACTGGCGGAAAAAGCCATGACCTTCCAGGTCAAAGTCACCCGGGAAAACTCCAGCCGCAAAGGACCGTCGGTCGACATCGTGGAGCTCACGATGATTGGCAAAGGCCCGGTGATTCGCGCCGAGGCGAAAAACCCCGACAAATACGCCGCGTTTGACGAGGCACTGGACCACATTGTTCGCAGGCTACGCCGGGCGAAAGAAAAGAGAAGCCCCCACCACGGCCTTCATCGCTCCAAGTCCATGGGGGAGATGAGCGCCGAATCGTTTGACGACATCGACGTCACTCCCGCCAGTATCGAAGTCATCCGCACAGTCGAAACCGGTGCTATCCCCACCATCAGTGAGGACGACCTCGACGAGCTCGAGCGGCCGAGCTCACCGGTCGTGATTCGCAAAAAAGTCTTTCCCTCCCAGGAGATGAGTGCCGAGGAGGCGGTGGATCAGATGGAGCTTGTCGGCCACGACTTTTTCCTCTTCCACGACGCCGAGACCAAGCGGCCCAGTGTGGTCTATCGCCGGAAAGGGTGGCAGTACGGGGTGATTTCCCTCGACGACGACCAGTAAGCCCAGGTTGGTAGCATTCCAGGACACACCTGCGGTGACTGAGGGGACGTAAACGTCGTGGCGAATCCTTTCGAGCGAATGCTCCGAATGGGCGAGGGTCGAATCCTCCGCCAACTCCACCAAACAGCAAAAGCGGTTAACCACCTCGGATACGACTTCGTCACACTGAGCGACGACGATCTCCGCGGCGAAACCGACGAATTGCGTGAGCGCTATGCCGCGGGAGAGTCTCTCGATGATCTAATGCCGGAGGCCTTTGCCGCGGTCCGAGAAGCAGCGAGGCGCACCATTGGCCTTCGACACTTTGACGTGCAGCTGATGGGTGGAGCGGCGCTTCACAAAGGCAATATCGCCGAGATGAAAACCGGTGAGGGAAAAACTCTGGTCGCCACGCTGGCGGCGTATCTCAACGCTATTCCGGGCCGAGGCGTCCACATCGTCACCGTGAACGACTACCTCGCGAAATATCAGTCAGAACTGATGGGTCGAGTGTTTCGAGCGCTCGGAATGACGACCGGGTGTGTGCTGTCTGGGCAAACGCCAGAAGAGCGTCGGACGCAGTATCAGTCGGACATCACCTACGGCACCAACAACGAATTCGGCTTTGACTACCTGCGCGACAATATGGCGCTCAACAAGGCAGACCTTGTCCAGCGCGGTCATTTCTTCGCCATCGTTGACGAGGTCGACTCGATCCTGATCGACGAAGCCAGAACACCGCTGATTATTTCTGGACCGGCCTCGGGAGAAGCAAACCGCTGGTTTGCGGAGTTTTCCAAGATCGCCGATCGTCTTGTTCCCGACGAAGACTTTGAGGTGGATGAGAAAAAGCGCACGGTGGGTGTGCTGGAGGCCGGTATTGAAAAAGTCGAGGATTACCTCGGCATCGACAACCTCTATGAGTCAGCAAACACCCCGCTGATTAGCTTCCTCAACAACGCCATTAAGGCCCGCGCGTTGTTTAAACGCGACAAGGACTACGTCGTNATCAACGGCGAAGTGCTGATTGTCGATGAGCACACCGGCCGTATTCTCGCCGGACGCCGCTATAACGAGGGCATCCACCAGGCCATTGAAGCCAAAGAGGGTGTGGCCATTAAGGCCGAGAACCAAACGCTGGCCACCATCACGCTGCAGAACTATTTCCGGTTGTATAAAAAACTGGCCGGTATGACCGGAACGGCCCAAACCGAAGCCTCCGAATTCATGGGCACCTACAAACTCGGTGTCGTCCCCATCCCCACGAATAANCCCATGATTCGTAAAGACAATGCNGATCTGATTTACCGCGACGAAGAGGCAAAGTTCCGTCAGGTGGCCGACGACATTACCGAGCGCCACCAGACCGGACAGCCGGTCTTGGTAGGAACGACAAGCGTGGAAAAGTCGGAGCGCATTTCGGCCATGCTCGCCAAAGCAGGCGTGAAACACGAAGTGTTGAACGCAAAAAACCACGCCCGTGAAGCCGCCATCATCGCCCAGGCAGGTCGCCTCGGTGCCGTGACCGTGGCCACCAATATGGCCGGTCGTGGAACCGACATCATGTTGGGCGGAAACGCTGAGTTCCTTGCCGTGCAGAAAATGACCGAAAAGGGTCTAAGCCCAACCGACACTCCCGAGGAGTACGAAGCGGCGTGGGATGCCGTGTTTGCCGAAGTNANCGACATCTGCGAACAGGAGGGCGAGAAAGTCCGNGCNGCNGGTGGCCTCTATGTTCTTGGCACCGAACGCCACGAGTCTCGCCGCATCGACAATCAGCTCCGAGGACGCTCCGGTCGTCAGGGTGACCCGGGGGAGAGCCGCTTNTACCTGTCCCTNCAAGACGACCTCATGCGGCTGTTCAACGCCGGAGCTGCCCAGTCGCTGATGGCCCGCACCGCAGACGGNGAAGAAGACCTCGCTATCGAATCNCGNGTGGTCTCCCGCGCGATTCAATCCGCCCAGTCGCAGGTGGAGGCGAGAAACGCCGAGGTNCGAAAAAACGTCTTGAAATACGACGATGTCCTGAACCGTCAGCGCCAAGCNATTTATGAAGANCGCCGGCAGATNCTNGANGGTGACGATATCTCCGACCAGGTCCATGACTTNGTCGAAAAGACCATCACCACTGTCACCACCGACAAACTGGCGGAGGTCCACCCGGAAGAATGGGATCTGGAACAGCTCTGGACAGAGCTTCAGACGCTCTACCCGGTGTCCATCACCGTCGACGAACTGGTGGATGAGCTTGGCTCCAGGCCGACGGTGGAGCAAGTCGTCGCCGAGGTCCTCTCCGACAGCAAAATCGCNTATCACAAACGCGAAGAGTCNCTGGGCTCCCAGGTGATGCGNGAGCTCGAGCGTCGGGTGGTCTTGAGTGTGATTGACCGCCGCTGGCGCGACCACCTCTATGAGATGGACTACTTAAAAGACGGTATTGGCCTCCGGGCCATGGCTCAGAGAGACCCCCTGGTCGAATACCAGCGCGAGGGCTATGCCCTGTTCCAAACCATGATGGGACAGATTCGCGAAGACACGACCGGATACATCTTCAACATCGAAGTCCAAATCCAACAGCCCACCCAACAGGTCGGGCCGATTGTCTCGGCCAAGGGCCTGATGGATCAGGCACCACAACAAAACCTCAGCTATTCCGCTCCCACGGCCGATGGTGACGTCGAGGTGAGAAACCAGTCGGGCCAGGTCGTCCAAGCCCCGAAGGCTCCCGCAGTGAGCCAAACCTTCCAGGGTCAGAAATCTGCGACCGTTGCTCCGCCGGCCCAGGCGGCTCAGCCCGCTCCGGCTGGTGCGGGAGCGTTTGGACAGCGGGCGGCGCCCCCGAAAGGACAACCGCCCGCTGCGAACCGCGCTCAGCGTCGTGCGGCAAAGCGCCGCAAGAAATAGCTAGAGCATGCTGAAGGAGGTGGCCTTCCAGCGTCGGTCCATGCCTTCCAGCCTCACCGCGACAGCACGAACGCGTGCGCGACCGTGGACCACGACGGAGGCTTCGACGACACCGTCACGGGGTGAGGTGACGATGGCGTTTCCCAGGCTGTACTCGGGGCGGGTCTTCTTCCGCCCTTTGAGCGTGCCCGCTGCGGAGTGCCGTCTGGAGCGCGCCAGAACGACACGGTAAACGTCCTCGGACAGCCAGCGAGAAAACTGCAACGGGTCTCGCAGGCCGTGGACGCATTCGATGATCCCGTTCACGAGTCGCAGGGCGACCCCGTGGGGATCGGGCAGCTCGGACGACGAGGTGGGTTGGGGCCCAAATGCCTCGTAGTTCTCCATCTGCCGGTAGCGCTGGGGCTCCTCGTGGTCCTCAGGATCCCACTCATTATTTTCAGTGTTGCCGTGCAGTGGCATGGTGCCTTCCTTACTGAGGCAGGTGCCTCGGGTTGGAGTGATGGCCCGATGACGGTCACCGTAGCCAAGTGGCGCCACTGCGTGGAATCGTCTCAAAAAATTGTGGATAAGTGGGTTACAGACCAGTAAATTCTTTTACCTTTGCCACGTGAGCGCATATTCCCCCTGGTCGGCAGACGACTCTGAACTGTGGGAATCTCTTCAGCTTTCCGATTTCCCGGTCCAGGATGCAGGCACTCCTGTGCTGTCAGTTGATTCGACAGTGTCGCTCACAACCCGGCTTCTCGGGGCAAAACAGGCCGGCGAGGTGATCAGCGTGCAGACCGTGGATCAGCGCACCTGGTTGATCCACCTCGCGGCAATCGGCACCACCTGGTTTTCTGGCGAAACCACTCATCCCCGTCGGGGAGTGTTGATTTCTCTTCACGCGGTTGTTCGTGTCGAGACGTTTTCCAACACGGTGACCGATACAGCGCCGGTTGGAGCACCCCTGAGCCGGGCGCTCGCGGTGACNGCCGCCACATCGAGGTGGGTCCNAGCCAGTGTCCCCGGTGCTNGCTACANGGGNGAGCTGGTCGGGATTGCTTCGGACCACGTGAGCNTTCGACGNAGGGGTCTAGACGGACACAGCACACTCCACCAGGTCCCTTTTGGGCAGCTGATTGCGATCGAGTTTGTGGAGCCTGGGGATATTTCCTGACGCCGATCTGGTTCCCCGCCACGCTGGATGACGAGGACGAAGGGACATCATCGGTGGCTACTCCNCGCTGGTTTCGGCACGCACGTTTTTTCCTGGGGATTGCCCTCGTGGTGGGATCGGGAGCGGGTGGCTGGTGGGTAGTGNCNCGNGCGAATNCTGCCGAGCCGTATCTCGTGGTGAGCTCNGATGTCCTCCGCGGCCAGCCNNTCACATGANGAGGTCCTNANCGAGGTCTTTNTGTCCGGGCCAGGCCAGGAACTGGGACTTCTCCGCCCCACNGATCGGGAGGTGTTTACTGGGCAGGTGGCTGCCCAGGATCTGACGGCCGGAGAGCTCCTCCGTCTCTCTGACCTGGAGATTCCGCTTCCCTCCGACAGCACGCGCTTTAGCCTGCAGATCGACGTGGGCGGGGCGGAGTGGGTGACGAGGGGAACGGTTGTCGAAGTGTGGGTATCTCCTCCCACGGCAGACCAGCAGTTCTCGGTGCCCTATGTTGCCTCGCAGGCTGCGCAGATTGTGGCGGTTCGCACCGAAGAGGGCTTTGCGGCCAATCCGGCACTGGCCCACGTCGACCTCGATGTACCGAGGCGAGACCTCCCCGAGCTTGTTCACGCACGAGCGAACGCGTTTGATATCCAGCTGAGCCCACTGCCTGGGGGCTGAGGGTGCGAACAGGGTGTGTGGTCACCGATACCAATTGGTCGGTGGTGAAGAGGGGAGTCGAGTCACTTGCTCGGGTGGGCTGGGTTGTCGACACCGCAGAGGCAGCGGCTCAGTATCTCGATACTCCCGGCACAGAACTGTTGGTGATTGAGGCCCTCCCCGAGCTTCTCACCACCGAGCTCGTGCAGACCGCCGATTCTGAAGGAATCCAAGTCGCTGCGTTAGTGACGACCGCAGACGGTGAGGACCTGGCCAAGGCGCGAGGGGTGGGCCACTGCGTGCGGCAACCAGACGATTTGCGTCGGCTTATCCATGGACGAGCCACGGTGACCCCGAGTAGGTCCGGTCAGGTCTGGGCGGTGTGGGGGCCACACGGCTCCCCGGGTCGNACNACAGTGACTCTGGGTCTGGCCGCCGATCTCGCCGCTCGGGGCCGTCGCGTCATGGTCATCGACGCGGATGGACACGGNGGAACGATTGCCCAGGCGCTGGGCTTGGTGGATCGAACACCGGGGTTCTTGGCGGCCGCGAGGAGGTCCCAAAAGCGAGAGCTACAGCGCGAGCACCTGACAGACCTGGCGGTGACCTACCGAGGCAAAGACGTGTCGTTTGACGTGCTGACGGGAGTATCCAGGCGATTTCGCTCTCCGGAAGCTCCTCGTGATGCGGTCGACGAGATTCTGCAGCATCTGCGAGGGCTCGTTGATGTGACCGTTGTCGATACAGGAAGCGACCTCCCGGGCTCCACCCCTGGCGCTGGCGGTGCGGAGGAGACAACAGCACATTTCCTCGAGGTCTCTGATCGCATAGTGGCGCTGTGCCGGGCAGATCCGTCGGGCGTCGCAAGATTTGCGAGGGCCTATCCGGATGCCGAGACGGCAGCGGCAGGGTCGCCGATTGCTGTGTGGCTAAACGGTGTGGACCCCTCGCGCCGAGCAGCAGGCGAAGACGCCACCCTTCGAGAGGTGTTGTGGCGGTTTGCCGGAGTGTCCGATGCCACCGCACTCCCGTGGGATCCGCAGACCTGCCGCCGGGCNGCACTGGATGCGGTGACGATTCGCGATGTGGCGCCACATTCGGGCCTGGTTGCCGCACTTCACCGCGAGGTTTCTGCCTCGCTCCCGGGCCCTTCCACGCGCAAAACGCCCCAGAAGCGTGCTCACACAGACCCCTCTCCGGGAGGTCCCTTGGTTCTTCTGCGTCAGAAGTGGCACCAGCTCACCGCGTTACGCTAAGCCCGTGGCGACCAAGACCGACGAGACACTGCACGGCTCGGTCCTGGATGCGGCCGAAACCGCCTGGTTGCACCAAGTNATGTCCGAGGGCCAGCTTCTTGCTGACCTGGCCTTTGCCGACATTGTGTTCTGGGTTCGACACACCGACGACACCTACGTGGCTGTGGGACACTCCAGGCCCTCGTCGTCCGCAACCCTGTTCTATCGCGATGTGGTGGGCACCGCCCCCCGCCCCGAGTGGGAGAGTCTGATTGCNAANGCGGANACCAGCAGGCAGATNGTCGANTCGGCCAAACCTGACTGGTATGAATCCACGCCGGCGAGGCTNCGCGCCCTGCCGGTCTGCCGGCGGTCACCAGAAGTCAGGGGCCTGGGGTCGCGNCCGATNGCGGTGCTCACGCGGCATTCCAACCTCAGCGAGTCCCGAATGCCCTCGAGACTCGAGCTCACTTTTAACGAATGCGCCAACGACCTGTTTCGAATGATTTCCGAGGGAGAGTTTCCNGACCCNGATAGCCCCTCACCGCCAGCNNGNGGCGCNCCCCGTGCNTCGGACGGGTTGATTCGACTNGATATGACCGGNCGGGTGACCTTCGCCAGCCCNAANGCCCTCTCCGCGTTTAGCCGCNTGGGATTTAACCAGGAGCTCGAGGGTCGAATGCTCTNCGAAGTCACCACCTCGTTGCTGTCTGGAACGTTGATTGTGGATGAGACGCTGCCGCTGGTGGTGAGTGGTCGTGCCCCGTGGCGCAGTGAAGTGGAATCAGACGGGGTGACGGTGAGNTTGCGCGCCATTCCGCTNAAATCGTCTGGCGACCGAGTCGGCGCGTTGGTGTTGAGCCGGGATGTCACGGTGCTTCGCCGTCAGGAACGAGAGCTGATTACGAAAGACGCCACGATTCGAGAAATCCACCACCGNGTNAANAACAACCTGCAAACCGTGGCNTCTTTGCTCCGGATTCAATCCAGGCGCGCNGGGGATGAGAAAGCCAAGGATGCGCTAAACCAGGCGATGCGCCGGGTGGCGGCAATTGCCGTCGTTCACGACACCCTGTCGGAGGGGCTGAGTCAAAACGTCGACTTTGACGACGTGTTCGANCGGGTGTCGGCGCTCGCGGCNGAAGTAGCCTCGGGCACNCATCCGGTNGTGAAGCCGATTTTTTCTGGCAGTTTCGGCATCTTGCCGAGCGAATACGCCACGCCGTTGGCGCTTGCGTTGACCGAGCTGGTCACCAACGCTGTNGANCACGGGTTANAAGGCCGTGTTGATGGNGAAGTGCANATNAGCGCAGAGCGCGGACNNGATCGTCTGCACGTCGTGGTGCGGGATAACGGTGGGGGACTTCCTGATGGTCAAATCTCAGAGGGTCTTGGCACACAAATTGTGCGCACCCTCGTCGAGGGCGAGCTCAGTGGAACCATCGAGTGGAAATCCGTCGCNGGGGAGACCACCGAAGTGGTGATNGACATTCCGCTGCAGTATCTGCAGGCGCCCCCAACGGGTGCNATTCCGACCGTCTAGGTCGAAGTGGNATTAGGANGCGCGGCGGGCGCGAGCAGCGCGACGCTTCAGCGCACGACGCTCGTCTTCGCTGAGACCACCCCAGACTCCGGAGTCCTGGTTGGTGTCTAGCGCGTACTGCAAGCAGTACTCGGTGACCGGGCAGGTGGAGCACACCGCTTTGGCGCGGTCAATCTGCTCGACTGCGGGTCCGGTGTTGCCCACCGGGAAAAACAGTTCGGGGTCAACGCTCAGGCAAGCTGCTTGGTCGCGCCAGTCCATGGATACTCCTTGGTTACTCGGGGATTGGGATCAATCCGGTTTCTCTCGTGACCAGTCGGATGGGGAACCGATAACGAACTATTCGGACACTCCGTCCGCCCACTCCGCTGTGAACGTCACTGAGACTGACCGTTAGACTCGCACATTCCAAGGCTTCAATCAAGAGTTGAAGGATAAATTGTGTCGCGAAACTCAGGAAACTCTCAGACTCCGTTTTACGTCCTCATCGCCGTTTCCACACTGGAAACCCTGGCGCTGGTGGCCGTCACGGGGCTCTTGCTCGTCGAGCTGTTTATTGCCGAGCCCGACTCCTATTCCTCCGCGATATTCCTGACACTCATTGCCGCCGGCTTCGCCACCGCCCTCGGTTTCATTACCCGCGGTCTCTGGCGCGGGGTCAATTCCGCGAGGAGTGCGTCGTTGGTGTGGCAGGTGCTGCAGATGGCGCTAGGTCTGGCAAGCGACGGAGGCGACTTTGGTATTCCCCTGGTCGCCCTCGCACTCGGCGTTCCCGCCGTGACCGCCATCGTGCTGATGCTGTTTAACCAGACCGTCCGTGCCCACTTCGAAGACGACGAGGTCTAGACCGCCGACCCGCGGAGAGGCCTAGGCGTCGAGGCCGAGTTTTTTCCGCAGGCTTGCCACGTGCCCGGTGGCTTTGACGTTATAAAGCGCGTGTTCGAGGGTGCCCTGCTCGTCAACAACAAAGGTCGAGCGAAGAACACCGGTCACGGTTTTGCCATACATCGACTTTTCGCCATAGGCGCCGTAGGCGTTGTGTACA
>NHEZ01000028.1 GCA_002172585.1 Cellulomonadaceae bacterium TMED98 | reverse complement strand
AGGATTCGAACCTACGGCCTTCTGCTCCGGAGGCAGACGCTCTATCCCCTGAGCTATGGGGGCGGATCACATCAGACTATACCGGGACAGGGCCAGATGCCCGCGGTTAGGATGGCCACGTGAATCCAGCCTCACTGGCAGTGCGCATCGCGCAACTGGCCGAAAAATACGTCGTCGAGCAGACCGGGTCTGCCAGCCCCGCCGTCTCCGCCGACGATGTGGCCCTCGAGCGGCCGAAAAAAGCGGAATTTGGCGACTGGGCGACCTCCGTGGCTCTCAAACTGGCGGGTCCCCTCGGGGCAACGCCCCGAGATGTTGCCGCCGCTCTCGCCCCTCGGCTCGAAGCCATTGACGACGTCGCGTCGGTCGACATCGCCGGCCCCGGCTTCTTGAACATCACCCTCGACACCGCCAGCCTTGGGCAGACCGCCCGGCAGATTGTAGAAGCAGGAGAGTCCTACGGCCACTCTCGAGGGCTNGAGGGCACCCNGATCAACCTCGANTTTGTCTCGGCNAANCCNACCGGACCCCTTCANATTGGTCACACCCGNTGGGCAGCACTCGGCGATTCACTCGCNCGGGTTCTCCGNGCGGCAGGCGCNNAGGTGGCCTGTGAGTTCTACATCAACGACCANGGCTCGCAAATGGATCTGTTTGGACACTCCGTTCTCGCCGCCGCACTCGGCCAGGAGGCCCCCGCCGATGCCTACCAGGGGGCGTATATCCAGCAGTTGGGGGCCGACGTCGCCACAGAATTCCCCACCCTGGCCCAGATGGGCCAGGACGAGGCACTGGTCTGTGTCCGGGAATCGGCCTACCACCGACAACTGCAGGCCATCCGCGAGTCTCTGGAAGCCTTCAACGTCCACTTCGACGTGTGGTTTTCTGAGCGACAACTCCACGTGATGAGCACACCCGACGGACAGAGCCTGGTGGATCGCTCGATTGAGCGGCTGCGGGAGCAAGGGCACGTGTTCGACGAAGACGATGCGGTGTGGGTGCGGACCACCGACTTCGGCGACGATAAAGACCGCGTCATCCGCCGGGCCAATGGTGCCTACACCTACTTCGCGTCGGATGCGGCGTACTACCTCTCAAAAAAAGACCGCGGCTTCGACGTCACCATCTACCTGCTGGGTGCCGACCACCACGGCTACGTCCACCGTCTGAAAGCCATCGCCGGTGCCGCCGGAGACGACCCCGCGCGGGATATTGAAGTCCTGATCGGCCAGCTGGTGAGCGTGAATGGGGCCAAGCTGTCAAAGCGCGCCGGCAACATTGTGGAACTCGATGACCTGCGCGATTGGCTGGGAACCGACGCACTTCGCTATTCGCTCGGTCGCTCGCCCGCCGATTCTCCGCTGACACTCGAGCCCGATGTGTTGCTCAGCAAAACCAATGACAACCCGGTGTTTTATGTCCAATACGCCCACGCCAGGACCCATCAGGTGGCACGGAACGCGGAGGCTGCCGGAGTCACCGGTGAGCTGTTTGACCCGACAACCCTGGGCGAGCCGAGTGAAGCAGAGCTTCTCACGGCGCTCGCCGACTACCCGCGGGTGGTCGCACAGGCTGCCGAACTGCGCGAGCCACACCGCGTGGCGAGGTATTTAGAAGACCTCTCTGGCTCGTATCACCGCTGGTATGACGCCTGCCGGGTCACCCCCAAGGGTGACGACCCGATTGGGTCCGTGCACCACTCGCGGTTGATACTGAACCACGCCACCGGCCAGGTCCTGCGAAACGGCCTTGGCTTAATCGGTGTCTCCGCCCCGGAGCGGATGTAGCGGATGTGACGCGGGCGAAGCGCGCCCGGTATCCTTGGGGAAGGCTTCAGGGGCCAATCCGGGTCCGCTCGTCTGTCCTGATGTCGTCTGAGGTGTGTTGTGTCGAATCCGTTGGCTCCGAAGTGGCTGCGCTCGCCCGCTGAGGCGAATGNGCTCTCGCCTGCGCTCTGGCCCGCGGGNNCCACCCGCACGGCGGCCGGAGAATTGAGCGTGCAGGGAATTCCCGCCTCCACGCTCGTCGCCGACTACGGCTCACCGCTCTATGTGGTTGACCTGGATGATGTGCGCCGCCGCGCCGTCTGGATTCGAGACGCCATGGCCGACGCCTTTGACGCGCCCGGACGACACACGCGGGTCTACTACGCGACCAAAGCACTTCTCGCCGGAGATGTCCTGCAGGTGATGCGCTCTGAGGGTCTTGGCTGCGATGTCTCCAGTGCCGGGGAGTGGACCGCCGCGGTGCGCGCAGGTGTCGACCCTCACCTNATCGAGTACCAGGGCAACAACAAATCTGAGCCTGAGCTTCAGCACGCCATCGACTCCGGGGTCGGCACCATCGTGATCGATAGCGCCCAAGANGTCTCCCGGGTNGCCGCCATTGCCCGGCGCGTGGGTGCCAGACANGCGGTCATGATCCGGGTGAACACCGGTGTGCACGCAGGAACCCACGAGTATCTGGCCACTGCCAGGGAAGATCAAAAATTCGGTATCGCCCGCGCGGACATCCANGGCGTTGCCGACCAGATTCGCGATGAAGAGTCCCTGAGTTTGATTGGACTTCACTCCCATATCGGCTCGCAAATTGTCCAGCCGGAGGGGTTTGTGGAGGCGACCAGGCGCGTGCTCGAGCTCTACGAACTCCTGGCTGCCGACCACCCACTAGGCATCCTCAACATTGGTGGTGGCTTCGCGATTCCCTATACCGACGCTGACCCGNAGGCCAATGTGGAAGACATTCTTCACGCGGTCGCCAAGGAAGTGCAGGACTTTGTCGATCGGACAGGAATCGAGATTCCCGTNATCGCCTCCGAACCAGGCCGCATCATTGTCGGCCCGGCCGGNCTCACGCTGTATTCGGTGGGAACCACGAAAGACGTGGTGGTGGACACCGAAGACGGTGAGGCACACCGCCTCTATGTCAGCGTCGATGGGGGGATGAGCGACAATCTTCGGCCCGCGCTCTATGGCGCCCACTACTCCGCTCGGATCGCTGGTCGAGAATCATCGGCTACCCCGGTGTTGTCTCGGGTGGTGGGAAGCCACTGTGAAAGTGGTGACATCGTGGTGCACGCCGATTACCTCCCGGGGGACATCGCACCGGGGGACCTGTTGGCTGTGGCCGCGACCGGCGCCTACTGCCACTCTCTGTCCTCGAATTACAACGGCTTTGGACGTCCAGCGTTGATTGTCGTCGAAGACGGTGAGGCCCGGGTCGGTATTCGCGGAGAATCGGTCGACGATGTGCTCTCGCGTGACCTCGGGTTAGCCTTGGGCGTTAGTCATTCAGCAGCCAAGGAGTCCCACGCGTGAGGGAGAACTATCGCGACTTGAAAGTCGCTGTGCTGGGCTCTGGCACGGTCGGAGCCGAAGTCGTCCATCGCCTGCTCACCGAGCGCGACGAATTAGGCGCCAGGATTGGCGCCACACTCGACGTGGTGGGCGTCGCGGTCAGAGACCTCGATAAACCGCGTAACCAGGCGATTCCCCCGCAGCTTCTCACCACAGACGCCGACGCTCTCGTCGTGCAGGCCGACATTGTGGTGGAACTCATCGGCGGCATTGAACCGGCAAAAACCCTCATTCTCCGAGCACTCGAATCGGGTGCCGATGTCATTACTGCCAACAAAGCTCTCCTTGCCGCTCACGGACCAGAGCTTTTCGGCGCTGCGGGGAAAGTCGGGGCCCAGCTGTATTACGAAGCGGCTGTCGCCGGCGCGATTCCGATTATTCGACCCCTGCGCGATTCTCTCGCCGGTGATGAAGTCAACCGAATTCTCGGCATTGTCAACGGCACCACCAACTTCATCCTCGACCTCATGGACACCGAGGGTCAGTCGATGGAGGCTGCCTTGCAGACCGCCACGGACCTCGGCTACGCCGAAGCGGATCCGACCGCCGATATCGGTGGATACGACGCCCAGCAAAAAGCGGCCCTGCTCGCCCAGTTGGCCTTCCACACGGCGATTGACGTCGACGAGGTCGCTAGGGAAGGCATTACCGAGGTCACTCTCGACCAAGTCGAGCAGGCGCGGGCTGCCGGCTACGTGATCAAACTCTTGGCCATTTGTGAACGGATTCCAGACCACGGGGTATCGGTCCGAGTCCACCCCACGCTGGTGCCCCGAGAGCATCCGCTCGCGGCCGTGCACGGCGCCAACAACGCCGTGTTTGTCGAAGCGGCTGCTGCCGGGTCACTGATGTTTTATGGCGCCGGAGCCGGCGGCCCCGAAACAGCCTCTGCTGTGCTGGGCGATATTGTCTCCGCGGCCAGACGCCACGTCGTCGGGGGACCGGGTGTGGAAGAGAGTACCCACGCCGACCTGCCGATGGCCGACCCGGGGGTGGTGGCCACCAGCTATCACGTGTCCTTGCAGGTGAAAGATGAACCCGGTGTGCTTCAGCAAATCGCCGGCGTGTTCTCTGCCGAAAATGTGTCGGTCGAGGCGCTGAACCAGTCTGCTCCCGCNCACNCAGAAGGTGAGCNCGGACTGGCTACCCTGGTCATTCAGACACACCGCGCCCAGGAAGCGCAGCTGCANCGCTGTGTCGAGCAGCTGGGTGGCTTGAGTGTGGTCGACGC
Source organism: Cellulomonadaceae bacterium TMED98 (assembly GCA_002172585.1). Taxonomy (GTDB): domain Bacteria; phylum Actinomycetota; class Actinomycetes; order Actinomycetales; family Microbacteriaceae; genus Pontimonas. The sequence continues at coordinate 20,606 of NHEZ01000028.1, read as the reverse complement.
CGTCACCGGTGTCATCCGAGTGGAGGGGTCGTAATGGCGCATCAGTGGCGCGGAGTCATCCGCGAATACTGGGACCGGCTCGATGTGAGCAAGAAAACTCCCGTCATCACCCTCGGGGAGGGCGGCACGCCCCTTATTCCCGCACCGGCACTGTCGGAACGAACGGGTCTCGACGTCCACGTCAAATTTGAAGGAATGAACCCGACCGGCAGCTTTAAAGACCGTGGGATGACCATGGCGATCTCCAAAGCCATGGANGCCGGGGCCCAAGCGGTGATTTGTGCATCGACCGGGAACACCTCCGCAGCGACCGCGGCCTACGCCGCCTGGGCAGGAATTACGGCCGCCGTACTGGTGCCAGACGGCAAGATTGCGATGGGCAAGCTCTCCCAAGCCGTNGCCCACAACGCGAGGATTATCCAAATCGAAGGCAACTTTGACGACTGCCTCGTGTTGACCCGGCAGCTCGCCGAAAAGTATCCGGTGCACTTGGTCAACTCGGTCAACAACGACCGCATCGAAGGGCAAAAGACCGCCGCGTTCGAAGTGGTTGATGTCCTGGGACGAGCGCCTGACTACCATTTTCTCCCCGTCGGCAACGCCGGAAACTACACCGCGTATCACCGCGGGTATACCGAAGAACTGGCCCGGGGACGGACCGATCGGATGCCTCGAATGTTTGGCTTCCAAGCNGCCGGCTCGGCGCCGTTCATCCTCGGAGAGCCNGTGANNNCNCCCGACACCATTGCGAGTGCAATCCGGATTGGAAACCCCGCATCGTGGGATNTCGCCCTCGCNGCACAATCCGACTCCAACGGCTATTTCGGAGCCATCGACGACCCCGGCATCCTCGCCGCTCACCGGTTACTCTCCCGCGATGTCGGAGTGTTCGTCGAGCCGTCCTCCGCAATCAGCGTCGCGGGACTGCTCGAGCGAAGCGAAGCAGGGGTGTTGGATAAAGGCGCGACGGTGGTCCTCACCGTCACCGGCCACGGCTTGAAAGACCCGCAGTGGGCGCTGAAAGACGCCGACGGCGGGGATATTCAGCCAACGAAACTGCCGGTGGATGTGGAGCGGGTCGCCGACGAGCTNGAGCTCAGCGGAGACACNGCATGAGCGCCCTNCCGATTGGACGCGNNGTCCGNGTGATNGTGCCGGCGACGACCGCTAACTTAGGCCCCGGTTTTGACACCCTCGGCATGGCGCTCACGATTTACGACACGCTGGAGGTTCGCGTCGTCGAGACTCCCGGCGTCAGCGTCGAGGTCCAGGGTGTGGGGGCCGGGGATGTACCCACCGATGAGACGAACCTGGTGGCCTCCTCGGTGCTGCGCGCCCTCGAGCAGTGGGGTGTGGACGCACCAGGCCTCCACCTCGCGGCGGTCAACGCTATTCCACACGGCCGAGGCGTGGGGTCGTCGGGTGCCGCGATTGTCGCCGGTGTTCTTGCCGCGAAAGGCCTCGCCGAGGGGCTTGTCGAGGTGAGCGACAAGGAGCTGCTNCGGGTGGCGACAGAACTCGAAGGACACCCCGACAACATCGCNCCATCACTNTTTGGTGGTTTGACCATTGCCTGGATGACCGAGGACGGNCCGAGGCACAANAAGCTCTCCGTGCACCGCGGAGTATCCCTACTGGTGGCCNTTCCGACGACGAGCAAAATGTCCACGCAACTGGCGAGAAGCCTGCAACCAGACACGGTTCCGCACGAAGACGCCATCTTTAACCTCTCCCGCGCGTCGTTGTTGATTGCGGCNCTGCTGGACAGCCCCGAGTTGCTCCTCGAGGCGACCGAAGACCGTCTTCACCAGAACTACCGCGCCAGTGCGATGCCAGANACCGATGAACTCATCGGCCACCTGCGCGCCAGCGGCTATGCCGCGGTGGTCAGCGGGGCCGGCCCGTCGATCTTGGTGCTGTGTAGCGACCCGGCTCAACGGCCCGCGGTCGAAGCGCTCATTGCGGCGAAGCAGAAAAGCCCGTGGGAATGCCACACGCTCACCGTGGATGAGCGTGGTGCTACAGTAGANACGCTTCCGGCGCTCGCCGACTGAACCCAGTTAGCACTCCGGATTTCTCACCGGCTCCTTCGGTTGTCACTCCTCGCGGAGTAACAGCGTGAAGAAATCGCCAGTCGACACCCACACGGTGTCGAGGGCAACGGGCCGATGTGGGCAACGACTGAACAAAGGAGACCCAGGTGACTGACACCGAACAACCAGAGACCGCTGCCGAGGACAAGAAAGCCCCGGCTCGCGGCTCGCGCCGCGCCAAGACAGACGCGGTCGTCAACCCCGACCCATCGACGGCATCGGAGACGACCGAGGACGCCCCAAAGAAAACCACCCGCCCTCGGCGCACGACCAAAAAGGCCGATGCCGAGACTGAGACAACCGAAGAGACCCCCGCCGAGTCGTCAGACGACAGCGGCGACCAAGACTCCGGTGGACGGGGTCGTGGTCGTGGTCGCGGACGGGACCGCAGACGCGGTCGCGGCAACAACGACGATGTCGATCCCGAAATCTCGGATGACGATGTCCTAATTCCGATTGGCGGAATCCTCGACGTGTTGGACAACTACGCGTTTGTCCGCACCTCCGGGTATTTGCCCGGTCCCACCGATATTTACGTCTCCCTCGGCCAGGTGAAGAAATACAACCTGCGCAAAGGCGACGCAGTGATTGGCTCCATCCGCCAGCCCAAAGAAGGTGAGCTGCAGGGGCGTCAGAAGTACAACGCCCTCGTGGCACTCGACTCGGTTAATGCCCAGAGTGCGGAGGAAGCACAGAAGCGTCCCGAGTTCGCCTCGCTGACGGCCGTTCACCCCACCAAGCGCCTGACGGTTGCGGGAGGAACAGACATTAAGGCGATGGGCCTTGTCGACATTTTCTCGCCGCTCGCCATGGGTCAACGCGGTGTCATCGTGGCGCCGCCAAAGTCCGGGAAGTCGACCATGGTTCAGCGCCTGGCGGAGTCCATTGCTGCGAATCACCCCGATGTGCACCTCATGGTGGTGTTGGTTGATGAGAACCCTGAGACCGTCACCGAGCTGCAACGAAGCGTCAAGGGCGAGGTCATCGCCTCCACGTTTGACCGTCCCGCCGACGACCACACCACCATCGCGGAGCTCGCGATTGAGCGGGCCAGGCGTCTGGTGGAGCTCGGTCACGACGTTGTTGTGATTGTCGATTCGATTACCCGGCTCGCTCGCGCCTACCAACTCACTGGCACGCACTCCAGGGGGAGCAACCAGGCGGATGCCGCGTGGTTGTATCCGACNAAGCGTCTGGTGGGAGCAGGTCGCCAGGTCGAAGGTGGAGGATCGCTGACCGTGCTGGGCACGCTTCTGGCGGACTCCGGACAAGCCATCGATGACCAGGTCGCTCACGAGATTTCACAGCTCGCCACCGTCGAGCTCGTGCTCTCCTCGGAGGCCTCGCGCGCCCGCTTGTTCCCCGCGATNGANGTCGTGCGCTCGGGAACGAGCCGGGACGAAGCNCTTGTCGGNCAGCGCGATGCCATGGTCTCTGACGAGTTCCGTCGTCACGCCTTGCACGCCGATCCGGTCGACGTATTGAGCCACCTCATGGAGCTGTCCGAAAAGGCAGGAGGCACCGACANAATGATCGAGTCGCTGTCCGCGTCGGAGGCCACGTTCCGCCCAGGGTCCTAAATGTGGGATTCGATCGAGCAGCTTCGTAGCGAGCACGGCGAGCTTCAACTGAAGCTCGCCGACCCTGCGGTGCACCAAAGCCCGGGGCTTGCCAGAAAACTCAACCGCCGCTATCTCGAGCTCGATCGAATCGTCACCACCCACAACACGCTGGTCAGTTTGCAAGACGATCTGGCTGCCACGAAAGAACTCGCGGCAGAAGACGCCAGTTTTGGCGAGGAAATCCCGGCGCTGGAGCAGAAAATCCAGGACACGGAGGAGCATCTGCGGAATCTGTTGATTCCCAAAGACCCCGATGATGGCCGCGACGTCATCATGGAAATCAAAGGCGGTGAAGGCGGGGAAGAATCGGCCCTGTTTGCCGCGGATTTGCTTCGGATGTATCTGCACTACGCNGAGTCGAGGGGCTGGAAGACNGAAGTTCTGGACTCCACCGAAAGCGATATGGGTGGATACAANAACGTCCAGGTGGCGATTAAGTCGTCCTCGGCTGACCCCTCCGAGGGTGTTTGGGCGCGGCTGAAATACGAAGGCGGCGTGCACCGCGTGCAGCGTGTGCCGACCACCGAATCACAGGGACGCATCCACACCTCCACCACCGGTGTGTTGGTCTTTCCCGAAGTGGATGAACCAGAAGAAGTCGACATCAGTCAAAACGACCTGAAAATTGACGTCTTCCGCGCCAGTGGCCCGGGCGGTCAGTCGGTGAACACNACNGACTCAGCGGTGCGNATCACCCANCTNCCNACNGGCATNGTNGTGTCCATGCAGAACGAAAAATCGCAGNTGCAAAACCGCGAAGCAGCNATGCGTGTTCTCCGNGCGAGNATTCTNGCGAAGCAGCAGGAAGAACAGNAAGCANANGCNTCNNACCTNCGCAAATCTCAGATTCGTGGCATGGACCGNTCCGAGCGNATCCGCACCTATAACTTCCCNGAAAACCGGATCGCCGACCACCGCACCGGGTTCAAGGCCTACAACCTGGACCAGGTAATGACTGGTGCACTGGACCCGGTGATTGATTCGTGTGTTGCCCACGACGAAGAAGCCCAGCTCCAGGCACTCGGCGAGGATTAGACGGGTGTTGCTCGAGAAGGTCGAGCAGGCCATCTCCCGACTCCGCGGTGCAGGAGTGGCCTCGCCCGAGGCGGATGCGTGGCATCTGGCGGTCTTTGCGACCGGTGTGTCCAGGGGAGAGCTGCAGGCCCGCGCCGTTCGCGGTGACGTGATGCTCACTGACGACGAGGCGCAGGTGTTTGACGCCGGCCTGTCCAGACGAGTCGCGAGGGAACCTCTGTGGCATATCACCGGGAGGGCGCCTTTTCTCCAGTTCGAGCTGGTGGTTGGCCCTGGAGTATTCACCCCTCGACCAGAAACGGAACTTCTCACCGAGCAAGCCCGCACCGAAGCCCAGCTGATGCCTCCGCGAGACGGTGTCGTCCGGGTCGTTGATCTCTGCGCGGGCTCAGGCGCCATTGGCTTGGCTCTCGCCGCAGACATCCCGCACCTCGATGTTCTCCTGGTGGAGAAATCTCCTGAAGCCGCGGCGTATCTCCAGACAAACCGCACGGCAATCGCCCCTGTCAACACCGAGATTCTCCAGGGCGAAGTGGGGCAGGCCGTCACACACAGAGCGCCTGGTTCCGTGGATGTGGTGGTGTCGAATCCCCCGTATCTGGTGGAGGGTGCCGATGAACTCGACGTCGAAACCCATGGGCACGACCCACACGAAGCACTCTTTGCGTCTGACGGTGGACTGGCTGTCATTCGTGAGGTGGTGGAGGTGTCTGCCCAGTTATTGCGTGACGGGGGAGTGGTCTTTATCGAACACGGAATCGACCAGTCCGAAGCGGTTCAGTCGCTTTTGACCACGCAGGGCTTTGCCCGGGCCGAGACGATTGTCGACCTCGTCGGCAGACCGCGTTTTACTCGCGCGGAGCGCGCCCGGCGATAAAGGCATCCATCGCCTGCCGGAGCTCTGCTGCCAGTTGACCCGGCGGGAACCAGTGCCCGGTGATACCAATCTGTTCGGCGCCTCGGACATTTTCTGGAATGTCATCGACAAAAAACGTCTCCTCGGCCGCTGCGCCTAGGTGCTCAAGCGCCCGCTGGAACACGGTGGGCTCTGGTTTTCTNTCAAANAANTGCGCGGTTGCGAAGAGGTTGTCGCCGAAGACCTCCACCAGTTCTGGGGCGATGGTGTCGCTTAAGTGTTCGCCGATGAGGGCCCCGTTATTGGTGAGGACGGCGACCTGGCCGTGGGTGGCGGCGAATCCGGCGAGCTCGACAATGTCTGGACGAAGGGTCATTGCNNCCCGGCGGTGATGCAGCCACTGCGCCCGGGTGACGTCTCGTTCGAAGGCGCGGTTGACGCGCTCGAGGTATTCCTCCCCGGTGGGTGGGTCGCCTTTTTCTGCTGCCCATTCGCCCGCGTCGTGCCACCACCGTCGCCGAAGCTCCTGGAAGTCGTGTCCGGTGACCTCGCTCAGGCCATCCATTCGACGACGCCACTGATAGTCGTAGAGGACATTGTCCATATCGAACAGAAAGAGCATCAGAGCAAGCCTAGGGCCCCTCAGTAGACTGCCTACCTGATGGCGACCCTGTTTGATATGCGCGACGAGGCGGCTGCGACGGCTGGTCTCCACCAGGCCAACGCCGCGCTGTCGCGTGGGGAGATCGTGGTGGTGCCGACCGACACGGTCTATGGCATTGGAGTAAGCCCCCGGGTTCCCGGCGCGANTGACCGTGTGGTCGGGGCGAAAGGTCGCTCCCGAGATATGGCGCCCCCCATTCTTGTGGCGGGCTCGGAACAGGCTGCGTCGTTAGTTGCCGAGGATGCGATGACAGATCGGGTTGCCAGTGTGATGCAGCAGTTGTGGCCGGGAGCGCTCACGATTGTGTTGCCGGTGGCGGCAGATATTGGGATGGATATTGGTCAGACCCCCGGGACGATTGCGCTCCGCGCACCCGACCAGCAGGGCCTGTTGGACCTGCTCCGGCTGCACGGCCCGATGGCTGTCACGAGCGCGAACCGGCACGGTGAACCGCCGGCGACCAGCGTGTTTCAGGCGATTAACACCTTCGGTGACGAGGTGGCGGTGTATCTGAACGGTGGACCCGACTCCGCGTCTGACCACGTGCCCTCCACGATTGTCGACGCGACGGATCTCGCCGCTGGTGGGGGAGCGTTGAGGATTCTGCGGGAGGGGGCCGTGTCGGCCGACCAGCTCCGGGCTGCGGGTTGTGAGGTGGCGGCGTGACGTTTTACGCACTGGTTTTGATTGTCGCTGCCGTGGTGAGTTTTGCCGTCTCGCTTGTGCTGTGGCGGGTGGGAACAAAGTGGGGAATCCAACGGACGATTCGCCAGCGTGACGTGCATAAAAACCCCACACCGCGCCTTGGTGGGTTGGCTCTCTTTGCTGCGCTGCTCGTGGCCACGCTGGTCGCAAGCCAGGTCAGTTGGTTTCAAGGAGTGTTCCAGGCACCCCGGACGGTCTGGGCGCTGGTGGGCGCAGCGGCCATCGTCGTCCTCATCGGCTTTCTCGATGACTTATTTGACCTGGATTGGTTGACCAAGCTCGCGGGACAGATCCTGGCTGCGGGAGTGGTGGCCTGGCAGGGAGTGCAGATTGTCTCTGTGCCGATTGGTGGCCTCACGCTGTTTTCGCCGACGCTGTCGCTTGTCTTGACCGTGCTCGCCGTCGTCCTAGTGATGAACGCGGTGAACTTTATCGACGGGTTAGATGGCTTGGTGGCGGGGGTGACCCTGATTGCCAGCAGCGTGTTCTTTATCTACAGCTTCCTCTTAGCAACCAGCGAAGCAGATACCCCCTACTTCAACTACGCCTCCCTGTTCACCGCCATCCTGCTGGGTGGCATGCTGGGATTCGTGCCGTTTAACTGGCATCCGGCGAAGTTGTTCTTGGGAGACTCGGGCTCACTCCTGGTGGGGCTGATTATGGCGACCACTGCTATTTCGGTCACTGGTCAGATTGACCCTGCCCTGGTCAGCGCCTCACAGCTGTTGCCCGCGTTTATCCCCGTCCTCCTCCCCCTCGCCGTTTTGGTCGTGCCGCTGTTGGACTTTCTCCTTGCAGTCCTTCGCCGGCTCAGAGCAGGCATGAGTCCTTTTGAAGCAGACCGGCAGCACCTGCACCACCGCCTTCTCGATATGGGNCANACCCACCTGCAGGCCGTGCTGATTCTCTATGCCTGGACGTCTGTNCTCGCCATTGGCACGCTGATGTTCTTATTTGTCGAGTGGTATGTCGCCCTCGGCATCATTGCCCTCGGGCTGATTGGCTCGGCCGTGGTGACACTATCNCCGGATAACCGTCAAGCAGACGATCCACTCGCNGTTCCAGACCGCGCAGAAAGGGCAGAGTCATGAGTGTTGAGCTATTAATTCGACGGACCTGGCTCTGGGGCATTGTTGGAGTCTCTGTTGTTGCCGTCGTCGCGAGTGTGGCCGGGGCGCTCGTGGCCGAGCTCGAGGGCATGTTGGCAGCACTGTTAGGCACTGCGGTGGGCTTCGCCTTCTTGGCGCTGACCCCNCTGTCGATTACCTGGGCGNTGAANGCNGGCCAGGGCGATGTCTTGCGACCCGGGTTCTTTGCCGTCGTCCTCGGCGTCTGGCTCGTGAAATTTATTGTGTTCCTCGCGTTGGTGTTCTGGTTAGGCGACGTGGCATGGGCGCATCAAGAAACACTGTTTCTGACGATNGTGGGNGCNNTATTGGTCGGGCTCATCGTGGAGGTGACGGTGGTGGTGCGCTCCCGGCCACCCGAGATTGACGTCGAGATTCCCGGGTCCTCTGGTTCGTCATGACCACCCCCGAGGTGTTTGACCTCACCGATCCACTCCAGAAGCGTGCGGGTCTGCTCCAGGCTTCGAGAGAGCTCGGCAGGGGCCACTTGGTGGTGATACCGACCGATACGAAACCGGCGATTGCCGCTGATGCGTTTTCGGCAGCCGGGCGGCAGCGTCTGGCCCGGGTGAAAGGGTGGAACGACCCGGTTGCTCTGCAGATTCTCTTTGCGAGTGCTAATACCGCCCAGGCGCTTGCGGCCGAGGTGTCACCGCTGATGACGGTGTTGACAGAGGCGCTCTGGCCTGGACCACTGAGCGTCATGGTCCCGGTGAACCCGTCGTTGGCGGGAGGCCTGGCTGGGTATTCGCCGGAAGTGTCTCTCCGGGTGCCAGATCACGAGGTGCTGCGGGAGCTCTTGGCCGAGACCGGGCCCCTGGCGGTGAGTGGGGTGGCGGGCGCCGTGGCGCCAGATGACGCGGTGACTGTGCACTTAGAAGACACGGCGGGAGCCAGGTCGCGGGTGTCGACCGTGGTGGACATTGCCGAGAGCGGCGACGGACGACCTGTCGTGAGAGTGCTCCGGCGGGGGGCGGTGTCGAAAAAAGCCCTCCAGGAGGTCCTGGGGTCTGGCGTCGACGTGGTCATCGATTCTGAGCGGGCCTGATATTCAGCAAGTTGGTAGCTGGAGGCTGGCGGGGTTGATAGGGTCGAAGGCGACGTAGCCGCCGCGCGATACTGTGCGCCACGACTCGGGAGACAACGCTGTTCGCGACACTCAGTAGCCGCCTGACGCCCCTGGCAGGCGGCGATACCGGCGAGTTCTCCCCGCCGACGATTGCGGAGTTCTTCCCGCCGGCCATCTTGTTCGAAGGCACCATCTTCGAAATGAACCGAATTGTGTTGATTCGGTTGCTGGCGGTCTTGGTGTTGTTCTTGGTCTTCTACTTCGGCACGAGGAAGATGACGGTGATTCCGGGCCGGTTCCAGGGCGCCATTGAAATGGCTCTTGATCTAGTGCGAAGCGGAATCGCGATCAACATTCTCGGGGAGAAAGACGGAAAGCGGTTTTTGCCGCTGATTACGAGCATCTTCTTCCTGGTGTTGTTTATGAACCTCACCGGGGTGATACCNGGGCTCAATATTGCGGGGACCAGTGTCATTGGAATGCCGCTGGTGCTCGCGATCACGGCGTATCTGGCGTTTATCTATGCCGGACTTCGCAAACATCCAGGCACGTTCCTGCGCAATTCGCTCTTTCCTCCCGGCGTCCCGTGGCCGCTCTACATCATCGTGACGCCGATTGAAATCGTCTCGACGTTCATTCTCCGCCCGATCACGCTGACGCTGCGTTTGCTGATGAACATGGTGGTCGGACACTTCCTGCTCGTGTTGTTTTTCTCGGCCACGCATTTCTTCGTGCTGTATTCGGGGAACCTGCAGGCACTGTTTGGCCTCGGCACAATTGCCTTCAGCATTGTCTTTACGTTCTTTGAGATCTTTGTGGCCTTACTGCAGGCCTATGTTTTTGCCCTCTTGACCGCCGTGTACCTCCAGCTCGCGCTGGCGGAAGAACACTAAACCCCCGCTTCGGAACTCCGAAGCACCAACCAGGAAGGAAAGTGCTGTGGAACTCGCAGAACTCACCGGAAATATCGCCACCGTGGGATACGGTCTGGCCGCCATCGGACCCGCCATTGGTGTGGGTATCGTCGTCGGAAAGACCATCGAATCGGTCGCGCGTCAACCCGAACTGCAAGGTCGCTTGACCGTGCTGATGTACATCGGTATTGCCTTTACGGAGGCGCTGGCGTTCATCGGTATCGCGACCTACTTCATCTTCACCGGCTAGGAGGCCCCGGCATGCTGCCATACAGCGCGCTACTCGCGGCAGAGGGTGAGGCCCAAAACCCCCTTCTGCCTGCGATTTATGACATCGTCTGGTCGATCATTCCGTTCGCCCTGGTGCTGTTGCTGTTCTGGCGTGTGATCCTGCCCCGACTCCACAAGGTGCTGGATGAGCGCTCCGACGCCATCGAAGGTGGTATCGAAGACGCCCAATCCGCCCAGAAGGAAGCCCAGGAAGCGCTGGAGAAATACACCAAGCTTCTCGCTGACGCACGCGACGAAGCCGCGAGTATTCGCGACGAGGCGCGCAGTGAAGGCCAGTCGATCCTGAAGGAAATGCGCGAGCAGGCAGAAGCCGACGCGGAGCGCATTGCCCAGAACGCACAGGCCCAAATTGAGGCCGAGCGCCAAGCGGCGCTCGTGTCGCTGCGGAAAGAAGTGGGCTCTCTCGCACTGGATTTGGCGGGAGCGGTGGTGCGCGATCAGCTCGGCCAAGACAAGAAAGCCAAAGCCGTGGTCGATTCGATGCTCGCTGATTTGGAATCCCCGAAGAAGAAGGCTGCTGCGAAGAAACCTGCTGCGAAGAAACCAGCGACGAGGAAATCGACGAAGTAATGGGTGCACAAACGAGGGAGTCGCTGGCGACGGTCACAGACCGCGCCACCGGGGCGACCGGTGTGACGCAGGACGCTGTGACGGGCCTGTTCCAAGCCGGTCGTGCTATTGCGGCCTACCCCTCGTTACTGGCTGCCCTCGCCGACTCCGGCCACACCGCGGCCGAGCGCAGCGCGCTGGTCGATGGTGCTCTCGGCGCTTTGACCCCCGCAGGGCGTGCCCTACTGGAGCACGTTCTGGAGCTGTCCTGGTCAGCTCCAGCGGATCTCTTGGCAGGAATTGAGCAGCTTGGCGTTCGGGTGAGTGCTGGTCTGAGTGCTCCGGACACGCTGGCGTCTGAGCTGTTGCAGGCGGGACGAATTATCCGCGGGGATGCCGAGCTGCAGCTCGCCCTGTCGGATAAACGCGCGTCGGTGGAGTCGAAAGTGTCGATTGTGGAGGCAATCTTTGCCCGTCACGTCGACCCGGCCTCTCTGGCAGTGATTGCCCACGTCGTGGCTCAACCACGCGGTCGCCGTGCGAGCGANGCCCTGGAAGAGGCGGCTGCGCTGGTACTCGACCACGATGGCCGGGGCCTTGCCGNAGTGCAGGTTGCCCAGCCGCTGAGTANTGCCCAGCACACCACGATTAAGAACANGCTGGAAAAGCGCTTTGGACGCGACCACTATTTGGACGTGGTGACCGTGCCNGACGTGATCGGGGGAGCCCGTATTCGCGTGGGTGACCTGGTGATGGACGGCAGCGTGCACAAACAACTAACCGATATGAGACTTCAACTAGCTGGCTAGAGCCCCTCTAGGCAACAACACAAGGATGGAATGATGGCTGAACTGACAATCAAACCCGGAGATATCCGCGACGCGCTGAAGAAGTTTGCGTCGAGCTATGAACCGGGGAGTGCAGACGCAACCGAGACCGGCACCGTCGTCGACNCGGCCGATGGAATTGCNCACGTCGAGGGTCTTCCGGGCTGTATGGCCAACGAGTTGGTGCGCTTCGCCGATGGAACCCTCGGTATCGCGCAGAACTTGGACGAGAACGAAATCGGTGTNGTCATCCTGGGNGAGTTCTCCGGTGTNGAAGCNGGTCAGGAAGTTACCCGNACCGGTGAGGTGCTCTCGGTGCCCGTCGGCGATGGCTACCTCGGCCGCGTGGTGGACCCGCTCGGCCAGCCCATTGATGGTCTCGGCGACATCAAAACGAAGGGTCGTCGCGCACTCGAGCTGCAGGCCCCCGGTGTGATGGCGCGTAAGTCAGTGCACGAGCCAATGCAGACCGGTATTAAAGCCATNGACGCGATGATTCCGGTCGGCCGCGGACAGCGTCAGCTGATTATTGGTGACCGTCAGACGGGAAAGACCGCGATCGCGATCGACACCATCATCAACCAGAAAGACAACTGGGNGTCTGGTGACCCGGAAAAGCAGGTGCGGTGTATTTATGTCGCCGTCGGTCAAAAAGGCTCGACCATTGCGGCCGTGAAGGGTGCGCTGGAAGAGGCGGGTGCCATGGAATACACCACGATTGTGGCGGCTCCCGCGTCTGACCCCGCCGGGTTTAAATACCTCGCCCCCTACACCGGGTCGGCTATCGGCCAGCACTGGATGTATGACAGCAAGCACGTCCTNATCATTTTCGATGACCTCTCCAAGCAGGCCGAGGCCTACCGTGCGGTGTCGCTGTTGCTGCGTCGCCCACCGGGTCGTGAAGCCTTCCCCGGCGACGTCTTCTACCTCCACTCCCGTCTGCTGGAGCGCTGTGCGAAGCTCTCCGACGAGATGGGCGCGGGATCGATGACGGGTCTGCCCATTATTGAAACCAAAGCCAACGACGTCTCGGCGTTNATTCCCACCAACGTGATTTCGATTACGGACGGTCAGATCTTCCTGCAGTCGGATCTGTTCAACGCCAACCAGCGTCCCGCTGTGGATGTCGGTATTTCGGTGTCCCGTGTCGGTGGTGACGCGCAGGTGAAATCGATTAAGTCGGTGTCGGGAACGCTGAAGTTGGAGCTTGCCCAATACCGCTCGNTGGAGGCCTTCGCCATGTTCGCCTCCGACTTGGACGCGGCCAGCCGTGCCCAGTTGGCGCGTGGTGCGAGGCTGACCGAGCTTCTGAAACAGCCGCAGTATTCGCCGTATCCGGTGGAGGAACAGGTGGTCTCCATCTGGGCCGGTACCAANGGAAAGCTCGACGAGATTGAGGTGGAAGAGGTGCTGAAGTTCGAATCTGAGCTTCTGGACCACCTGCGCCGCAACACCAAAATTCTGGACACCATCCGAAAGTCAGAAAAGCTCGAGGATGACGTCAAAGCAGAGCTGGAAAAAGAAATCGACAAGTTCGTCGTGTCGTTCCGCGGTGCGGGCAAGGAAGGCCTCGGCCACCCTGGCTCCGAGCAGTTTGAGGCGCTCGAAGACGACGACATCGAACAGGCCAAAATCGTCAAGGGCAAGCGCTAAGGCTCGAGGGAAGAACTAACTCATGGGTGCACAACTTCGGGTCTACCGGCAGAAGATTCGCTCTGCCAAGGCGACCAAGAAGATTACGCGAGCGATGGAGCTGATTTCTGCCTCGCGTATCCAAAAAGCCCAGCAGCGCATGGCAGAAGCAGGCCCCTACAGCCGCGCGGTGACGCGTGCGGTGTCGGCCGTGGCGACCTATTCCGATATCGACCACCCGCTGCTGACGGAAGCTGAGAACCCGAAGCGCGCCGCGGTCGTGGTGTTTGCGGCAGACCGCGGTCTCGCCGGTGCGTTTTCCGCGCAGGTGTTGCGGGAGGCAGGCGAGCTTGCCGAACGGCTGAAGGGCGAGGGTAAAGAGGTCATTTACTACGTGCTGGGTCGGAAAGCCGTGCAGTATTTCCAGTTCCGCGAGCGGCCGATGGAGAAGCACTGGCTCGGCGGGTCCGACCAGCCTCAGTTTGAGACGGCCAAAGAAGTCGCCGAGACGGTGATCGAGAAGTTCACCGAAGACAGCGATCAGGGTGGTGTGGACGAGTTGCACATCGTGTTTAACCGGTTTGTGAGCCTCGTGACACAACAGCCCGATGTCGTCCGGGTGTTACCACTCGAGGTAGTCGAAGGCGTGGAAGAGTCAGAGGACACCGAGGTGTATCCGCTGTACGAGTTCGAGCCGGAGCCTGCGGACGTGCTGGATGCNCTCCTGCCGCGCTATATCGAAACCCGAATCTTCCAGGCGATGTTGCAGTCGGCCGCGGCCGAGCACGCAGCGCGTCAGAAGGCGATGAAGTCGGCGTCGGATAACGCCGACAAGCTCGTCGAGAACTACACCCGACTGGCCAACAACGCCCGTCAGGCCGAAATTACCCAGCAGATTTCCGAAATCGTCGGCGGCGCAAACGCGCTCCAAGACTCCAAGTAAGAGAAAGAGACACACGAAATGGCACAAGCGAAGACGGCAGTCGTCACTGGTCGGATTGCCCGCGTCACCGGCCCGGTGGTGGATATCGAGTTCCCGAGCGACTCCATCCCGGAGATGTATAACGCGCTGCGCACCGAGCTGAACCTGGGTGGTGAGAAAAGCACGTTGACCATGGAGGTGGCCCAACACTTGGGCGACAATTTGGTCCGCGCCATCGCGCTGAAGCCGACCGATGGTCTCGTGCGTGGCCAGTCGGTGGAGGACACCGGCGGCCCCATTAGCGTGCCCGTTGGCGATATCACCAAGGGCAAGGTGTTCAACGTTCTCGGTGAGGTGCTGAACTCGGATAAGCCGATTCCCGCCTCGGCTGAGCGCTGGAGTATTCACCGTCAGCCACCCCCGTTCGACCAGCTCGAGTCAAAGACCCAGCTGTTTGAAACAGGCATCAAGGTCATCGACTTGCTGACCCCNTATGTGCAGGGAGGAAAGATCGGCCTCTTCGGTGGTGCCGGTGTGGGTAAGACCGTGTTGATTCAGGAGATGATTCAGCGCGTCGCCCAGGACCACGGTGGNGTGTCGGTGTTCGCCGGTGTGGGTGAGCGTACCCGTGAAGGAAACGACCTCATCGGTGAAATGGAAGAAGCTGGCGTNTTCGATAAAACCGCCTTGGTCTTTGGTCAGATGGACGAGCCGCCGGGCACGCGTCTTCGCGTGGCGCTGTCGGCTCTGACGATGGCCGAGTACTTCCGTGATGTGCAAAACCAGGACGTGCTGTTGTTCATCGACAACATCTTCCGGTTCACCCAGGCAGGCTCCGAGGTGTCGACGCTTCTTGGTCGTATGCCCTCTGCCGTGGGATACCAGCCGAACCTCGCGGATGAAATGGGTGTGCTTCAGGAGCGGATTACGTCAACCCGCGGTCACTCAATTACCTCGCTCCAGGCGATCTACGTCCCGGCCGATGACTACACCGACCCGGCCCCGGCGACGACGTTCGCCCACTTGGATGCGACCACCGAGTTGTCTCGTGAAATCGCCTCGCGTGGTCTCTACCCCGCGGTGGACCCGCTGACCTCGACCAGTCGAATCCTTGACCCGATGTATATCGGCGATGACCACTACCGAGTCGCCACCACGGTGAAGCAGATTCTGCAGAAGAACAAAGAACTGCAGGAGATTATCGCCATCCTCGGTGTGGACGAGCTGTCGGAAGAAGACAAGGTTACGGTCTCCAGGGCCCGTCGGATTCAGCAGTTCCTCTCCCAGAACACCTACATGGCGAAGAAGTTCACCGGTGTGGAGGGCTCGACGGTTCCTCTGAAAGACACCATCGAGTCGTTTGACGCCATTTGTCGAGGGGACTTCGACCACGTGGCCGAGCAGGCCTTCTTCAACGTCGGACCGATTACCGATGTCGAAGAGAAGTGGGCCACCATGCAAAAGGAGATGGACTAGTCGTGTCCGACCTCCAGGTCACTGTCGTCTCCGCGACCGCCGAAGTGTGGTCGGGGGAGGCAGAAATGGTGGTGGCCAAGACCACCGAGGGCGAAATCGGTATCCTCGCTGGCCACGAACCCATGCTGGGTGTGCTCGCCGCGGGTGAAGTCCGAATTACGACCAACTCGGGGGAAAAAGTCACGGCAACGGCAGACGATGGGTTCCTGTCGGTCGAGAACAACCAGGTGACAATCGTCGCGGGACAGGCCGAAATCCAGTAAATGCGGATTGTTCTTCCGCCTTCCGAAACCAAACAGCCGGGTGGCGAGGAGGCCGTCCTCGATTGGTCGGCCCTGGCGCTGCCTGAACTCACCGCGACGCGCCAGGGGATCGCGGCCGATCTTGAGGTGCTGTGCGCGGATATCGACGTGGCCAAGAAAGCCCTTGGCCTTGGCGCCAAAGGCGACGAGTGGGTGGCGGCGAATCAAAAGCTTCTAAGCAGTCCGGTGATGCCCGCACTACAGCGCTACACCGGAGTGTTGTTTGACGCGCTGGATGCAGATTCCCTCGAGCCCGCTGCCAGGACGCGAGCGGACGAGACCGTGTGGCTGTTCTCGGCACTGTTTGGGCCGATTCGAGCCGGAGATCTCATTCCTCGGTATCGCCTGTCCTGGGATTCGAAACTTCCTGGCGAGTCTGTGAAAGCTCGATGGCAGTCGCACGCAGAAGAAATCTGGAGTGGTGAGTTCACGATTGACCTGCGCAGTGAGGGTTACCGCGGGCTTGCTCCGCTGCCACCGGGAACAGGGGTCTATGTTCGCGTGGTCAAAGACCTTGGTGGAGGAGTGGCGGCAGGGCACGCGAATAAAGCGACGAAAGGTCGGCTGGTGCGAAGGCTTCTCGAGAGCAGGGTGTCGCTCTCGACGCGTGAGGAGCTTGTGGCGTGGTGCGCCGAGTCGGGGTGGAGTGCCCAGAGTGTTCCCTCCGATGATCAGGAGATCAACCTGGCCGTTGGNGNGTGACGATCGCCAGGTGAACACTTGGCGACANGGTGTGGTCTGTCCTCGGTTTTCTGNTCCGGCGCTGTGACANTAGGCGCCGTGCCNGTTGTCTTGCGTCTGNTTGCCGAGTTTCTTGGCACNGCAGTGCTGGTTGCGGCNGTGGTCGGNTCNGGNCTNATGGGCCAGTCGCTCACCTCAGATCTCTCGCTGATTCTCATCATGAATCAAATCGCCACGATTCTTGTCCTCGCCGTTCTCGTGGCACTTCTGTTGCCGGTAAGCGGAGCGCAGATTAACCCTGCTGTCACGCTCGCATTGGTGGCCACGAGGCAGATGCCGCTTGGGCTTGGAGTGGGCTATCTCGTGGTGCAGCTTGCAGGGGGCGTGCTCGGCACCCTCACCGCACACGCCATGTTCGAGCGAACCCTGTTGGAGAGTTCGTCACACGACCGGCTGGGAACGGGCACGTTCGTGGCCGAGATCGTGGCCACGGCTGGCTTAGTAGCCCTGGTCTTGACCGCGCTGTATCAACAGCGGCAGGAGTGGCTGCCGTGGTTGGTTCCGGCGTGGATTGGCACAGCGTTTTTCTTCACCTCCTCCACGTCGTTTGCCAATCCTGCCGTCACTCTCGGCCGGGTATTCACTGATTCGTTCACTGGGATTTCTCTGGAGTCTCTGCCAGGCTTCGTCTCAGCGCAACTGCTAGGTGCTCTCGTCGCCGTGCTTCTCGTGACCCCCTTTCGTCGCTTTTACCGAGAAAAGGAGACAGTATGACCGACCACACACCGACGGTGTTATTCGTCTGCGTACACAACGCCGGCCGATCACAGATGGCAGCCGGTTACTTGCAGAAACTCGCCGGGGATCGCGTCACGGTCCTCAGCTCAGGCTCGGAACCGAAAGATCAGATTAATCNGGTGGCNGCGGAGGTCATGCTCGAAGAAGGNATTGATATTCGANACAACCANCCGCAGATTCTGACCGACGAACAGGTTCAAGCCAGCGACGTCGTGATCACCATGGGCTGCGGCGATGCCTGCAAGTTTTATCCAGGCAAACGATACGAAGACTGGGAGTTAGAAGACCCCGCAGGGAAAGATGTGGAGGTGGTGCGCCAGATTCGAGACGATATCCGCGGACGCATCGAGAAGCTCGTGGCGGAGATTGCTCCCTAGGTCGCCTGCTCCATCCGAAGAAGCCACTGTTTAGTGGGGATCCCCGACCCACCGCTATAGCCGGTGATCGCACCGTCTTTGCCCATCACGCGGTGGCAGGGAACGATAATCGGCACTGGATTGGCGCCGACAGCACCGCCCACGGCGCGGGCGCTGCCCGGGTGACCGGCGCGGGCGCCGAGC
Organism: Cellulomonadaceae bacterium TMED98; assembly: GCA_002172585.1. Lineage (GTDB taxonomy): Bacteria > Actinomycetota > Actinomycetes > Actinomycetales > Microbacteriaceae > Pontimonas. Next base: position 2,483 of record NHEZ01000028.1, on the reverse strand, counting down.
TCACCGTAGCTGCGAGTGTGTCCGTAGGGAATATCCACCAGAGTGTTCCAAATGTCTTCCTGGAACGTGGTGCCGCGCAGNGCAAGGNGTACATCGAAGNNTTGTCGGTGACCGGCGAAGTATTCCGCGAGCTGGGCCACGATATCCGCCAGCACAGGGTGCTCAGGAGTCGTGGCTGCGGCCGCGGCCGGGCCGTCGTGGATGGTGAGCCGTGCCAGGGCATTTCCCTCGAGCCAGAGGGTGATATCGCCTACTGGCGAGGGGANNGTGTGNGTGGTGCGGGTNTCAGNGGTNGCTACAGNNGTCATGCNNCACACAGTAGNGCCNNGCACTGACACGGCANNGGNNCTCAGTCCGGCGAGAGAAAGTCACACCGAGGACCCGTGCTGTGGCGCAGGCGGGTATCGAGGGTTGCNAATGGGGCACCCCANAGCTCCGCGACCGCCACATAGGCAGCGTCGTAGCTTGTGACGTTGTCGCGCAGTGCCCAGACTCGCGGAAGGAGCGGCGCATGAGGCACAAGGTCGATGAGTTCTTTGGCGTAGGACACGACTTTCCACGCCNCCTGGNGGCGTAATTCACCGCGCACAACAGCGCGCCTGGCGATGTGAGCGACCTCAAGCGCGAGCAGTTCGGGCGCGATTAGGTCGCCCCCTTCGAGGATGCCCCGGGACCACTGTTCATGCCGNCCGCCCACGGTGAGCGCGCTAAAGGTCGTGCCGGCGTCAATAACGACCGTCATCAGATCGCACAATCAACGAATCGACGTCAAANGGGGTCATCTCCGCTAGATCGNGGTCNAGNTGTCGGAGCAGCTCAGCTCTATCGGGCTTGGCGGTGACCGTCTCGAGTAACTCCCAGAGAAACTCTTGGGTCGACTGCCCACGGAGCTTGGCGCGTCGTTGGAGTTCGTCTCGAACAGACGGCGGGACATGGCGAATCGTGATGTTAACCAACATGNCTCCCAGTGTGACGACNAGTGCCATCATATTGCAGGCATTATCCACACCGCTAGCCAGANGCCTCCGGTTCNGNNGCNTCCTCGTCAGGATCCTCCAGGCTTTCTTGTTGTTCGACGGTGACGTTGACGCCCTGATTCAACTCGGTGAGTTCCTGGTTCAANATGTTCAACTCNTCGAGTAGACGGTTGTGGTCGTCGATGAGGCGTTGAATCTCTTCTTGGTCACTGCGGAGCGCAGCCTGGCGGGAAATCAGGTCGTTTCGCTCGGCGTCGAAATTCTCCGCTCCGTCGATATCTTCGCCCTCGTTATACCGAGCCACCCGGTCGTTATAGACAGCGATATCGGCACCGAGGATTTCTGCTGCCAGCTCGTATTCGGCTTTGCGCTGATCGATTACCTCACCACGAGCCTCCAGGTCCGCGACCAGTCGGTCCAACTCATCCCCAAACGACGCAAAGACGCCGTTAACCTCTTCGGCCAGGGCCACCACGCTCGAGCGGTCAGAAAAATACTGCCCGTAGTGCTGTTCCAGTTCAGCCGGGAGGACACTCACTTCTGTGCCCAGTAGCGCATAGAGCTCGGGGATGCGGGAGCGGGGGTCGTTGGCTTCGTAGCTTTCAATCCGCTCAAAGAGCGGATGTCCGTCAGGAAGAGCGGCAAAGGCGTCTTCGAGCAGAACTCCCAGTCGGTCTTTTTCCGCCTCACTGAACCTGTCCCAGACCGCGTGGAGCATTTCGTGCGCGGCAATCACCGGCTCCATATCTGACAGCCTCGGGTCGGTGACGTCATAGAGATACATCCGCTTTTCGCCCAGTTTGTAGCAGCCAAGAACCCCTATCCCGGGTTCGTCTCTCGAGCAATACCGGTCGAATTCGACGGCGGGAACAACCTCTGGCTGGGAGGCGTAGTAGTAGACCAACGCCTCCGGCGTCATAGTGGCGGTGAGGGCGTAGTCACGAATCTCTGGGCTTGGCTCGAACTGCAGCGCAATGGCGCGATCAGAGACCCACTGGTGGTTCTGGGCGACCCAGTAGCCGCCCCAGACAGCAGCCCCCTGCAGAGCTAGTGCTCCCAGGGCAATGACAATGATGACTCCGCGGTATATCCGCTGTCCGATACTCACGCGCCTCGCCTCCGTGGTGAGACTAGCTGTTGACGACAGCAATTGAGGCATTGAGCGCCGTGGCGAACAATAACCAGAGCCCATAGGGCACGAGTAACGAGGCAGCAACCCGGTTTACCGCCCAAAACACCGCAATATTGGCCAACACGATAAAGTCCAACACCACAATCCAGCCCAGGGCAATCCAGAGCGCACTGGGCCCGGTGATGTCGTAGAGGACAAAAAACAGCGGTGACCACGCAGAACTAAAGGCCAGTTGTCCGAGATAGACCCGCAGCGCCCTGGTCCGTTCGGGGCTCGCGGGCTGACGCCAGACCAGCCACGCCGACACCGCCAGCAGCGTGTAGAGCACCGTCCAGACCGGCCCAAACAGCGCATTGGGGGGATTGAGCAGGGTT
>NHEZ01000027.1 GCA_002172585.1 Cellulomonadaceae bacterium TMED98 | reverse complement strand
CGACGAGCACGTAGTCGCAGGCCAGCGCCCGCAGGAACGCTCCCGAGATATCTCCGGTGTGTGCGCCGGAGTCGTGCGCTGACAGGTCCTGCGCGCCCAGCTGGAAGTCGAGGTTGTCTGCGGCAATGAGCGTCTGGACGGATCGCAGGTCGGTAAACGGCGGAATCACCGCAATATCCACCCCAGTGGGTTGGAAGTTTTTATCTTTGAGCGTCCAGGCCAGTTTTTGCACNACGGCAATGGCCTGCAAGTGGTCGAGGTTCATTTTCCAGTTGCCGGCAATCAGCGGCCGCCNCGNCNNGCTGTCTACGGCCATCCGACCGCCTCCAATCCGGGAAGTGNCTTCCCCTCGAGAAACTCCAAACTCGCTCCACCTCCGGTGGAAATGTGACCAAATTGCTCATCGGCAAAGCCCAAGCGCCGGACCGCGGCNGCAGAATCCCCACCACCGACCACACTGAGCCCACGCATCTCGGTCAACCCCTGNGCGACGGCTCTGGTGCCGTGGGAAAAGNCCTCAAATTCGAAGACCCCCATCGGTCCATTCCAAAAGACGGTGGCGGATGCCGCAATCACGCGTCGGAACGCCTCGGCCGATTCGGGTCCAATGTCGAGACCCAAGGCACTCGCCCCGGCCGGCCCTGTTTCCAACGAGTCAATCGGAAGAACCACCGAGGGGGCATCAGCGGCAAAACTCTCGGCCATCACGATGTCGGTGGGAAGGATGACCTCNACNCCACGCTCCTTGGCATCGGCCAGATAGCCCTTCACGGTGTCAATCTGATCGGCTTCGAGCAGGCTCGATCCCACCTGGTGGCCCTGGGCTGCCAGGACGGTAAAGACCATTCCGCCACCGATGACCAACCGGTCGACAACAGGCAGGAGTGCGTCAATCACGCCCAGCTTGTCCGAGACCTTCGACCCACCAAGAACGACGGTGTACGGCCTGGCTGGGTCGGCGGTCAAACGCGTTAACACATCGAGCTCTGCCGCGATGAGTGGACCAGACGCCGAGGGAACGGCTTCAGCGAGTTCGACCACGCTGGCTTGCGCGCGGTGCACCACACCAAACCCGTCGCTCACAAACGCGTCGACGCTCGCCGCCAATTCCGNTGCGAACGCCGCCCGCTCCGTCGGGTCCTTGGAGGTNTCCCTCGGATCGAACCGGAGGTTTTCGGCCAACAGCACGTCCCCCGGTNCCAGAACCCCGGTGGCATCGGTGATCGCCGCGCCCGAAGTGTGGTCAACAAAGACCACGTTATGGGGCCAGAGCTCTGTCAGTCGCGCAGCGACGGGCTTCACGCTGTAGCGGGGATCGGGTGCNCCNTCGGGCCTGCCCAGATGGCTCCAGACGACCATTTTTGCGCCTTTTTCGGCCAGAGCCGCCAGCGTCGGGAGGGCTGCGCGAATGCGGCCGTCATCGGTAATGGTCTCGCCATCGAGTGGCACGTTGAGATCAAGCCGAACGCCCACTGTTTTCCCTGCAAGGGGTCCCAGTGAATCGAGGGTGCGAAGCGCCACTAGGACAGCTGTGAGCCGACGTACTGGGCGAGGTCCACCAGGCGGTTCGAGTAACCCCACTCGTTGTCGTACCAGGAGCTGATTTTCACCTGNTTGTCCTGCACACGGAGCAATCCCCCATCGACAATCGACGAATACGGGTCCCCCACGATGTCGGAGGAGACAATCGGCTCGTCGGTGTAGCGCAAAATGCCTTTCCACTGTCCCGTGTCTGAGGCGGCGCGATACAGGTCCTTGATTTCGTCCACTGTGACGCTCCTGCTCGCCTCNACCGTGAGGTCGGTAATCGATCCGGTCGGTACCGGTACGCGCAGGGCAAAGCCGTCGAGTTTGCCATTGAGCTCTGGCATCACCAGGCCAATAGCCTTCGCAGCTCCGGTCGAGGTCGGCACAACGTTGACCCCGGCGGCCCGTGCGCGACGCAGGTCGCTGTGGGGGCCGTCTTGGAGGTTTTGGTCGGCGGTGTAGGCGTGCACGGTGGTCATCAATCCGCGTTCGATACCAATGGCGTCGTGGAAGACCTTCGCCATGGGGGCAAGGCAGTTCGTCGTGCAGGAAGCGTTCGACACGATGTGGTGCGAGGCGNGGTCNTAGTNCGTGTGGTTCACTCCCATCACCACCGTGATGTCCTCGCCACTGGCCGGCGCCGAGATAATGACNTTCTTCGCTCCGGCATCGCGGTGTGCCTGGGCCTTGTCGGCTGCNGTGAANAAGCCCGTTGACTCGATGACNACGTCCACNTTGTGCTCGCCCCACGGCAGAGCTGAGGGGTCCCGCTNGGCGGTGACAGCAATCTTCTTGCCGCCCACCACCAAGGNGTTTCCCTCGACCGAGACGTCGTGGNCGAGACGGCCGGAGACTGAGTCGTACTTCAGCANGTGCGCCAGAACGCTGGGGTCAGTGAGGTCATTCACCGCCACGATGTTGAGGTCGTTGGAACTGTCGAGGGCTGCGCGCAGAAAGCTTCGGCCGATACGGCCAAATCCGTTGATGGCAACAGTGGTGGTCACAGTCTCTCCTTCTGGGGTGGGGTCTGTGGCGGGTGGTGGTTTAGGTGAGCAGTAGCGAGGTGCCGGACCGGGCCGCCTCGAGGCGGGCCTGCACGTTCTCCCAATTCACGATGTTCCAAAACGCCTTCACGTAGTCGCCCTTCACGTTTTGGTAGTCGAGGTAGAACGCGTGCTCCCACATGTCGAGCTGCAACACAGGAATCGTTCCCTGGGCGGTGTTGGCCTGCTGGTCAAACAGCTGTTGAATCACCAGCTGGGCGCCAATGGGATCCCAGGACAGAACAGCCCAGCCGGAGCCTTGGATTCCCATCGCAACGGCGGTGAAGTGGGCCTGAAAGGCCTCGTAGGAGCCAAAAAACTCGTCAATGGCGGCCTGAATCTCGCCCTCTGGCGTTGCCGCACCGTGGCCCTGGAGGTTGGTCCAGAAAATTGAGTGGTTGACGTGGCCGCCCAAGTGGAAAGCCAGGTCTTTCTCGAGTTTGTTAATCGCGCCAAAATTGCCGGATTCTCGGGCTTCTGCCATTTGGGCTAGCGCTCCGTTGGCTCCGTCAACATACGCCTGGTGGTGTTTGCTGTGGTGCAGCTCCATGATGCGCGCGGAGATATGCGGCTCGAGGGCCGAGTAGTCATAGGGAAGGGCGGGAAGCGTGTAGGCAGCCATGATGTCCTTTCAGGAGGAGGCATTTTCCACCTCCAGTCTAGGCGGGGGTGGGACCGGGCGAAACCTCGAGGCGCAACGTTTAGTAGCCGATGTAGTCGGCGGGAACACTCGCCATCGTGTTCGGAACGCCAAGTTCGCTGGCTTTTTTATCCGCCATGGCCAGCAGCCGGCGAATACGCCCTGCGACAGCATCTTTCGTCAGCGGTGGGTCGGCGAAATGCCCAAGCTCATCCAGACTGGCTTCGCGGTGATCGAGGCGAAGCCTGCCGGCATAGAGCAGGTGCTCGGGAACCTCATCGCCCAACAGTTCGAGGGCCCGCTCGACCCTGGCGCACGCGGCCACAGCAGCCTGCGCCGATCGGCGAAGGTTCGCATCGTCAAAATTGACCAGTCGATTGGCGCTCGCGCGCACTTCACGCCTGGCGCGCATTTCTTCCCACTGCGCCATCGCATCCGACGCGCCCATCTGTTTCAACAGGTGCGACATCGAATCAGGCTCGCGCACAATCACCCGTTGCGCCATGCGCACCTCACGGGCCTTGGCCTGAACCCCCAGCCGGGCTGCGAGGCCGACCATCGCAACGGCTGCTTCTGATGTCGGAGACACCAACTCGATCGCTGACGAGCGACCCGGTTCGCTGAGCTGGCCACTAGCGAGGAATGCCCCTCGCCAGATCGAGGGCACCTCTTCAATGGCACTCGTGGTGAGACGGTTGGGCAGTCCGCGCACCGGACGGCGCTTCTGGTCGAGCATTCCCATCTGCCGGGCAAGGACATCGCCACCTTTTCGGACCCGAACCAAATACAAGGGATACGAGCGCTGGGCATTGGGCTGCATCACAGTGGCATCGGTGCCAAAGCCCAACAACTCGAGCAATTCTTTCCGCACCTTCATCGCGGTTTCCTTGTGATCAAGCTCCAGTTCAACAGCAACCTGGCCAGAGATGACGTGGAGACCACCGGCAAAGCGCAAAATTGTGGCGAGTTCAGCCAATCGCGATGCCTGCCCCTGTGGCACGACTTTGACGAGGTCATTCTTGACCGCGACGGTGAGATCGTCTGTCGCCACTTACTTACTCCCGACCCAGGTCGCGATGTTTTGGTGTGGCCCGCACACCCTCCCAGGTGCCGAGCACCTGAGAAACGTACTGCACGGTCGCGACGGAGCGATGCCGACCACCGGTACACCCTAGTGCCAGAGTGGCAAAGCGTTTATTTTCCCGCAGGTAACCATCAAGTACTACTCGAAGGGCGTCTAATTGTGCGTCAAGAAAGTCCGTGGCTCCGGTCTGCTGCATGACGTACTCCGCCACGGGCTCTTCCATTCCCGTGAGGGGTCTCAAAGCAGGAGACCAATAAGGGTTCGGCAAAAAACGCATATCCCACACCATGTCTGCGTCGGCCGGGATGCCATATTTGAACCCAAAACTCATCACAGTGAGGGCGACACCGGGCGCCTTTTCTCCCGTAAAACGCTCGCTGACGCTGTTGGTGAGTTGATGGACGGTCAAGTCCGTGGTGTCTACCAGCACGTCAGAGGCTTCACGCACCTGCTGCATCACCTCCCGCTCCCGTGAGAGGCCATCGAGCAGCGTGCCGTCGCCTTGGAGTGGATGTGGCCTGCGTACCTGCTCGAACCTCCGAACGAGGACATCATCGGACGCATCGAAGAATACGACGGTGACGTTCGAGCGCGCGCTCAACGCGATAATCGCGTCACGAGCTNGATCGAAAAACTGTCCACCTCGGGCATCCACGACACAGGCCAGGCGCGCAAGGTTCTCGGCATCCTGATCGGCAAGATCAATCAGGGGCTCNAGCATTTGGGGGGGAAGGTTGTCCACGACATACCANCCNTGNTCTTCCAACGCGTTGGCNGCNGTNGAGCGCCCNGCCCCCGACATTCCCGTCAGAATGACGACTTCGGTGGAGGCAGGCTCGGACATTACGCCTANCGTATCGCCTGGAGCCCCCAAAAATCAGGGAATGTGACGCCGTTAGGTTCCTTCAGGGTGCAGCGCAGAGTAAATCTTGTCGGCAAGCGCTGATCCGATTCCTGGCACCGAGTGAAGCTGTTCTTTTTCCGCCTGTCGTACAGCAGCGACCGAGCCAAACGTTTTCAAAAGGGTGGTCGCCATCGCCTCCCCCACACCCGGAATATCGAGCAGTTCGCTCCGCAGGGAGCGCTTTCTGGTGCTCCGCTGATACTGCAGGGCCACCCGGTGGGCTTCGTCGCGCACCCGTTGCAACATGAACAGGGCCTCACTAGACCTCGGCAAGACAACCGGGTAATCCCGGTCCGGAAGCCAAATTTCTTCCAGACGCTTGGCCAATCCACACACCGGAATATCCAGACCGGCATCGGCTAAGGCNCGCTGGGCAGCGTTCACCTGGGGGATTCCCCCATCGATNACGAACAGTCCAGGAGGGTAGGCAAAGCCCGACTTGGTCGCAGGTTGGCCCTCGTCGGGCGTCTCCGTGGAGTTCAGAAGCCTCGCTACGCGCCGGGAAATGACCTCGTAAATCCCGGCGGTGTCGTCTCGGGGCGCGTCGAGCGAGAACTTTCGGTAGTGGTCACGGCGGGGTACACCGTCTTCAAAGACCACCATCGAGGCGACGGGGTTGTCCCCGCCCAAATGGGAGACGTCAAAACATTCAATGCGCAGTGGAGCCTCTGGCAGTTCGAGTGCGTCGGCGATTTCGGCTAATGCTGCTGAGCGAGCCACCACATCGCTGGAGCGTTGAGACAGGAAGGACTGCAGAGTTTGCCGCGCGTTGATTCTGACGGTCTCGGCCAGTGTCGCGAGATCACCACGTTTGGCGACACGGATTTCCACCCCACCCTTCTCCCCCACTTCCTGGCGCTGATCGGTGAGGCGCTCTGCCCACAGCTCGGCATCTCGCGGCGCGTGCGGCACGACAACAGTGCGGGCGGGAGGGAAGGAATCATCGAAGCCGTCTCGTAGCAACGTTTCCACCAGCTCCTGTGTCGAGGGGGTTTTCTCGGCGTCGAGTACCCAGCCTCGGGCTTGACGAATACGCCCGCCTCGGACGCGAAACACATAGGCGGCGGCGTGGAGTTCATCGCTGGCAATACCAAACACGTCCGCATCGATGCGCTCTTCCAGCACCATCGTGTTCTTCACCAGGATGGTTTCGATGGCGTCAATACGATTCCGAAGCTTCGCTGCTCGCTCGAATTCCAACCGTTCGGCGGCCTGCATCATGTCGTAGCGCAGTGAATCCAGCACCCGGTCGTCTTTGCCGTCCATAAACGACGCCAAACCAATGGCTAACGCTTTGTGTTCCTCCGGAGTGACTCGGTCCACACAGGGCGCAGAACACTTGCCAATATCCCCCAGCAGACACGGCCGGCCGGCTTTTTGGGCCTTTCGATACACCGTTTTGGTGCAGGAGCGGACAGGAAATGCCCGAAGGAGTGTGGACAGTGTGTCGCGCAGCGCCCAGGAGTTGGAAAACGGGCCGAAATACTTGGCTCCTTCGATGCCTTTGCGCCTGGACAGAAACACTCTCGGAATATCGTCGCTCAGCGTCACGACGAGGTAGGGATAGGACTTGTCATCACGGAAGCGAATATTGAAATCCGGCTGAAATTCCTTAATCCAGGCATATTCCAGCTGGAGCGCAGCGCGCTCGGTCTGCACCACGGTCCAGTCCACACTGCGCGCCGTCTCGACCATGCGCCGGGTCCTCTCCAGCAACCGGTCAGGAGAGGCGAAGTAACTACCGACTCGGTTTCGGAGGTTTTTGGCTTTGCCGACATAAATGACGGTGCCGCGCGAGTTGAGGAAGCGGTAAACACCCGGCTGCGTGGGAATATCAGCCGGTGCAGGCCTCCACGGAGCGATGGCGCTCACCGGTCAGCCATTGCCTCTCGCAAAAACACTCCGGTATACGAATGGTCGACCTGGGAGACGTCCTGCGGGGTTCCTTCGGTGACGACGGTGCCACCGCCGGCACCCCCTTCTGGTCCCAGATCAATAATCCAGTCAGCGGAGCGAATAACGTCCAGATTGTGTTCGATCACCACGACACTGTTGCCTTTTTCCACAAGCCCCTGCAACACACCCAGGAGCTTTTTCACATCGTGGAAGTGCAGGCCTGTCGTCGGTTCGTCCAGCACATAAATCGTGCGTCCGGTGGAGCGGCGCTGGAGCTCGGTGGCGAGTTTGACGCGCTGAGCCTCGCCTCCCGACAGAGTCGTTGCGGCTTGTCCTAAGCGGACATAGCCGAGGCCCACATCCACCAGGGTCTGGAGAAAACGGTGAATACTGCTGATTGGCTCGAAAAATTCGGTGGCTTCTTCGATCGGCATTTCCAACACATCAGCAATGGTTTTGCCTTTGTAGTGGACCTGGAGGGTTTCGCGGTTGTAGCGGGCCCCGTGACACACCTCACAGGGCACATACACATCGGGCAGGAAGTTCATCTCGATGGTGATGGTGCCGTCCCCAGCACAGTGCTCACAGCGCCCGCCCTTGACGTTGAAGCTGAAGCGCCCGGGCAAATACCCGCGCATTTTGGCCTCCGCTGTTTCGGCAAAGAGACTGCGAATCTTGTCGAAAACCCCGGTGTACGTGGCCGGGTTTGAGCGGGGGGTTCGTCCGATCGGAGCTTGATCGACGTGGACAATCTTGTCGAGGTGCTCGACCCCCTCAATACGGGTGTGTTTCCCTGGCACATGCTTGGCTTTGTTGAGTCTGTTGGCCAGCGACCGATACACGATGTCGTTAATCAGCGAGGATTTACCCGACCCGCTTACTCCCGTAACGGCAGTGAGTACCCCGAGAGGGATGGTCACGTCGATGTCTTGCAGGTTGTTTTCCCTGGCTCCCCGCACGGTGATCTGCCGGTCGGGGTCGAGCGGACGTGGCTCACGGGGTTCCACCACCTGCCACTCCCCCGAGACGTATTTGGCCGTGAGGGAGTTCTTCGCTTTTTGCAGGGTGGGGACGGAGCCGGAGTGCACGATCGTGCCGCCGTGCTCGCCGGCTTCTGGACCGATATCCACNAGCCAGTCTGCGGTTCGGATGGTGTCTTCATCGTGTTCGACCACGATCAAGGTGTTTCCCAGATCCCTCAGCGTCACCAGAGTGTCGATTAGTCGATTGTTATCGCGCTGGTGCAGGCCAATACTGGGTTCGTCGAGGACGTAGAGCACTCCGGTNAGGCCAGAGCCAATTTGNGTGGCCAGGCGGATTCTCTGNGCTTCCCCTCCAGACANGCTGCCCGCGTTTCTNGACAGGGTGAGATACCCCAGACCAACTTCCACCAGGAACGTCAACCGGGCACGAATCTCCCGAAGAATCGGCGCCGCGATGGACTGGTCTTTTTCCACCGACTCCAGGCTGATGGTGAACTCGAGGGAGTCCTGGAGGCTCATATCGGACACCTCAGAGATCGAGCGGCTCGAGACGGTGACGGCACGAACTTCTGGCTTCAGTCTGGCTCCGTGGCAGCTGGAACAGGGGATTTCTCGCAGATATTCGGCGTAGCGCTGTTTCGCCCAGTCCGATTCGGTTTCGCGATATTTTCGCTCGATATAGGGCAAGACACCTTCAAACCCCGTCGAGTACTTGACGTCACGCCCATAGCGGTTACGCCACTTCACCACCACCTCGAAATTGTTGCCGTGCAAGACGGCTTGCTGGATGTCTTCCTCAAGGTCCTCCCACGGGGTATCCAGCGAGAAATCCAGGTCCTGGCTGAGGCTTCCCAGCAGGTTCCGGAAGTAGCCATAGAGACCCTTCCCGGATTGGGTCCAGGGCAGGATGGCTCCGTCAGCGATGGATTGCGCCGGATCCCCGATGACCATTTCTGGATCCACGGCCATGGTGAAGCCCAAACCCGAACAGGCGGCACACGCCCCAAAGGGCGAGTTGAACGAAAATGTCCGCGGTTCAATTTCCCCCAGTGCCACGGCGTGACCATTCGGGCAGCTGAGCTTTTCACTCAGTATTCGGGTGGCCTGGTCACCCTCCCGGTCGACAAACTGAATCCGAATGGCCCCTTCTGCGAGCCCCANGGCTGTCTCGAGCGAGTCGACCAGGCGTCCACCAATATCGGGNCCGGTCACCAGTCGGTCGACNACCACCTCGATATCGTGTTTTTTTGTTTTGGCGAGCTTGGGCGGGCTCGACAGGCTCACCTGCTCGCCGTCAATGACCGCCCGGGCATATCCGCTGGACTGCAAGCTCGAGAGCAGGTCGACAAACTCGCCTTTTCTCTGGTTCACCACTGGCGCGAGGACGAGAAACTTCTCCCCGTCGGGGCCGGCCATGAGTGAATCAGCCATCTGTTGGACGGTCTGCTTCACAATCGCCTCACCACAGTCGACACAGTGCGGCTGGCCGGTGCGGGCATAGAGCAACCGAAGGTAGTCGTGGATTTCGGTAATGGTTCCGACGGTGGAGCGGGGGTTACGGTTGGTGGATTTTTGATCGATAGAGACCGCGGGGCTCAATCCCTCAATCACATCCACGTCGGGGCGGTCGACCTGGCCAAGAAACTGTCTAGCGTATGCCGAGAGAGACTCGACATAACGGCGTTGTCCNTCNGCAAAAATCGTGTCAAAGGCNAGNGACGANTTACCCGAGCCNGACAGGCCCGTGAAGACCACTAACTGGTTCCGGGGGATGTCGACGNGGACATCCTTGAGGTTGTGNACNCGTGCGCCTTGGACGGAGAGGACCTGATCGGTCTTCGGTTTCTCGATGGGCACGGTTCAGTGTAAGCAGTGAAGCTCGACCTNNNGGTCAGCTCCGCGCGTGCTCGGTCATTTCNCGAAGCTCTCGCTTCAACTCGGCGACTTCGTCCCGGAGCCTNGCNGCTAATTCAAACTTCAGCTCCGAAGACGCCTGCATCATCTGATCAGTGAGCTGNCGGATCAGCTGTGGNAGNTCTTCGGTTCCGGCNGCGGCACGCATGACCGGCATCTCCGAGTCACCATCCCCNTGACCGACCAACTCATCCGAATCAGCCTTTTCTCGAGCCAGCACGCTGGTGATATCGCCAATCTTTTTCCGCAGTGGAGTGGGGTCAATCCCGTGTTCGGTGTTGTAGGCGACCTGCATGTCTCGACGCCGGTTGGTTTCGTCAATGGCGCGNTGCATGGAATCCGTCACATTCGCNGCATACATATGCACCTCTCCNCCNACGTTCCTGGCTGCCCGNCCAATNGTTTGAATCAGNGAGGTTTGTGAGCGAAGGAAACCTTCTTTATCCGCATCCAGNATCGCCACGAGNGACACTTCGGGAAGATCCANNCCNTCACGNAGAAGGTTGATNCCGACAAGGACGTCATAGACCCCNGCNCGAAGCTCGGTCAGTAATTCNACCCGCTTCAANGTGTCGACATCGCTGTGGAGGTATCGNACCCGGACGCCTGCTTCTTCGAGGTAGTCGGTGAGGTCTTCGGCCATTTTCTTGGTGAGCGTCGTCACCAGAATCCGCTCGTTTTTCTTGGTGCGTATCCGGATTTGCTCCATCAGGTCGTCGATCTGGCCCTGCGCGGGTTTGACCTCGATTTTCGGATCCACCAGTCCCGTCGGGCGGATAATCTGCTCCACAACACCGTCTGAGACCTCCCGTTCATAGGAGCTGGGGGTGGCGGAGAGATACATCCTCTGGCCGGTGCGCTCAAGAAACTCGTCGAAGCGCAGCGGGCGGTTATCCAATGCGCTGGGAAGACGGAATCCATGCTCGACCAGGGTTCGTTTACGAGACGCGTCCCCCTCATACATCCCGCCAATTTGGGGCACGGTGACGTGGGACTCGTCAATCACCGTGAGGAAGTCATCGGGGAAATAATCCAATAAACAGTGCGGGGGCTCGCCTGGTTCACGCCCGTCGATATGCCTCGAATAGTTTTCAATGCCGGAACAGAAACCAATCTGTTCCATCATTTCGAGGTCGTAGGTGGTGCGCATCCGAATGCGTTGTGCTTCGAGAAGTTTTCCGGCTTTTTCAAACCAGGCGACTCGATCTTCCATCTCCTCGCGAATCGCCACGACAGCCCGCTTCATCGTCTCGGGCGACGCGGCGTAGTGAGTCGCCGGGAACACCGAGACACTGTCGATCACGCCCAGTACCTCTCCGGTGAGGGGGTGCAGGGTGGAGAGTGATTCGATTTCGTCGCCGAACATCTCAATTCGGAGCGCGTATTCCTCATATACCGGGATGATTTCGACCGTGTCGCCCCGCATCCGAAATGTTCCTCGCAAGAATGCGACGTCGTTTCGCTGATACTGCATGTGCACGAAGGCTCTGGCCAGTTGATCCCGGGAAATGGTCTGACCGACCTGGAGAGCCAGCATCGCCTCCAGATAGTCTTCGGCCGCGCCCAGACCATAAATACACGACACGGTGGAGACCACAATCACGTCTCGCCTGGACAGGAGAGAGTTGGTGGTGCTGTGCCGGAGCCTCTCGACTTCGGCGTTGACCGACGAGTCTTTTTCGATAAACGTGTCGGTCTGCGGGACGTAGGCCTCTGGTTGGTAGTAGTCGTAATAGGACACGAAGTATTCGACGGCGTTATGGGGAAACATCTCGCGTAGTTCGTTGGCAAACTGCGCCGCCAAGGTCTTGTTATGTGCCATCACTAGCGTGGGCCGCTGGAGACGCTCGACCAGCCAGGCAGTGGTCGCCGATTTACCGGTTCCTGTCGCGCCCAGCAGAGTGACGTCGGTCTCCCCCGCACGAAGTTTGCTCTCCAGCGCATCCAATGCCTTGGGCTGGTCACCGCTGGGGGTGTACTCACTGACCACCTCAAAGGGGCGGTAGCTGCGAGTCGGTTCCATAGCGCTCGAGGCTAACGGGTGGGGCTGGAGAAAGCCGCGGGNAGAGCCTCCAGACCGTCTGGCCAGTGCTCGACAANGAGGGNGGCCAGNCNGATTGCGTCAGACCGGGTCTGGTCCTCGGTATCGCCGGAATGGAGTACCACGTCAGCAATCGACAGACGCTCCTCGTCCGTGGCTTGAGCGTCGACCCTGGCGACGGCGTCGTCGTGATTCATGCCCCGGTGGTCGACCAGGCGAGCAACTCTGGTCTCCCGTGGGGCGTGAACCACAATCACCAGNTCAAATTCGTCGACACGATTGCCCTCGACAAGAAGCGGCACGGCGTACACCAGTGGCACCGCAGGGTACTCGGCCCCATGCTCAGAAAAAAGCCGGTGGGATTCCTGCCACACAGCCGGGTGCACAATCGCGTTTAGATCCTCGCGCGCTGCCTGGTCGGCAAAAATCAACTGCCCCAACGCCTGGCGGTCGAGTGAGCCATCAGGTTGGAGAACATCTGGACCAAAACGCTTCGCAATCGCCTGCAGTGCGGGCATGCCCGGCTGCACCACGTCGCGGGCGACCTGGTCAGCGTCAACGACCCGGACACCGTGCTGGGATAACACGTCACAGACCAGCGACTTCCCCGCGGCGATACCGCCGGTGAGCGCGACAACGGTCACAGCACCCTCCGCTTTCTGCGGCAGATTACTCTCCGGTGCCGCCNAGTTTCTCGCGAAGCTCCGCCAGGGTCTCATCATCCGCGAGAGTCCCTTCAGACTCTTCGGGCTGAGAAGCCTGCATCGGCGCCTCGTCGTCTTCCGACGACCCTTCGACGGGCTCAATCACCATGGCGGCCATGTGGGCGACCTGGGCTTTGTGAGCCTCCCAACGGGACTGGGCGGCGGCGTATTCCCGCTCCCACTCAGCACGCTGCTCGTCGTGACCATCCAGCCATTCACCNGTCTCGGGGTTGAACCCTTCGGGGTAGGTGTAGTTGCCCTTGTCGTCGTATTCGGTCGGCATTCCATACAGAGCCGGGTCAAATTCTGACCCCTCGGGGTCCACACCCTCATTGGCCTGCTTCAGCGACAGCGAGATGCGTCGGCGCTCGAGGTCAATATCGATGATTTTGACGAATACCTGTTGACCGGAGGAGACGACCTGCTCGGCCAGTTCGATGTGCTTATCCGACAGCTCGGAGATGTGAACCAATCCCTCGATCCCGTCAGCCACGCGCACAAAGGCACCGAAGGGGACCAGTTTGGTCACCGAACCCGGTGCAATCTGTCCAATGGCGTGGGTGCGGGCAAAGACCTGCCAGGGGTCTTCCTGGGTGGCTTTAAGCGACAACGAGACGCGCTCGCGGTCCATATCCACCTCCAGAACCTCGACGGCAACCTCTTGGCCCACCTCGACGACTTCACTGGCGTGCTCGATGTGCTTCCAGCTGAGTTCGGAAACGTGGACGAGACCGTCAACACCACCGAGGTCAACAAAGGCTCCAAAGTTCACGATGGAGGACACCACACCCTTCCGGATCTGGCCTTTTTCGAGGTTGGTGAGGAAGCTGGAGCGGGTCTCGCTCTGGCTCTGCTCCAGCAGTGCGCGGCGGGACAAAACCACGTTGTTCCGGTTCTTGTCGAGCTCCAGAATCTTGGCTTCAATTTCTTGTCCCAAATAGGGGGTCAGGTCGCGGACACGACGAAGTTCAATCAATGACGCGGGCAAGAATCCACGCAGACCGATGTCCACAATCAGACCACCCTTGACGACCTCGATCACACTTCCGGTGACGACACCGTCGGCTTCTTTGATCTTTTCCACATCACCCCAGGCGCGCTCATACTGGGCGCGCTTCTTGGAGAGAATCAAACGGCCTTCTTTGTCTTCCTTCTGAAGAACAAGGGCCTCGATGCCATCGCCGACGTTCACAACCTCGTTGGGGTCCACGTCGTGCTTGATGGAGAGTTCACGGGAAGGGATAACCCCTTCGGTTTTGTATCCGACGTCGAGGAGGACCTCGTCGCGGTCAATTTTGACAACAGTTCCTTCGATCAGGTCACCGTCGTTGAAGAACTTCAGAGTTTTCTCGACCTCGGCCAGGAAGTCGTCGGAGGTGCCAATGTCGTTGACGGCAATTTGCTTCGGGCCGGTGGTCGCAGCGGGGGTCATATAGTCGGTTACTCTCTACAGGTTTTTTCTCAGGCCCGGACTTTCCGGGACGTGGACAGGGCGAAATCGCCCCGCAGGGCGACCCTTCAGTGTATCCGCTCGCTGGAACTCCGGCAACCGCTAGTGCGCCGCAGCATCCCAGTTTGCGCCGATGCCCACATTCACCTCGAGGGGGACGCGCAACTGGGCCGCGTGACCCATTTCTTCGCGAACCAAAGCCTCCAGTGTCTCCTGCTCCCCCGCCTGGACCTCGAAGATTAACTCGTCGTGGACCTGCAACAGCATTCGTGAGGACAGCTTCTCGGACTGAAGCCTGGCGGCAATCTGAATCATTGCGCGTTTAATGATGTCTGCCGCGGTTCCCTGCATCGGGGCGTTGAGCGCCGCACGTTCAGCTGCTTCACGCGCCACCCGATTGGACGACTTGAGCTCGGGAAACGGGCGCCTGCGGCCAAAAAGCGTCTCGGTGTAGCCATCGGTGCGGGCTTGTTCGACGACTTCGCGTAAATAGTCGCGGACTTTGCCAAATCGGGTGAAGTATTCAGACATCAAGTTCTTCGCCTCAGACGGTTCGATCCCTAACTGCTTGGCCAGTCCATAAGCGGACAGGCCGTAGGCCAAGCCGTAGCTCATGGCTTTGACTTTGGTCCGCATCTCCGCCGTGACTGCTGTGGGATCCACGTGGAACACCTGAGCACCGACGTAGTTATGGAGGTCTTCGCCCCGCTGAAAGGCGTCAATGAGGGATTCGTCCTGGGAAAAGTGCGCCATGATGCGCATCTCTATTTGCGAATAATCAGCGGTCAAGAGCGTCTGGAACGGCTCTTGACACACGAATGTGGCTCGTATCTCGTGTCCAATCGCGGTGCGCACTGGAATGTTCTGCAGGTTGGGGTCAAGGGAGCTCAGCCTGCCGGTGCTTGTCCCCGTTTGGTCGAACGTGGTGTGCAGTCGACCATCGTCGCCGATGGCCTGACGGAGCCCCTCGACGATTTGCCGAAGCTTGGTCTGGTCTCGATGTCCGAGCAGAGCATCGAGGAATGGGTGCGGGTTGCTCTCCTGCAGATCGCTCAGCGCCGATTGGTCGGTCGAGAAACCGGTCTTGGTTTGCCGGGTTTTTGGCATCTGCAACTCGTCAAACAGGACGGTCTGGAGTTGTTTCGGAGAGGCAAGGTTGACTTCGTGGCCGATGGCCGCAAAAGCCTGCCGCTCAAAATCACCGGCCGCTTCCCCGAGGCTCGCCTCCAGCGCGTCGAGCCCAGACCGATCCGCTCCAATTCCTACCCGCTCCATCGCCCACAGAATGGGAACCAACGGCAGCTCGATGTCGCGGTACACAGCGGCTTGGCTTTCTGGCACCGCATCGAGCAGGGGGGAATACACGCGGTGGACCCACCACGCCCTCTGCGCGAGCTCATCGTCTGCTCCCAGCAGCGTGTCTTTGGCTGACTCCGGCATGTTCTCGGCGAGGTGGGCAGTGACNAGGTCTTCCAGACCGGGTGTTCTCCGACCGGGGGCCTCCAGCCACGCCAACAGCCGGAGGCAACCACCCACCGACTCTGGCACCGTCCATCCNGCGTCATCTACGACGTGAAAAGCCGCTTTGGCGCTCTCCCACCACCAGGTCCGCTCCGGGTCGCCGAGAGCGGTTTTAAGGGGCTCTGAGTCGGCACTTCCCGGGGTGTCGACGACCAGCACCGCATCGACGCCGTCGGAGATTCCACACACCACTCCGCCCACTCCCCGCTCCACGCTGATCGCGAGAGGGCCCGGATGCTGGTCTAACCAGTGCGCGAGTTCTTCATCCAGAAGCGCCTGAGCGGCAGGGACCTCTGCGGTGGAAGTCGCCTCGACAATTGCCTCGGTGTCTCCGGCCAGCGCGAGGACCCGTTCGGTGAGGGTGCGGAATCGAAGCTGGCCGAACACCTCTCTCACCGCGGCGGTGTCGATGTCTCCGCGGGCGAGCTCCTGGACCGTCACCGGCAGCTCCACATCGCGAATGAGGGCGTTGAGCTGACGGTTTCGGATGGCGCGGTCTCGCTGTTCGCGCAGATTATTGCCGACTACTCCGCCGATCTCNTCGGCATGCGCGAGAAGTTCGTCCAATGAGCCGTACTGGGTAATCCACTTCACCGCGGTTTTTTCGCCCACTTTGTCNATACCGACCAGGTTGTCGCTGGTCTCGCCCACCAGCGCCGCAATATCGGGATATTTCTGGGGTGGAATGCCGTAGCGCTCTTCGACCGCTTCGGGGGTGTAGCGCTTGAGCTCCGCCACACCGCGCGAGCTCGGATACAACACTGTGATGTCGTCGGTCACTAACTGGAAGGTGTCGCGGTCGCCACTGACGACCAACACATGAAAGCCGGCCTCGGCACCCCGGGTTGCGAGTGTCGCGATGATGTCGTCTGCCTCGTAATCCTCTTTACTGAGGGTGGTGACGTTCATGGCACCGAGCGCCTTTTCCAGCAGGGGCACCTGGCCGATGAACTCTTCTGGAGTCTCTCCTCTGGTCGCTTTGTAGTCGGGATACTCCCGGGTGCGGAAGGAATACCGCGACACATCGAAGGCGACGGCGAGATGACTGGGATTTTCGTTCTTAAGAAGACTCAGCATCATCGACAAAAAGCCGTGAATCGCGTTGGTGTGCTGACCTTCCGGGGTGACAAAACTCTCCGTCGGCAGTGCGTAAAACGCCCGGAATGCCAGGGAATGACCGTCAATCAGCATCAGAGTAGGCTTGGAAGGCGCGTTCACGAGCCCAGCCTATCCGCCGGGCTCTCCGAACTGAGGACCCTCCTAAGGAGCACTGTGGTCGAGTATCCCGCCGATATGGATCCCTCCCTCGTCGCCCGCCTGGTCGAGACCGAAGGTGGCGAGTTGGCCAAGAAAATGGGGATCACCGTTGAGAAGCTGAGCGCAGAGGAATCGATTGCGACGATGCCCGTTGAGGGCAACCGTCAAGTGATTGGACTGCTCCACGGTGGAGCCCACGTCGTGCTCGGCGAATCCTTGGGGTCGCTGTCGGCCGCCGTCCACGCAGGGCCTGGTCGAATTGCCGTCGGAATNGAAATCAACGCNTCCCACTCGAAGGCGGTCCGTGACGGAATTGTCCGGGGGGTATGCCGCGCGGTATCGCTTGGCCGCACGCTGTGCACCCACGAGATCGCCATTTCCGACGAAGCCGGCAATCGACTCTCCACTATTCGGATGACGAACTATCTGAAGGACCTTCGTCCGGGAGATTAATCCTCGGGGGCGTGCTCTGTNTCCTTCTGNGCCGCCGCCTCAGCGAGNTGGTCCACGACCGTCTGAGCGACCTCTCGCATCGTCAGGCGCCGATCCATGGAGGCTTTTTGAATCCAACGGAATGCTTCCGGTTCGGTGAGCCCCATCGTGTCGTTCAGNATGCCTTTGGCACGATCCAGGACTTTTCTGGTCTCGAGCCGGTCCGCCAAGTCCGCGACCTCGTCTTCCAGCGCGGTTAGCTGCTGATACCGGCTCAGCGCAATCTCGATGGCCGGAATCAAGTCGTTTGGCCCAAAGGGCTTCACCACATAGGCCAGTGCCCCCGCTTCGGTCGCGCGCTCCACCAGCTCGCGCTGGCTAAAGGCCGTGAGAAGAACGACCGGGCAAATCTTTTCTTTCGAGAGAATCTCGGCTGCGCTGATGCCGTCTAACAGTGGCATCTTCACGTCCATGACCACCACGTCTGGCTGATGCTCACGTGCGAGTTCGACGGCTTTCTCGCCGTCGCCGGCCTCACCCACCACAGTGAAACCGTTATCTTTCAGTGTTTCTATGACATCCATCCGGATGAGCGACTCATCTTCGGCGACAATAACGGTGCGCTCGCGTGAGACGGGGGCGCCTTCTTCACTCACCGTTCGAGCCTACGGTATCGTCGTGACTGGAGCGGTTGTGCACATGCCGGATTGGCGGAATGGCAGACGCGGAGCACTCAAAATGCTTTGTCCGAAAGGGCGTGTGGGTTCAAATCCCACATCCGGCACTTTTTCTCCACATGCGGTTTGCCCTACCCTCTGTCACCCGGGAGAAACCCCGGTTTTAGCGTGGTGGAGTGGTGAGACGAGAACAGGGCACGCGCCAATACGCTCATGTGGCGTGTGGGCTTCCTGACGCGTCTTCCCCGCATTCACTCCGAGGCGGCCGCATCCCTTCCATTGTCGATGAGCCATCCACAACCTCGCGTGTGACTGCGGGAGTCGCAGACGGCTCCTCACCATCGGTCACTCTGTGACCCAGTAGTCCGTCCGGGGGTCGTGCCTAACTACACCCCCGGATGGACGAGCGTTAGGCTCCGTTTTTCCAGACAGGAGCCGCGCCACTCGTCGCGTCTCCGACCTGGTGCACCCGAAGGTCGTTGGTGCTGCCGGGGATTCCGGGGGGAGATCCCGAGATCACCACGACTTTGTCGCCTTTTTTGGCAAGCTTTCTGCCCAAAAGAATGTCGTCCACCTGTTGATACATCGCGTCTGTGTGACCGACACGATCGACCTGCACGCTTTCGATTCCCCANGTCAATGCCATACGGCGTCTTGTGGCCTCAGATGGGGTGAAGGCGAGCATCGGAATCAACGAGCGAAGGCGAGACATCCGCCTGGCCGAATCGCCGGATTCGCTAAAGATGCAAACAAACTTCGCATCGACAAACTCAGCCACATCCACGGCCGCCAGGGTGATCGCCCCTCCCAAGGTTTTGGGTTTTGTCCCCAGCGGCGGAACCCGGTCCGCACCGGCGACTTCGGTGGAGGCACAGATTCTGGCCATGGTTTCAACGGTTTGAATCGGATACTGTCCGACACTTGTCTCGCCACTGAGCATCACCGCATCGGCTCCATCGAGGATGGCGTTGGCGACATCGGAGGTTTCGGCACGAGTCGGCACCGGGTTGGAAATCATCGACTCCAACATTTGTGTCGCCACAATGACCGGCTTCGCCCAGCGCCTGGCCTCCTCGATGGCTTGTTTNTGCACAATCGGGACGGTCTCGGGCGGAAGTTCCACACCCAAGTCGCCGCGGGCGACCATAATTCCGTCNAAAGAATCCACGATGTCGTGGAGAACGTCGACGGCCTGGGGCTTTTCAATCTTCGCGATGACCGGCGCGGTAATGCCCTGTTCGGCCATGACTTCACGGACTCTCACAACGTCCTCGGCGTTTCGGACAAAACTGAGCGCGACATAATCGACACCGAGCTTCAGCGCCCACCGGAGGTCATCTTCATCTTTGTCAGACAGGGCAGGCACGGACACGGCGACACCGGGCAAGTTGATGCCTTTGTTGTTCGACACCATCCCGCCGACAATGACTTTCGTGACCACGGTGGTTTGTGTGGTGTCCGTGGCCTCGAGCTGAATCTTGCCGTCATCGACGAGCAGTGTGTCGCCTGGTTTCACATCCTGCGGAAGACCCTTGAACGTGGTTCCCACCAGGTCTTTCGTGCCGGGAGTGTCCTCCGTCGTAATGGTGAGGATGTCCCCCGGGTTCAACAGATGCGGACCATCGGCAAAGGTCTCAAGCCGGATCTTCGGCCCCTGGAGGTCCGCCAAGATGGCGACCGGGACCCCCTCGTCAGCGGAGGCCCGTTGCAGGTTGGCGTAGACCTCTTCGTGGATGGCGTGGGAGCCGTGGCTCAGATTGAACCTGGCCACATTCATCCCCGCTCGAATCAGGGCACGAAGCTGGTCGTAGGTACTAGTGGCGGGACCAAGGGTGGCGACAATTTTGGCGCGGCGCATAGCGCTCCTCACACGGAAGCAGGACTGGGACTTCCAGCCTAGACAGAGATGGGCTGATCTGTCGCCTTGACCGGCGCCGGGAGGGACGTCTCCCCCTCCAAGTACTTATCCACCTCGGCGGCGACCGCACGGCCCTCGGCAATGGCCCAGACGATCAGGGACGCTCCGCGGCCAGCATCTCCGGCAACAAACACTCCAGGCGCGGAGGTGTCATAGCCGGCGGAGCGGTGAAGATTTCCACGCTCGTCGACAAGGCCCTTGCTGGTGGCGCTGACGGG